>JACRNU010000095.1 GCA_016234805.1 Elusimicrobiota bacterium
GTCGGGTGACAAAGAAGGCCATAGCTAGTATGATATCACACTAGCTATGGGTTTGTCAAGTCTTTGAGTAGAACCCATTTTACGACGGAGATTGTGGCAAGAAGGCCGACCTAGTGGCTAAGAGGGTCGAAATGCAGGTTTAAACTCTTGAATATTCCATCTGCTATTATCATCAAAGAACATGAGCCGGCAGGACGGTTCATTCCGCTGACTCAGATACGCACATCAGCCGAACTGACAAGTTTCATTACAGACATGATTCCGCTGCTTCATCTCGAGGCGGAGCAGGCCAAGACCCTCGGTTACATTGTCAGCGAGCTCGTGAGAAACGTGTTAGAGCACGCGGAGGCGGCAAATGGAGCGCTTCTTTGCGCGCAGTACTACAAGAAAAGCAATTCCATCCGTATCGGCATTGCGGATACAGGCCTTGGGATCAAGGCGACCATCACGCGTTCGCATCGCGCGGATACGGATCTGGATGCGATCCGGCTTGCTCTCATGCCCGGCATCACCGGCACTACTCGCAGAGAAGGAGGCACCGAGCAGAACGCGGGAGCGGGCCTGTTCTTCATCAAGTCGATTGCCAGCGTCAACCGCGACTTCTTCGTGATCTACAGCGGCGCCGGATTCTACAAGCTGCTGAAGAAGGGGTCGGCCCGGAATCTTCGCCTGCATGCGGACCCTTTCATGGACCGGTATGCGTCCGATGGAGTAATGCCGGCTTGGCACGGAACGGTCGTCGGTGTAGACATCAGCCTTGACCAAACCGAAGAGTTCTCGAGGCTGTTGGACGCGATCCGGGAAACCTACGGCTCCGCTGTAAGAGATCGGCGAAAGGAGCGGTACAAGAGGCCCCGATTCTCGTGAAGCGAATCGACATCTTTTCCCATGCCGGCGCCTTCGCCGAGAATAAGGATGTTGCAAGAGACCTTCGCATAAGGGAAATCCTTCCAGCCCTAGAGATTGGCGAGGATGTCATTCTGAATTTTGAGCGGGTGGATGCGGTCACGCAGTCATTCATCCATGCTCTGATCAGCGACCTGCTTAGAAAGCATGGAAACGATGTCCTGGACCGCGTTGAGTTCAAGTCCTGCAACGATACCGTGAAGAAGATCATCACGATCGTGGTCGACTATATGCAGGAAGGCGCCGGCTGATCTTCCAGGTAAAAAGAAAATCCCTTCGAGCGGACCCGGAGGGATTTCACTTCGCAGATGGCGGGGTCGACGGGATTTGAACCCGCGGTCTCCGCCTTGACAGGGCGGCGTGTTAAACCAGGCTACACCACGACCCCAAATTACCGGTGGGAAGCCGAGCTTCCCACCGGTAGATATTAGTCTTTTTCCTTCCCCTGACTCAAGACCCCGGCGCGGTTTCCGGCGGAGTCTCCTTGGAGGGTTCCTTGAACGTGAAGGGGTCGTCGAACGAGTCATCCGCCTTGCCCTTGAACGCGTTGTAGACCCCGAAGGCCGCGCCCATGAGGAGGCTGACCGGCAGGAGCAGGGCCATCTTCATGAGATAGAAGGCCTGCCCGATCCTGAAGAAGACGAAGCTCACCCCGGCCTTGAAGGTGGGCCGGTGGCTGGGGCTCTCGGACCGCTCGTCCATGGCATTGAGGAACGGGCCTGAGTAATGGCTGAAGAACGCGCGGCTGCTCTCTCCCTCGACCATGGATTCCGAGGTCCGGGCCATGGCGGAGAAAAAGCGCGTGATCCGCGACTTGGGAGCGAGGTCGTAGGAGAGGCCCCACAGGAAGTTCAGGGGAGCGCGGATGACGCCGAGGGTCAGGCCCACGGCCCCGGCCAGCGCGAACTCGACGAGCTGGCTGAGCCAGACCGGCACCCAGATGACGGAGAGCCACGCCCCGTTCCAGACGCTCTTGCCCAGCCAGTGCTTGGCGTGGGACTCGAGGTTGCGGTGGAACTTGGTGTCCTCGAGCCAGGCGCTGAAGAGCTTGTAGGAGTTACGGACGCTGCTCCACATGCGGAAGAACACCGAGCCCAGGCCGACGAAGATGGGCTTGGGCAGGTGCATGAGCAGGAGCGGGCTCAAGAGGTAGGCGCCCACGGTCAGGACCGTGGGGATGACGCCGGTCGCGGCGCTGAACACGATGCCGGCTCCGGTCATGAGCGCCAGGGCGCCGAAGTAGGCGCCGATGCGCTCTCCCGAGTCCATGGAGAACTCGTCTCCGTTCTCGGCCTTGCGGCTGAGGAAGCGCATGAGGCCCCACCCGCCGAGGATGTTGACGACCGACATCCAGAAGGCGTTGGTCTTGGCCGTGGCCAGGAGGAGCGCCCCGAAGCCGATGGGCCCCATCATGAAGCTGAGGTAGGGGATGAGCACGCCCTGCATGATCATGAGCACGCCCGGCAGGACGCGCAGGGCCTTGGCGGAATTGGCCGGCACGAACGGCAGGGCGGCCAGGCTCAGGGTCACGGCGCCGTAGAACACTCCGACCACCGGGGAGGCCAGGAAGAGCGGCCAGCCCAGGAACACCGCGGGGAGGAGCGCGATCGCACTGGCGATGAGGCGCGGGACCAGGGTGCTGCCCGGAGGAGGCGCGGGCTGGCCCGGGTCCGTGGGTTCCTCGGGCTTCTCGCCCGGGGAATCGTCGCGGTCCACCCTGAGGCTGTAGGGGTCGTGCTTGGCAGGGTCGTAGGCCTGACCGGTCTTGCCCAGCCCGGTGATCACGCCGGCGAGGAAGAGGAACGGCGTGGCGACTACGCCCGCGACCGCGGCGGCGAGCGACATCAGGTAGATGCCCAGGGTGGAGGGGATGCTGATCGCCTTGGACTTGGAGTTGGCGCCGTTGATGAGCAGGCGCTCCGCCCGGTTGAACAGGGCCTTCTTGGCGCCCTGGACGTTGTCGAACATGAAGTGGCTGACTGCCCCGAAGAACTTCGTGGCCCGCGAGTCCTTCCCGAGCTTGTGGGAGGCGCCCCAGAGGAAGAGGACCGGCGCCTGCATGGCCGTGACAGCGAGGCCGGAGACCAAGCCCACGGCCGACCCGGCGAGCTGCAGGACCCACACCGGGATCCAGAGGCCCGCGAGCCAGACAGCGTTCCACTTGGAGACCTTCAGGTGCCTTTCAGAGAACGTCGATAGGCGGTCGACGAGCGGGGTGTCGTTCCACGCCGCCCCTGCGATGCGGCCCATGCCGCGCAGGCTGCCCCGCACGGAGTTGATGATGGACATGATGCCGTGGCCCACCCAGCCCGGCAGGTGCATGAGGAGCAGAGCCGCGGTCGGGTAGGCGAGCACGCTCAAGGCAGCGGCGATGAAGCCCGCCGGGCCCATGAGGGCCAGGGCAGCGCCGCCGACCGCGCCGATGCCGCCGAAATAGGCGGTCAGGGCGAGGTAGTCGTCGAAGCGGCTGTCCTGCACGGTCTTGCCCAGGCCGTAGCGCACCAGGCCCCAGCCGCCGAGGGTCGCGAGCGCGCCCATCACGAGGCCTGTGCCGCCCGTCAGCGCGGTGAACACGGTGAAGCCGCCCAAGCCCAGGAGCGCGAAGCCGGGGATCGCCCGGATGGCCTTCGGGGTGCTGTCGCCCATGAAAGGCAGGGCAGCGAGGAGCACGCTCGAGGCCAGGACCGCGCCGCCGGCGTAGATCGCGCCGGCCGCGAACAGGGGCCAGCCCAGGAGCGCGGCTGGGAGCAGGGCCAGGACCGAGGCGATGATCCTCGCGCCCAGGGGCTGCTTCTTGCCCAGAGGCCGTTGAGGCTCTGCGTCCGGGACGGACTTCCCGGCCTCGGGAGCGAGGGAGATCTCAGCGGAGGCGTCCGGAGCCGCGAGGCGGCTGGGACCGGAGAGGTCGCCGAACCGGCCGGCAGCGGGGACGAGGTCCGCGTCGGAGGAGGAAGCCTGGCGGGTCCTGGTGATGATGGAATCGAGCTTCACGCCGAGGCCGTGAGCGCCTTCGCTCTGCGCCTTGGAGATGTCGCCGACAGCTTCGACCTCCTGGCCGACCTCATCCGACATGCCGGTCAGCGACTGTTCGACTTCCTTGGGGCCCTGGACCGGAGCGCTGTCCTGCGCCTTGACCGGGGCTGTGAGATGCAGGGCGTTGGGCAGCACGACCGTCTCGACCGCGGTCGGGACAGCCATGGGGAGCACGGACCCGATCGAACCTGTCAGGACCGCGGTTTCCTTGATAGAGGGAGCAAAGACGCCCGGGAGCACGCTGCCGAAGCTCACGGCATTGCCGTTGAGGGGCGAGACGGGCATGGAGTTCCCGGTCAGGACCCTGATGGTTCCGACCTGGCCTGAGCCGGGGGTCGCGGCCTGGGTCACGACCCTGGTCCCCGCGACCTGCTGGGCCGCGGCTTCGTAAGCGGCGAAGCCCGGGCTCAGGACCACGAGGGAAAGCGAGATGGCGACGGCGATGACTGATTTTCCGAGAGAGATCGAACGGTTGGACATTGCTCCTCCTGAATTCATCTGACGAGATTATCGGAAACAAGCCGGCAAGGCCGGATGGGCCTCAAGGAAAGCAATCAGGCGTATTTAGGCCTACGGAAAATTGCACCTAGTGCCGGGGATGGTCCCAGAAAACTTGGGCCTTGGGTCCCGGGTTGCCTACGGCTGCGCTTGAGGTCCGTCGGACCGCGGGGGCATTTTCTTCCCGCGTCCCTGCCAGAGGCGGCAGAGGAGGGGCAAGGCGGCGAGGACGAGTCCGGAGATGATGCCTGTCTTGACTTGGCCGGCGGGAGCCTGGTTCGCGGCTTCCGCGATCACCAAGCCGAAGAACGCTCCTGCCGCGCCCGTGAACATGGACAGCAGGAGCCAGGGCAGCCACTCCGCGAAGAACTTGACCGGCCTGCTATCCATGAAGGCATTGACCCAGCGGATCTCCGAGACCCTGCCCAGGAGGAACCCGATGCCCACCAGGAGCGCGAGGCCGCCCAGGAAAGCCGCGATCGCGATGACGGCCGCCAGAGCGGCGCGCCCGAGGGTGGGCTGATTGACCGCCACGGCCAGGACCACGCAGACGAGCGCGATGGTGATCGGGATCTCGATCATGGTGCCGCGCTCGTCCGCCAGAAGGGCCTTCAGTCTGACCCAGGTCGTTATCATGGCAAGGTTCTCGTAGGGGCTTGCGTGGGCCGTGCAGGATTCGAACCTGCGGCCCTTCGCGTGTAAGGCGAATGCTCTACCGCTGAGCTAACGGCCCGCTTCCCGTTCATATTACTACACTTTATCGGAAGCGTGGTAGTCCGGCGGAGGCTTGGGAGGAGGCAAGCATTGACAGGTGTACACTTTTCTGTTAACCTTTTTGATTATGGCGACCCATACCCTGCCGACCACCGAAGCCCGGAGCAGATTCCTTTCCATGGTCAAGGACGTGGACAAGGCCTTCACGCGCTATGTCATCACCCACAGGGGCAAACCTCATGCCGTGATGATGGCCGTGGACGAGTACGAAGGCTGGCTTGAGACCTTGGAGATCGCCCGCTCCGCCTCCTGGACGGCCGCGCTCGCCAAGGCGCGGCGCGAGGACCGCGCGGGCCGCAGGCTCTCCTACGAAGTCGTGGTCGGTCCCCGGGCCTCTTCCCCCGCTCGCCGTTGGAAAACCGCGGCCCGTCCGTGAGCCTGCTCCGCATCGAGTTCCTGTCCTCCGCGGCAGCGGACTTTCGCGCGCTTCCGCCGGATATCAAGTCCCGGGTGACCTTGTCCCTCGACGTCATCGCGCGCGACCACAGAGCCGGCAAGCCCCTGCAGGGCCCCTTCTCGGGCCTGCGCTCTTTCCCGGTCGGCGAGTACCGGGTCGTCTACCGGCTGGACGCCAACACCTGGGTCATCTCCATCCAGGCCATCGGCCACCGGCGGGACATCGACCGCTGAGCGCGGGCGGAGCCCCCGCCTTCTGCGGATGATCTATCACCTTGGGAGGGAGGCTCGCGCTATTTTGTAGTATTCCCGATTATGTGCGGCGTCATCGGACTTCGTTGCGCCAGGGACCGGGCCGACCTCGGGGAGGTCGCCTCGCGTCTGCTGCGGATGTTGGAGTACCGGGGCTACGATTCGACCGGAGCCGCCATCCAGACCGCGGCCGGCAAGGTCACCCTGCTCAAGGACGTGGGCTCGCCCACGGTGGTCACGAAGAAGCTGGCCATCGGCGCGCTGCCGGGGAAGATCTTCTGCGGCCAGGTGCGCTGGGCGACCTTCGGCGCGGTCACCAGGGAGAACGCCCAGCCTCATGAGGCGCGGTGCAAGACGCACCTCTACGGCGCGCACAACGGGAACATCACCAACTGCGACCAGCTCAAGGACTGGCTGACGAGCCAGGGCCACAAGGTCCTCAGCGACAACGACGGCGAGATGCTGGTGCACACGGTGGAGCATTTCTTCGCCAAGGAGCTCGCCCGCCGTGGACGGGACGCGGTCAAGGCCGGAGGCCGAGCGTCCCTGCCGGCTTCTGGAAAGGCGTTGGCCGGCAGGGAAGCGGCGCTCAAGGCCGCCATCCTCGCGGCCGCGCGGAAGATGGTGGGCTCCTACGCGGCCGTGGTGGTGGACCCGGTGACGCACCTAGTCGCGGCCATCAAGGCGGGCAGCTCCCTTTATATGGGCGTGGGCCATGATGAGGCGCACGGTCCCTTCACCATCGCCTCCTCGGACCTGGCCTCCGTGCTCTCGCTGACCAAGATCCTCCTTCCCATCAAGGAGAACGAGTTCGCCTTCTACACGCACGATAGCGTCAGGTTCTTCCACCTGCGCACGGGCAAGGAGCTCAAGAGGAAGCCGGTCCGCTCCCGGCTCAAGGTGGAGGAGACCGAGCTCAGCGAGCCCTACCGGTACTTCATGCAGCAGGAGATCTTCAGCCAGCCCGCGGCTGTGGCCAAGGTCATCAGCCTCTTCCTGCGGCGCTCGGACCTGCTGGCGCTCGCGGAGAGGTTGGGCCGCAGGCACCCTGCCGCGGCCCGGACCGCGCGGGAGACCGTGGCGCGCCTCGCGTCCCGCGCCCACGCCGACCGTCTCAAGACGGATTTCCTCGGGTTCCTGGAGAGCCCGGAGGCCGCGGGCTTGAAGGCCATGGCCGCCCGTCCCGGAGCGGTCTTGAAGGCCGAGGGATTCGAGTCCTCCATGGGGGGCTTCCTCGAGGAGCTCGCGGCCCTGGCCCCGAAGGGGCTCGCGCCCGTGGTGCGCCTGCTCGACGGGTTCTGCCTCCTGGAGGAGGCCGACGACATCGGCCGGCGCTCGGACGAGTTCGTCTCCAGGATCGTCCGCGCCAGGCGTTCGGGCGGCTCGGTCTACCTGCTGGCCTGCGGCACCTCCTTCCACGCGGCCAAGTGCGCCGCGGTCTTCTTCAACAAGATCGCGGGCGTCCGGGTCACGGCCATGCTGCCAGGTGATTTCCGGGCCGAGAGCTCGGGGTCTCTCAGGGACGGGGACCTGGTCATCGGCATCAGCCAGAGCGGGGAGACCAAGGACCTCATCGACGTCATCGATCTCATCCGCGCGACGCGCAAGAGGGTCGGGGTCGTGACCGTGCTCAACAACGTCAACTCGACCCTGGCGCTGGAGAAGGCGGACCTCTACCTGCCGCTCTTCTGCGGCCCTGAGATCGCGGTGCCCGCGACCAAGAGCTTCATGAACCAGCTCGCGGTGCTCTACGTCCTGGCCCTGAAGACCGGGGAGAAGACCCGGCCGGGACCGGAGACCCGCAGGCGGCTCGACAACCTGCTCAAGGTGCCGGTCCTGCTAGAGGAGACGGGCTCCTCGACCCGGCAGTCCCTCGAAGCCGCGGCGCAAAGCCTCTTCCTGGAGCCGAGCATCCACATCCTGGCCACGGGCATGCAGGGCGTGGCCAAGGAAGGGGCGCTCAAGGTCCGCGAGGTGGTGCTCAACCACACCGAGGGCTACGAGGGCGCCGAGTTCAAGCACGGGCCCAACACCATCCTCGGGGTCAACACGGTGTTCGGCCTGGAAGCGGTCCGGTCCGTCCTGGCCAGGTTCGCGCGGTTCTCGGCCGAGCTCGCGGCCGAGGTCGACCTCCCAGCGGCCGGCCTGGCCAGGCTCTACAAGGCGGTGGCGGAGCGCGCGTTCAGCGATGTCCCGGCCGCGGCCCTCGACCAGGTCGAGAAGGAGGCGTTCGAGCGGGTCGTGGAGCGGGGCGGCCTTTTCGAGAGCCTCTACACCAACTACCCGCTGGTCTTCGTGACCGGGCCCTCGGAGCGCGACGTCAACCTCACGATCTCCCAGATCAACACGCACAAGATCCGCGGGGCGGACATCTACATCATCGCGGAGGACCATCCGTCCTTGCGCGACGCGGTGTGTCGGCCCCATCCGGACCGGTTCGGCCGCAAGTACCGCTCCGGCTGCATCCGCCTGCCCCGCACGGACGACGACCTGCTGCCGTTCTTCACGAGCACGCTCGCGCTCCAGCTCCTGGCCCTGCGCATGAGCGTGGCCAAGCTCGGCCTCCTCGACAAGCTCAAGATCGCGGGCCACGGCGTGCACCCGGACTCGCCCAAGAACGTGAGCAAGTCCATCACCGTGGACTAAGGCCGCGCGGGGGGAGGAGTCCCTTTCAGGTAGGCTTGGCGGAGGCGCTCCGGGAAGCGCTCGATGGCGTAGCGGAGCATGGTGCGCGGCATCCTGCGGCAGTGGCGGGACAGGAACTTTTCGAGCGAGGCCTGGTCGCGCTTGCCGATCTCGCGGAGCATCCAGCCCACGGCCTTGTGCATGAGGTCCTCGGGGTCGCTCAGGAGGGTCCGCGCCAGGCGCAGGCACAGGCTGAAGGAGCCGTCCTTGATGTACGCGAAGGTGGCGAGCACGGCCGCGCGCCTGCGCCAGAGCACGGGCGAGGCTGCCCAGGCCAGGAGCACGGCCTTGTCGCGGTCTCGCAGGTGCTCGCCCACGATGTGGGGCGCGGAGCAGTCCACGAGGTCCCAGTTGTTCACCCGGTCGAGGCCTGAGACATAGAGCCGGTAGACGCGTCCGCGCTCCGTGGCGTCTCCGCGCTTGAAGCGGTTGACCATGATGTCCAAGGCCGCGGACCGGTCCGTGTGCACCGCTGAAGCCAGGAGCTTGCGCAGCTCGGGCAGGGGGAGTCCGTGGTAGCGCTTGGCCGCGGCCTTCATCTGCGGGGTGGTGACGCCGAGGAAGACGTCGCCTTCGGCGTACTCGCCCTTGCCGGTCTTGAAGTACCGCTGGAGGGCCGCGGCGCGCTTGGGGTCCGAGAGGCGGCGCAGTTCGGCCTGGAGCCCCGAGGCTTTCATCGCGGGCTGAACACCGGGGGCCGCTGGAGCAGGGACACGACCCCGGCTTCGGCCTCCCCGACCGTGAAGAGGAACCTTTGGTCCACGCGACCCTGCTTCGGGAACAGGGCGTAGACGCGGAAGTACCGCTTGCCGAAAGCCACGGGGACCAGGGCCTGGACTTCGCTGACGACATCCGGTCCGGTCCAGTCCTTCCCGAGCCAGCGGTCCTGGAAGGCGACCCGGCTTTGCTCGCGCAGGACCGTGATGTCGCGGGTGTAGCACGCGCCGCGCGCGCCGAACGCGAACAGGACCGCGGCCCAGGCCATGCACGCGGTCCAGAGGCTCAGGCGGCCGATCCCCTGGCACGCGGCCTTGAGCCAAGCCACGACCCCCGGGGTCCGGGCGAGCTCCTTGCGGGTCTCGGCGTGCGAGTCCACCGCGAAGTGCGCGGAGATGAGGAAGGCGATGAAGCCCGCGAGCGCGGCCAGGGGCATCACGAAGAACCGCTCCCACGGCTTCTTCTCCAGATGGACCGTGACGGACCCTTCCGACACTTCCACCACGGTCCTGGCCTTGGTCGTGGAGAGCTCGTGGGAGCCCGGAGCTGCGGCGAAATCCGGCAGGGTCATGCGGGCCTGGGTCACGGAGCCGGACCTGAGGAACCTCATCGGGACCCTGAGGTGCTGGGCAGGGTCGTCGCATTGGAACACCGAAGCGTCCGCCGCTGCCTGGACCCGGTAGGGCCTGCCCGTGACCGGGCATACCGGAGAGCCGCCGTCGAGTTTGGAGGCCAGTGCCGTGAGGTTGGCCAGGCAGCGCAGGTTCGAGCCGGACCTGTAGAGGTCGACGAGCTCCCTGGCCTTGGAGAGGATGGGCCAGGCCGCGAGAGCGAGCGCGGCCAACAGGGCCGCATCGCGCAAGGATCTCATGCCGTCCCTCCCTTGGCACCGAGGGCTCTGAGGCCCGCGCGGACACCGAGCCCGCAGAACAGGGCCAGGGAGACCAGGGAGAGCCATATCCCTGCGATGAAGCCAACGGGCCGGTACTCGAGCCGCAGGACATGGCGGCCGGCTCCTAGAGGCACGGCCATGAGGGTATGGTCCGCGGCCAGGACCGTGAAGGTCTTCTGCGGGGAATCCAGGCCGGACACCCGCCAGCCCTTGCTGAAATTGTCCGTGATGAGGATGAGGGCGGGCTCCTTGAGCTCCGTCTCGAAGTCGAGGAGGTCCGTGGAGGAGCGCAGGATGGAAGGCGCCTTCTGGGGCGCGGGTCCGCCTTTGCCGGGCCGGGTGTTCTTGGCCGATGCGGCGACGGCCGGAGCGGGTGCCGGCACGGGCTCGGTTTCCAGGATGACTTTGGCCGCGGGATCGAAGTCAGGGTTCATGAGCGCTGCGAGCCGCCGCGTCTTGTCCGGGATGACCGCGTACCGCCGGATGATGTTCAGGCGCGGCAGGCTTCCGGCAACGGGTTTCGGGGGCTTGAGCGGGTCCCGGCAGTCGTACTTGAGCCGCAGCATGGAGAACGCCTTGGGGAGCCGGGTGATGGGCGGATACTGCTCCACCCTGGATGGGTCCGCGCCCTGCGAGGCTGCGATGAACTCGGCATAGCGCTTGAGGCTCAGCTGGGAGTAGCCCATGATGTCGTCGAGGCCCAGGCGCATGGCCGCATTGGGGTGCACGGCCCAATCGTGCAGGACCCGGTGGCCGCCCGGATCCGCCTTAAGCGCGGCGCGCCAGCGTTCCGGGTACTGGAGGTCCGTGCTCATCATGCTCCGCGACAGGCGGGAGAACGCCCCCAGTTCCAGGATGCAGAGGAGCGCCAGGCCGTAGACCGCCTTGGGGGCGGAGACCGCGGCGTAGAGCAGGCCCGAGATCGCGACCAGGACCCAGCCGGCGTTGAAAAGCTCCTTGGCCGCGAAGGCTCCGGAATGCATCGCGAACTTCGGGCGGCTGAGCGCGCCGGGAGGGGAGAAGGTCTCGCCCGTCCGTTCGATGCCGGCCAGCCACCCTCCCCAGCGGCCCTGGCCCTTCAGGTCAGCGGACCGGCCGAGACCGTTCGAGGCGGCCATCATGGCCACGGCCAGGACCAGGGCGGCCAGGGAAGGCAGGCGGCTTGGCGGCGCGCGGCGGAGCCGGTCGAGGCCCGCGCCTGCCAGGATGCTGAGGAACAGGGCCGCGAGAAAGCCGAACTTGGCGGCGCCGCGGAAAAGGTCGTAGCCGGGGAGGATGTGGTAGAGGACTTCGTAGAGGGGGAGCCTCGCTCCCAGGGCGAGGACGACCATGGCCCCGGCCATGACAGCGGGGAGGCGCCAGGACTCGTCTTTCTTGTCGAAGAGCGCGGCCAGGGCGAGGGTCAGGCCCGCGGCGCTGATGAACAGGGAGCCCTCCCAAAGGTAGAGGCGGCCGAAGTAGGGGAAGCGGTGGATGTCTCCCAAGAACCAGGGGATGAAGAGGGTCGCGAGGTTCTCAGGGGGAAGCGAGAAGGTCGAGGCGAACTCGAAAGGGAGGCCTCCCGCGCGCACGGATTCCCCGGCTGCTCCGAGACCTGCCAGGAGCTGGACCGCGGAGAGCCCGGCTCCTCCGAGGTAGATGACCGCGGCCCCGGCCAGGGGGGCGGGATTCCTTCCCGCGACCGCCGCGCCAGCGGCCGCGAGCGCGGCCGCGACCGCGGTGTAATAGACGATCTGCGGGTTGCCTGCCAGGACCTGCATGGCCACGCAGGCCGCTCCGAAGAAGAGCCACCCGGACTTGCCTCTTCGCGAGAAGCCCTCGAGCGACAGCAGGATGCCCGGCGCCCAGGCCATGCCGCACAGGATGGGCAGATGTCCCGCGTGGACGCGCAGGAGCACCGGGCCGGAGAGCATGAACAGCAGCCCCGCGAGCGAGGATGCGGTCTGGCTCAGGCCCCGGACCCTGCACCAGGCCCAGGTCAGCAGGCCTGCCAGGAAGAGGTGGAAGGCGATGGCCGCGTTGAGGGCCTTGGGGAGAGGCAGGAACAGGTGGATCCAGTTCGGGGGATAGAGGAGCGCGGACTCGAAGGCGCCGAAGAACGGGGCTCCTCCGAACGAGTGGGGGTTCCAGAGCGCGAGGTTCCCCCGGCGGAGCTCGTTGAACCCGAACTCGCGCCATGGCGCGAACTGGGAGGCGAGGTCGTTCTCCGCGCCGGAGAGCACGACGGGTCCTCCTCTGAGCAGGGCCGGAGCGCAGTGGAGGAGCGCGGCGGCGAGGAAGAGGGCGGCGGGCGCGGCCCAGGGCGCGGCTCCCAGCGCGGCCAGGGGAGCTTTCGGCCCGGCATCCGCGCCGGCAAGGCCCATCACTTCCCCGAGGGCATGTAGCGGATGTCGACGACCTCGTAGGTGGAGAGCTTCATGCGCTTGGAGGCCCTCTTGAGGATGCTCTTGAGCTCCGAGAACGAGAGCCTGCCGTTGGGCTTGATCGTGAAGACCGCGGTCTCCTTCTCGAAATCCGCCTCGGCCTTGGAGATCATGAAATGGCGGGCGAGCTCGGTCTCGATGGCCCTGGCGCAGGCCTGGGTCAGCATGCCCCTGATCTTGATCTGGTAGGGTCCCGGGGTCAGGTCCTTGTAGAGCTGGCCGGCCGTGGGAGCCGCGGCCGCGGCCCCGGCCGCGAGGAGGCACGCTGCCAGGAGCATCCTTCTGATCATGGCGACATTATATCAAAGCTGCCCGATGTATGAAGAATATATTGACAGATTGGCCTTGTTCCGATAAACTACACTTCCATGGGTAAGAAAAGCTGGCTATTAGATATGGCCATAGGGCTCGTGCTGAGCCTGTTCGTGGCGGCCTGTTATCTCTTTCCTCCGGTCCTTCCGCTCATCGAGCCGCTCGAGCTGAAATCCTTCGACCTCCGGTCTTCCCTCAGGCAGACCGGGGAGCCTTCGAACGAGATCGTCCTGGTGTCCATCGACGACTCCGCTCTGGCGCAGGTCGGGCGCTGGCCTTGGCCCAGGTGGCGCATCGCGGCCCTCATCGACAAGCTCTCCGGAGCGGGCTCCAAAGTCATCGGCCTCAATATCCTGCTTTCCGAGGAGGAATTGAACGAGGGCTTGAAGGAGGTCCAGCAGCTCCAGACCCAATACCAAGCCCTCGTCTCCTCCAGGAACATCGTGGAAAAGGGCGTCTCCTTCAGCGCGGAGTTCTCTTCCGCCGCGGCCCGGCTCGATACGGACTCGCGCCTGCTGACCTCCATCCAGGGAGCCGGGAGCGTGGTCCTGCCCATGTTCTTCGAGCTCGGCGGGCTGGCCAAGCCCGCGCCGCTGCCGGCCGCGATCTCGAGCTCGGTCGTGACCTACGCCGTGGTGCAGGGCGCCCCTGAATCCGAGATCCCGGACGGGAGCGGCGCCACCTACCCCCTCGTCCGGCTCGCCGAGGCCTCGGTCGGGGTCGGGCACGTGAACGTCGCCCTGGACCTCGACGGCTCGGTCCGGCGCGAGATCCCGATCGTCAAGTACGGCGACGGCTACTTCCCCTCCTACGCCCTGAGGCTGATCATGGCCTACATGGGCATGCCCACGACCGACTCGGTCTTCACCCCTGGCGTCAAGCTGGTTGCCGGCAAGCTCGAGGTCCCTCTGGACTCGGGCAACGGCATGCTCGTTTCGTTCGTGGGCCCGGTGGGGACCTTCAGGTCCTACTCCTACCGGGAGGTGATGAAGGAGGACTTCCCGACGGAGACGTTCAAGGGGAAGATCGTGATCGTGGGCCTGACCGCCCAGGGGGTGGGGAACCTCTACGTCACGCCCGCGTCCCCGGTGCTGTCGTCCATCGAGCTGACCGCCAACGTCATCGAGAACGTCCTCAACCGCAGGTTCCTGACCAGGCCCCCGTGGGCCGGGCAGGCCGAGCTCGGGCTCCTGGCGTTCGTCGGCCTGTTCCTGATGTTCGTCTACTCGAGGCTCAAGGCCCTGTGGGGCAACCTCCTGGCCCTCGTGCTGCTCATCGCCATCCCGGCGGCCGGCCTTTTCCTCTTCCTGCAGGGCTTCTGGCTCAAGGTCACCTACCCGGTGGTCCTCCTGTTCGCGGGCTGCCTGGTGACCCTTGCCCGGAGGCTCATCGGGACCGAGAAGGGCAAGGAGCTCGTGGAGGCTTCCGCCATCGAGCAGGCCCGGATGCTCGGACTCTCCTTCCAGGGCCAGGGCATGCTCGACATGGCTTTCGACAAGTTCCGGGCGTGCCCCGTGGACGACAACCTCAAGGACGCCCTCTACAACCTGGCCCTGGACTTCGAGCGCAAGAGGCAGTACGCCAAGGCCGTCTCGGTCATGGAGCACGTCGCGGCCAAGGACCCGGGCTACAAGGACATCGCCGAGAAGATGAAGATGCTCAAGGCTGCCAGCGACGGCGCGGTCTTCGGCGGGGTCGGCCAATCCAAGAAGGAGGGCACGGTCCTCATCACGGGAGGGTCGACCAAGCCCACCCTGGGCCGCTACGAGATCGAGAAGGAGCTCGGCCGCGGCGCCATGGGCATCGTCTACCTGGGCCGGGACCCCAAGATCAACCGCATGGTCGCGATCAAGACCATGATGATGGAGGAGGGGACCGACGCGGCGGCCGTCAAGGAGATCAAGGAGCGCTTCTTCCGCGAGGCCGAATCCGCGGGCACCTTGAACCACCCGAACATCATCCGGATCTTCGACGCGGGCGAGGAGTCCGACGTCTGCTACATCGCCATGGAGCTCCTCGACGGCGCGGACCTGGTCCAGTTCGCGGCCAAGGGCAAGCTCCTTGCCCCGGTGCAGGCCATGGAGTACGTGGCCCTCGTGGCGGACGCCCTCGACTACGCCCACGCCCAGGGCATCGTGCACCGCGACATCAAGCCGGCCAACGTCATGCTGCTCAAGGACGGCTCCATCCGGGTCGCGGACTTCGGCATCGCCCGCATCACCGCCTCTTCCAAGACCGCGACCGGCACGGTCATGGGGACCCCGTCCTACATGAGCCCGGAGCAGGTCCAGGGCAAGAAAGTCGACGGCCGTTCGGACCTCTTCTCCCTGACCGTGGCGCTCTACGAGTTCCTGACCGGCGAGAAGCCCTTCAAGGGCGGGGAGGGCATCGGGACCCTGCTCTTCCAGATCGCCAACGACCCTCACCCGAACATCCTGACCATCCGGCCGGACCTGCCTCCGGGGATCGGGCCGATCATCGACAAGGGCCTGGCCAAGGACCCGGCGAAGCGCTACGCCCGGGGATCGCTGCTGGCCGCGGACCTGCGCGCCCTCATCGAGTCCATCAAGTCAGGCAAGCCCATGGCAGCCCCGCCGGCTCCAGCCATGGTGCCTCCGATGACTGTTCCGGAGGCTCCGGCCACGGTCGCGGTCGAGGTCCCTCCTCCGGCCCCGGCTGTCGAAGCCGCGCCCCCGGCACCGGCCGAGATCAAGCCGTCGACTCCGATCCATGTCGCTCCAGCGATCGATCTTCCGGCTGCCGAGCCCGAGGCAGCGGAGCCTCCCGCGCCCGCCCCAAAGATCGAGCTCGAGCCGCGCGGTCCGGCTCAGGAGGCTCCAGAGGATGGCGGCATCCCGATGGCGCCCTCCCGTGGGGGGAGGGGCGGCGGCGCGCCCGCCTTCTCCCTGCCCGCGCCCGGCGTTGCTGGCGCGGGCGTGCCGCCTCCTCTGGACATGGGGAGCGGCCTGCCCGAGCCCCCTGTCGCGGAGCCCCCTGCTCCGGAAGCTCAGCCTGAGCCGGTGGTCGAGCCAGCGCAGTCCGAGCCGGCGGTCGAGCCGGCTGGGCAGGCCGAGCCTGCTGTCGAGCCAGCCGCTGAGCCTTCTTACGCGGAGGACAAGACCATCGTGATGTCCGCTGGGTCCATTCCGGTCCTCTCCCCGGACCTGGTCATGGCTTCGTCTCCGGAGCCGTCTTCCGAGTCCACGGATGAGATCCCGTCTTTCCAGCTTCCGGCGCGGTCCGAGCCTGCTGCCGAGAGCGTCGAACCTGAGCCCGCGGCCGAGGGCATCAAGCTTGAAGCCATGGGCGAGGGCGTTGAGCCGGAGCCCCCTGCCCAGGGCCTCAAGCTTGAAGATGTCAGCGAGGTCGTCGAGCCTGAGCCCATTGTCCAGGGCCTCCAGCTTGAGCCGGCGGTCCAGCCCGAGCCTTCTTACGCCAGCGACAAGACCGTGGTCCTGTCTCCCGGGTCCGTCCCGGTCCTCTCCCCGGCCCTGGTCATGGCGCCGTCTCCGGAGCCGTCTCCCGAAGACACGGAGCCTTCTTACGCCAGCGACAAGACCGTGGTCCTGTCTCCCGGGTCCATCCCGGTCCTCTCTCCGGACCTGGTCATGGCGCCGTCTCCGGAGCCGTCTCCCGAAGACACGGTCCCGGCGTTCCAACTCCCGGCCCAGTCCGAGCCTGCTGCCGAGAGCGTCGAGCCCGAGCCTTCTTACGCCAGCGACAAGACCGTGGTCCTGACTCCGGGTTCGGTTCCTCTGATGAGTCCGCCCGTCTCGGCTGAACCCGCGCCTGATGCGCCGCCGGCCGCGGAGGATTCCTCCGAGTTCAAGATCGCGTTGGAGCATCGCGCCACGCTCAAGTCTTCATTCCCGCCAGGCACCGCGTTCCCGGGGCCCGCTGCCCTGGCGGGTGACGTGCCTCCTCCGCCATCCTCGGGCGAACAACCTTCCTCCGATGACGAGTTCAAGATCGTGCTCGAGAAGCGGGCCACGGTCAGACCCTCTGCCGCCCCGGGGAGCAAGCTGCCGCTCCCTCGCGCTCTCGACGGAGACGTGCCGCCCCTGCCATCCGCGGGCGAACAGCCTTCCGCCGATGGCGAGTTCAAGATCATGCTCGAGCCCAGGGCGACCATGAAGTCCGAGGCCGCGGTCCCTCCCCCGCCCCCGCCGACGCTCCCGCCGTCCCCACCGCCGGGCTGGAAGCCCGGGGGAGGAGGGCCGGCCGCATGAAGAAGCCCTCCCTTGAGGTCTGGGGCCTTACCGACCGCGGCTGCGTCCGCGAGGTCAACGAGGACAGCATCATCATCGACGAGGAGATCGGCCTCATGGTGGTGGCCGACGGCATGGGCGGCCACAGCGCGGGCGAGGTGGCGAGCTCGATCGCGGTCTCGCAGATCCGCGACCTGGCGCGCCAGGCCCTCGGGGGGAACAAGGACATCGACCCGGGCGGAGGGAGCCCCAGCCTGTCGCGGCGCGGCAGGCAGCTCGAATGGTTCGTCAAGACCGCCAACACCACGATCTATAAGAAAGGCCGGGAGGCGGCCAAGGAGTACGGGATGGGCACCACGGTGGTGGCCGTCCTCGCGGATGCGCGGTCCGTGACCGTGGCCCATGTCGGCGACAGCCGGCTCTACCTTTTCAGGAACGGCGCCCTGACCCAGCTCACCGAGGACCACTCTCTGGTCGGCGACCAGGTGCGCAAGGGGCTCCTCACGTCGGACGAGGCTTCGCGGTCCACCATGCAGAACATCCTCACGCGGGCGCTGGGGACCGAGGAGAACGTGGAGGTGGATGTCGCCGACCACCCCCTGCTGGAGGGGGATGTCCTGCTGCTGGCCTCCGACGGGCTCACCAAGGAGGTGACGGAGGAGCAGATCCGGCGCACGATCGGCGAGGGCGCGGCGCCCCGCGTCTTCGTGGAGAAGCTGGTGGCCATGTCCCGCGACCACGGCGGGCACGACAACATCACGGTGGCGGCCGCGCGGGTGCCGACGGAGGGATGGAAGCAGGTTTTCGAGGGGCTCAAGAAGATGGTCATCGGGAGAGGCAAGTAAACCGACTATGCCCAAGTTCCTTTTGAAGTTCAACGCCGCGGTCATCAAGGAGGTCCCGCTGACGAAGGACAGCCTCACGGTGGGCCGCAAGCCGGACAACGACATCGTCATCGACAACCCCGCCGTATCCGGCCACCACTGCAAGATCAGCGTGCAGGGCGGCACCTGCTTCGTGGAGGACCTCGACTCCACCAACGGCACCTACGTCAACGAGAAGCGCGTCAAGAAGTCGGGGCTGCACCACAACGACGTGGTCGGCGTCGCGCGGCACGCGCTGGTCTTCATCGAGGACACGGCGCCCGTCGGTCCGGCCGCCGCTGCCGCTCCCAAGCCTCCGGCCGCCAACGCGGCCGAGGCGGCCGAGGTCGCCGAGGCCGCCGAGGTCGCGGCCGCCCAGGCCGCGGCGAAGGAGGCAGGCAAGAAACTGGGGGTCTTGAAGGTCCTCAAGGGCGCGGTCGGGCCCACGGAGTACGAGCTCAAGGGCATGTCCACCTACATCGGCAAGTCAGACCGGGTTCAGGTTCCCATCAAGGGCTCCGGGCTGTTCGGGTCGGCCCCCGAGGTGGCGGCCTCCATCCACCGAAAGCCCGACGGGTATTACCTGCTGGCCATCGAGGAAGGCTATCCGACCGTCAACGGCCAGAAGGTGTCCGGGAGCGTCCTGCTCAAGGATGGGGACATCGTGGAGTGCGGCGGGACGACCATCCAGTTCAACCTCAAGGACATCAACCCCGAAGCCACGAAAGCCCCTTAAGGGGCTATTTCGTTCCCGTGGGGTTGGTCGTGCCTGCTGCCGGGTTGGTGGTCCCGGGCATCGCGCCCTGCATCATCTTGCTCATGTCCATGCCGGGCATCATGTTCTTCATCATGGCGGCGGGGTCCATGCCAGGGGGCATGCCGGGAGGCGCGCCCCCGTCCGCGCCTGGGGCGCCGGCAGGCATCTGAGGGGCGGTGGTTCCCGCGCCCGGCGACCCCTTACGGCTGTCCGTGGCCCAGGAGGGGGTTTTCAAGCCCGACTGCCGCGTGCCCAGCTTGGGCGGGGCCCACGACGATTTCTTGGCCGTCCTGGGAGCCTTGGCAGTGGCGGCTTTGGGCATGACCGCCTGGAGGTCGACCTCAGGCTCCGGCTGGGGCTGCGGCTGGACCTGAGCCGGAGTCTGCTGAGGGGGAGGCGTGGCCGGCATGCCGGTGATCATCCCGAGGGAGTTCTGCGCCGGAGCCGTGGAGGATTCCTGGCTGAAGATCTCCCCGACCGGCTTGACCAGGGAATCCTGTTTCGCCATCGGGGCCGCGGACATGATGGGGCTGGGCAGGACCGGCCCCCGGCCTTCCCTTTTCTCGAAGACGGACATGAGGTTCGCGCCGGGGGTGCCGCTCGTCGTGGTGTCGCTCATGCGGAGATAGGCCACGACCACGAGCGGGATGACGAGCAGGAGCGCCACCGCCGCCAGAAGGAGGTAGGTCCTGCGCGTCCGGGCGGCTTCCTGGTCTTGGGGGTTGGGCTCCATGGGGTTCCCGCTAGGGACTCCGGATTGCCATAGTTTAGCAGGGGGAAGAGGCCATTTCAAGGGAAAATTAGGCCCTTGACAACTTGCGGATTCCTGTTATACTTAATTCAGCAACATCCCGAGCGCGTTAGACGCCGTATGCGGACTTTGGGGTTGGGTCCACGGCCGCGGCGTTAAGTCGTGCGCGCAAGGGCGATAAAGGCAAACCCGTCGAAAGACGGGGGCGCAAAGCCAAGGCTCCCTCGTGGGAGGGAGGGCCAGGTTGCCGAACAAGAATGGCCATCAACGAGGCCAGGGGCAAGACCCCTGGACAGTCGTATCGTCCTGCAGCGGCTCTGGCTGCCGCGGCGGGATTCTTTTTTGCCTTCCTGGCCCTCAATCCTTCCCCGGCCTTCGGCCGCGAGTCAGGCGGGCAGGCTGGATCGTTTTTGTACTACGGCGTGGGCGGCCGGGCCCTGGCCATGGGCGGCGCCTACTACGGCATCTCGGATGACGCCTCCGCGGTCTACTGGAACCCCGCGGGGCTGACCCTCCTGCAGCGCAAAGAGGTCACCCTGATGCAGGCGACCCTGCCCACCGAGGCGAAGATGATGTTCTTCAGCTACGCCCACCCGACCAAGAAGGGCAGCGTTTTCGGCGTGGGCATGACCCAGATGAGCGCCAGCGGCTTCGAGAAGGTCGACGTGCTCTACGACCCGAACAATCCCACCGCGGAGCAGACGGTCACCCGCGGCGGCTCCTTCGACGCCAAGGAGCAGGTCATGGCCTTGGCCTGGGGCAAGAACATCACCGAGACCCTGGCGTTCGGCCTGACCGTCAAGCAGGTCAGCCGCGCCGTGGCCGGCAAGTCCGACACCAACCAATCCCTCGACGTGGGCATGATGAAGGGCATGGGCCCCTACTACCGCGTCGGGTTCGGGATCCAGAACGTGTTCGCCCTGCGCAAGGGAGAGACCGACGACAAGCTCCCGGTGGTCATCCGGGTCGGCAACTCCTTCCGGTTCTTCAAGGACCGGCTCACCATCGCGCTCGACGGCACCAAGCCCATGACCGGGGACGTGGACATCCGCTTCGGCGGCGAATACTGGGTCGTGCGGTGGTTCGCGTTCCGGTTCGGCCTCATGGGCATCCCGGACATCCAGGAGACCGACTTCGGGTTCGGCCTCAAGTTCAACAGCTTCAGCCTCGACATCGCCCAGGGCATCCACGACCTCGGGGCTTCCGCCAGCACCCGGATGGGCGTGTCCTTCCGGTTCGGCCAATCCAGGGAAGACCAGGCGAGCATCCAGGTCCGAGCGTTCGTGGCCGAGGGCCAGGAGGCCTTCAACGAGGGCAACTTCGCGCTCGCGGCCCAGAAGCTCAACCAGGCCCTCGACGCCCAGCCCGGCAACAAGCAGGTCTCGGCCATGCTGGGCCGCTTGATGGCCGCCACCTCCTTCGTGTCTCAAGCCATGGGCGGCGAGGAAGTCCAGAGCAACATCCGCAAGGGCGTCATCGGCTACGTGGACGGGCGGGACATGCGCCAGTCGGTCAATGCCCTGCGCCACGCCTTCAACAAGAACGTCAAGGACGAGAAGGTCCTGAACCTGCTGAACATGGTGGAGAAGGAGGCCGGGGTGGCGGAGATCACCCGGCGCGTGGACGGGCCCGAGCAGTTCACCTGGGTGGACCAGAAGATCTTCGACGCCCGGCAGTCCGTCTACGACGGCAAGTACGACATGGCGGTCCGGCGCAGCCAGGACGTCCTCGACCTCGAGCCCAACAACATCACCGCTTTGGAGGTCATGGGGAGCGGCTTTTTCATGATGGAGCAGAAGGACAAGGCCCTGGCGGTCTGGCGGCGGGTCCTGGAGCTCGACCCGAACAACCAGGCGGTCAAGGAGTTCATCCAGAGGTTGAAGTAGCGCTCCCTCCCGGGAAAAGAGTCCCGAAAGGCCCCGGACCCTCCCCTAGGCGCGGCAATCTATATTTAACAACCATGGCTTACACTTTCATCCACATGGCGAAAGCCGTGGCGCATCCTACTAGAGTGAAGAAGAGAACGCTGTTTTTCGGGGTCCTCGCGCTGACGGCCGCGGCCGTCGGCGCGGTCATGGCGGCCCCCAGCCCCTCTCCCGACCTGGGCCTGCTCCAGGAGCAGAGCCGCATCAAGTCCGAGTCCGAGGCCAAGATCCAGCGGGACATCCTCGACCCCATCCTCGGCAAAGACAAGGCCACCGTGTTCGTGGACGTGGAGATGGAGGTCAAGACCGAGCGCGAGGAGGCCCAGCGCAAGGGCCTGGGCCTGGCCGAGCGTTACAAAGAGAAGATGGGCGCCAAGCAGGGCATGGGCGCGGACACCCTCTACGTCCTGCCCGGCGTGCCCAAGCCCAAGACCATCAGCCAGGGCTTGAACACGGACAAGCCGGAATCCCTCCTGGCCCGCCAGTCCGAGCAGACCAAGGGCATCGAAGAGGTGCGCTTCGCCCAGAAGCCCGTGTTCAAGAAGATGGAGGTGAAGGTCTTCCACGACGACACGGTGCTCAAGACCGACCCGGACAAGAAGCCCGTCCGGGATCGCATCGTCGAGGCCATGGGGCAGTACGAGCTCACCCCGGACCGCGTCTACTTCATGCCCATGAAGTACAACAAGGAGGCCGTGGCCAACGCGGTGGAGCGCTTCAAGAAGGACCTCACCAACCCCTGGGTCTGGCTGCCGCTCCTCTACGCTTTCCTGCTCCTGCTGCTGCTGCTGTTCCTGTTCGGACCTCTGGCCAAGTTCTTCCGGCAGTACGTCGCCGCCTTGAGGGAGAAGCCCGCGGCCGAGGTCAACGTCGAGTCCAAGATGGAAGCTCCGGAGGACAAGGGGAAAGAGGAAGAAGAGGGCTTGAATGAGGGCGCGCTCGACATCACGCTGCAGAGAAAGCCCCCCGAGGCGCCCCCGGAAGAGGATGAATCCATGAAAAAGTTCGAGCCCTTCTCCTACATCAACGAGGAGAACATCAAGAGGCTGGTCTACATGTTCCTGCTGAACAAGACCGACCCTTGGATGATCGCGGTCGTGACGAGCTACCTGCGCCCCGAGTTCGCCCGGGCCCTGCTGACGGCGCTTCCGGTCGAGCTGCAGGCCAAGGTCGCCCTCGAGGCCCTGACCGTGCGGCAGGTCACGCGCGAGCAGGTCACGGCCATCGACGCGGACGTCAAGGAGAACGTGGACTTCGTGGTGGGCGGCATCGAGCGGCTCGTGTCCATGCTCGACGAGGCCGACGCCGCGACCCGCAACAACATCCTCAACTACCTCCGGAACGAAAAGCCCGGGCTCTACGAGAAGGTCCGCAAGTTCATCCTGACCTTCGACGACATCGTCGGCTTCTCCGACCGCGACGTGCAGACCATCGTGCGCGAGCTCAAGCCTGACAGCATGGCCAAGGCCCTCCAGAACGCGCCGCCCGAGCTGGTCAACAAGTTCTTCTCCAATATGTCCGCGGGCGCAGGCACCCTCTTGAGGGAGGCCATGGAGTACACCACGGGCATGACCCAGGACAAGATCGAGGAGGAGCGCTCCAAGATCATCGAGGAGGTCAAGGCGCTCGACAAGCAGGGCAAGATCGCGGTCCGCGCCAAGGTCGATGAGAGCATGGGGTTCGAGGCGCTCCAGGAGGACCTCGCCTCCCGCGACCGCCGTGGTCCTTCCACCAAATCGGGCCCGGGCCCCGGGGCCGGGGCTCCTGCCGCGGCCCCCGCGCCGGCCGCGGACCCCGTCCAGGCGCAGAACTACTTCCAGGCCGGCGTTTCCTATCACGATGCGGGCCAGCTCGAGGCCGCGGTCCAATACCTCGAATACGCCCTGACCATGGACGCCTCCCTTTGGCAGGCCCATCAGTATCTGGGCGGCATCTTCTATCAGCTGGGGCGCACCGCCGAGGCCCTGACGCACTACGAGAGACTCTTGGAGCTCAATCCGGACCCGCAGATCCAGCAGTGGGTGGAGAGCTTCAAGTCCCAGGTGGGTAAATAACCATGGCCGACGAACGACAACCTGACCCAGACAGGCCGGTGCCGCCTCCGCTGCCGCCCTTTGCCGGGCGTCCGGGGCAGCCTCCGCCTCTTCCGGGAGGCCCGGCCTCGCTGCCTCCTTCCCTGCCGTCGAACCTGCCTCCCTTGCCAGGGGGAGCTCCCAAGCTCCCCGGAGGGCCGGGCCTGCCTCCCGGGTTTGGGGCCCCGCCTATGGGGGGGCCGCCGATGGGCGGGCAGGGCCCTCGGCCTCCGGCCTTGACCGGGCCGCTTCCGGGCGCGCCCAGGCCTCCGGCTCCGCCCTTCGGCGGCATGCCTCAGGCCCCGGCTGCTCCGGTCGCTCCCGTGCCTCCGGTCCAGGCGGCCAGGGCGCCGGACCCGGGCGCGGTGAAGGAGGAATACGAGAGGAAGCTGGCCGCGATGGAGAAGCGGCTCCAGGATGAGCGCGAGAAGGTCCTGATGGCCAACCTCAAGAGCCAGCAGGAGGCCGCGACCTCGGCCAAGGTCGAGGTGGCCATCAAGGAGCTCCAGGACAAGATCCGCCGCGACCGGCGCGACCAGGAGCACGAGGAGCTCAAGCACAAGCTCGACAACCGGGTCCAGGAGCTCGAGACCCGGCTCGCGCAGGAGCGCGAGACCTGGCTCGTGACCCTCAAGAACCAGATGGTCCAGCGGGAGACCCAGGACAAGGACTTCGAGTCCCAGTTCGCGGTGCGGCTGCAGGAGATGGAGCGCCGCTGGCTGGAGGAGAAGGCGCACTGGCAGAAGACGGTCGGGGCCAAGGACGACGAGGTCAGGGTCCTGCGGAACCTGACCGAGAAGCTCAAGGGCGCCGAGGTGGAGTGGCAGAAGGTCCTCAACGAGAAGAAGGTCCTCGAGGAGCGCGTGGCCGACCTCTCGAAGGAGAGGGCGGAGAATCAGGTGAAGCTGGGCAAGGGCGCGGAAGCGGAGAAGGAATCCTTCCAGCTGCGCGCCGAGCTCACCCTGGCGCGCCAGCAACTCTCCACGGTCTCGGACCGCCTCGAGCGCGACCTGCAGTCCATGCGCCAGTCCGCGCGGGAGCGCGAGGACAGGCTGGCTTATGAGGTGGACCGCCTCCAGCGCGAGCTCTCGGGCCTGGGCTCGAGGATGAGGCTCGAGCACGAGGCTGAGATCAAGAGGGTCAAGGACGCGGCGGACGCGGAACGGGACCAATATAAGGAAAAGGCCGACCGGGCGTCTTCCGACGTGGCCAAGCTCAAGGCCGTGCTGTCCGCGCTCGAGCGGCAGGCGGCCATGAGCCGCAGCCAGGTCATGGCCTTGCGCAAGCAGGCTTCGGAGTGGGAGAAGACGCAGGAGCACTACAAGGCCGAGTTCGTGGTCCTCCAGCGGCGGTGGGCAGACCGGGAGAGGGAGATCCGTTCCGAGGTCGAACACCAGCTTCAGAAGAACTTCTCCGTGGAGGCGGATAAGGCCCGGATCGAGGCCGAAGAAAGACTCCGGAAGGAACTCTCGGGGCTCGCGGACAAGCTCGAGAGCCGCAGCCGGGAGGCCCTGCTCGAGAAGGAGAACGAGCTCGCATCCCTGCGCGCCAAGGTCTCGGAGCTAGAGGTCCAGAAGGCGGGGGAGCAAGAGGAGCGCCAGGCGGCCGAGGCGGCCCTGGAAGAGGAGAAGCGGCGCGCCGAGACGGCCCTGGAGCAATCCAAGCGGAATCTCCGCGAGGAGGGAACCAGGCTCGAGTCCGGCCTGCGCGACGCGCAGGAGGAGAACGGTGCGCTCAAGGCCGCTCTGGCCGAGCTGCGCAAGAAGTTCGAGACGGCGGAGGAGGCCCGGACGGACCTCGCCCTGGAGAAGTCCGAGTTCCAACGGCTCTCCATGGCCCAGGCCGCGGAGCTCAAGAACCTCCAGGACTCCTTCTTCAGCCTGCGCGGGCAGCTCGCCCGGGACGCCCAGATGGCGAAGGCTTTCGTGGATGAGAAGGAGCGGCTCGAGAAGCGCATCAAGGAGCTCGAGCGCGGAGGGTCCGTTCCTCCCATGCCGCCGCGGGCCCCCTCCGGCGAGAGGAACACGGCTTGCGCCTCCGGGGACGGCGGTCCTGAACCGCCAGAGGGCGCCTGATGGTGAAGCTTCATAAGCTCAACGGAGCCGAGATCGTGGTCAACGCCGAGCTCATCGAGTCCATCGAGCCCGGGCAGGGGGCGAGCTTGCTGTGCCTTGCGACCGGCAACAAGCTCATGGTCTGCGAGGGGACGGAGGAGGTCGTTCAAAAGGTGATAGAATACCGCAGGAAAGTGAACGCCGAAGCGAAGACGATCAATCCCATCGCCGGATTCAAGAGGGAGAACGTTTAAATGGACATAGCGACCGTGATGGGCATCATCGTCTTCCTGGGCCTTGCCGTGACCGCCATTTTCATCCAGGAGGGCGTCAAGGGGTTCGTCCCGTTCTTGAACCTGGAGGCTCTGCTCCTGATCGCGGGCGGCACCTTCTGCTCGACCCTGGTGAACTATCCTTTGAAGGATATCGTGGGCCTGGGCAAGATCCTGCGCAAGGTCCTGCTCACCACCGGGGAGGAGACCGCGGACATCGTGGGCACCTTCGTGAGCCTTTCGCAGAAGGCCAAGAAGGAGGGCTTCCTCGCGCTCCAGTCCGACGTCACCGGCCTCAAGGACGACTTCATGCGCCGGGGCATCCAGCTCGTCATCGACGGCGCCGACCAGGAGTTCATCCACTCCATGCTCGAGACCGAGATCGGCTTCATCCGCGAGCGACACAAGGGCGGGCAGGAGATCTTCAACGCCATGGGCACCTATGCCCCGGCGTTCGGCATCATCGGGACCATCCTGGCCATGATCCTGATGCTCTCGAGCATCTCCGATGTGTCCGCGGTGCCGCGGCGCATGGCCCTGGCCCTGGCTTCCGCCTTCTACGGCCTGACCGCCGGCTACCTCGTCTTCCTCCCCATGGGCGGCAAGCTCAGGCGCCGCTCCGAGGAGGAGCTCCTCGTCAAGGAGATCGTCATCCGGGGCGTCCTGCTCCTGCAGAGCAACGCCACCCCGAGCGTGGTCGAGGCCAACCTCAAGGCTTACCTCGAGCCGGCCAAGAGGATCGCCGTGAAGGGGACCGCGGGAGCCTAGACCGATGCCTCTTCGAGCTCCCAGGGGATTCATCGACGAGACGGACCCCAAGGTCTGCCAGATCGGCCACCCGGCCCCCGCTTGGATGGTCAACTACGCGGACCTCATGACCGAGATGGTCTGTTTCTTCGTGATCCTGTACGCTCTCTCGGCGGCCTTGAACAAGGACGTGCAGACGGCGGCCAAAGAGGCGAAGGAAAAGATGGAGAAGGAGAAGGTCGAAGGCGAGGTCAAGGTGGATCAGGACGGCATGCACTGGACCATCGAGGAGCAGAAAACGCAGGCGTTCTTCGCGAGCGGCTCCGCGGATCTGACCCCGCGCATGGAGGAGATCCTCGCCAAGGTCGTGGCGCCCGTTCTCAGGCCGCTGGCCCAGAAGCAGGACATCATCGTGGAGGGGCACACGGACAACCAGCGCATCTCCAACGACTACTTCGACTCCAACTGGGAACTCTCGACCGCCCGCGCCACGAACGTGGTGCGGACCCTTATCGACAGCCACCGGTTCCCGGCGAAGTTCATGGCTGCCATGGGCTACGGCGAGTTCCGGCCCGCCGCTCCCAACGATTCCCCCGAGAACCGCCAGAAGAACCGCAGGGTCGTCTTCTGGATCAAGAACATGCCGCTCAAGCCCGAGGAAGCCCCGCCGGCCAAGGAGGCCGGCCCCGGCAAGGCGGGAGAGCCCGCCCCGGTGCCGGCGCCTCCGGCGGAAACCGAACCGGCGCCGGCTCCGGGGGGCGAAGCCCCGGCTGAAGCGCCTCCCCTTGAGGAGTCACCGCAATGAACGCCCATTCAGACGGCCGTCCGTCCCAGGCCCGGGAGATGGTCAGCCGCGCCGCCGGCCTGCTGTGCTGCTGCGCCGCGGCCGCGGCCTTGTGCGTTGTTTCGGCCGGCTGCTCCGGGATGAGGATGGGCCGCGGCGCCAAGAAGGTGGTCGCGGAGGATTTCGGCGAAGGCAGGGTCGTGGACATCTCGATCAACGAGAGGATCACCGGCAACCGCGAGATGCTCTTCATGTCCACGCCGAGGAAGACCCTCTTCCTCGAGGGCTACATCCAGGGCGTCATCACGGACTACCTCGACAACCCCGTGCAGGGCGTGGTGGTGCGCGCCGTGGCCGTGGGCGAGGGCGCCCAGAAGGAGGAGACCGGGGAACGCCGGTCGGGCTTCGCGGGCAGCTCCTTCGACCCCGGGGTGAGCGACACCAACGGCTTCTACCGCATCCGCTTCAGCCTTCCCCTCATCAACAACCTGGTGGACGTCCGGGGCCGCATGCTCTACAGCCCCGGCTGGGAGCAGGAGCGGGACAACCTGGGCAAGGCCTACGAGCCCCAGCAGAAGCAGAGCCAGTTCCGCATCTACTACGAGCTCAAGCGGGCGCGCCTGACCTTCACCGAGGGCATCCGCAAGACGGTCGTGGCGCCCGTCACCAGCGCCATGGCGGGAGGCAAGGCCGCGCCTGTTCCCGGGGCGGGCCGGCCGTCCGTGGAGGCTCCCGGCGGGGGCGAGAAGCCGGCCGGCGAGGGCGGCGACGACGACCTCTTCAAGGGGTTCGGTTTCGGAGGACCCTGACCGCGGCGGCCAGGAGGCCTTCCGTTGGCGTCGGGAAAGTAATAATATCGGTGTCTGGCTTGGCGAGTACCTCAGGACCGAGGGGAAGGTCCCGGCCAAGCTGACCGACCTCATCCCGAAATATCTGGCCGACATCCCCACCGTGGAGCTCGTGGGCGCCCGCCACAAGGACACGAGCGCGGTGCAGTACTACCCCGGCGACATCATCCGCGACGAGAGAATCGACGGGACCCGGCTCAGGGATTCGGGGAAGTGGGGCTACGTCTTCACCGACAAGCAGGTCATCATCTTCGTGGACTGTACCCACCGGAACAGCAAGGGCACCCCCTGGTTCCAGGCTCGCGGGATATATTGAGAGTAAGGAAGGCCTGATGAAGAAGGTCAGCCCCCCGGACGGATGCGTCCCCCCGCGGGGGGGACGCAGGCTCGGGGGACGCAAGATACGGGTCGCCGTGCTCTTCGGAGGCCAGTCCGCCGAGCACGAGGTCTCCCTGGCTTCGGCCAAGACCATCATGTCGGCCCTCGATCCGGCCCGCTATGAGGTCAGGCCGGTGCGCATCGACCGCAAGGGACGCTGGCTCCTAGAAGGCGGCTCTCCTGCTGCCGGGCTTCTCGATTTCGCCGGCATGGCATCGCGCGGCCGCGCCGGCCAGGGGCAGGGCGTGGACGTGGTCTTCCCGGTCCTGCACGGCCCCATGGGCGAGGACGGCACGGTCCAGGGGTTCCTGGAACTCTCCAGGGTGCCTTATGTCGGCTGCGGGGTCCTGGCGTCAGCCGTGGGCATGGATAAGGACGTGGCCAAGAGGCTGGCCCTCCAGGCCTGCGTCCCTGTCCTCCCCCATGTCCTCCTCCGGTCTCAGGCCGAGTTCCGGGCCAAAGAGAAGCTCCTGCGGGCCCTGAGGCTGCCGGTCTTTGTCAAGCCGGTATGCCTGGGCTCTTCGGTGGGGGTGCGCAAGGTGGGACGGTGGGGGGGACTCGCTTCCGCGGTGCGCCACGCCTTCCGGTTCGACACCAAGGTCATGGTGGAGCAGGGCGTGGACGGGCAGGAGATCTGCTGCGCGGTTCTGGGCAAGCCCGGGGACCTCGAGACCTCGGTCTGCGGCGAGGTCGTGGTTACGGGGAACCACGATTTCTTCGACTACGCCTCCAAGTACACGGACGCGGCAGGGCACGACCTGCTCATCCCGGCCCGGCTTTCGGGTCCCGAGTCGGCCGTCATCCGGGACCTTGCGGCCCGGGTCTTCGAGGCCTTCGACGCCAGCGGCATGGCCCGCGTGGATTTCTTCATGGACCGGCGCTCCCGCAGAGCCTACTTCGGGGAGATCAACACCATCCCGGGGTTCACTGAGCAGAGCCTCTATCCGGCGCTGTTCCAGGCCAGCGGGTGGTCCATGGGCCGCATCCTCGACCGTCTCATCGCCCTGGCCCTGGAGCGGTCAAGCCGGCGTCAGGGCCTCAAGCTCTCCCCTTAATCTTTCTTGCGCTGGATGCTGAGCCGGACCGTGTCCGCGTTCGCGCCTTCGATGCGGGCGTTCCACGCCTCGTCGATGACGAACTCCCCGCCTTCTGCGAACACGGCCTTGCGGACCAGGGACCCGTTCGGGTCGAATCGGATCTGGACCGGAGGGATCTTCCTGAGCTCGATGGATGCCTTGCCCGGCCCGGCGGCGTAGGCCGCGAGCCGGTAGTTCGGGGTGGTGAAGAAGGCCCAGAGGAGCTTCCGTCCGCCGACGCGGACCGGGAAGGAGAAATGGTCCGGGTCCGTCAGGCTCTCGACCGGCAGGGGCTCGAGGTGCTTGGACGAGGTCCACTTGATGGCGAGCCTGGAGAGGCCGCCGCGCTTGGGGCGCGGGGACCCCGCGGCGTCCGAGCCGGCCGCGGTCGAGCTTGAGGCGGAGAGCTTGTCCATGGCCCGGCCCACAGGCTCGCGCTCGAGGAACGGCATGAGGGGGGCGAGGATGAGGCCCACGGGCTTCAAGGGGGCGAGGTAGAGCTTGCCCACCTTCTCGAGGTTGCTTTCCCAGTGTCGCCTCTTCTCCCGGTCGGCCAGGATCTGGAGCGCGTCCTCGGTCTCGGAGAGCTCGGGCTTGAGGTCCAGGGCCTGCTTGCGGTAGGTTTCGACCTCTTCCGCGGGCTTGCCGGCCGCGGCCAGGGCCATGGCCAGGAGCCGCTTTGCCTCAGCGTACCCGGGGTCGATGGCGAGGGCCTTCCTTAGGCTGTCCGCGGCATCGTCATAGCGCTCCTGGTCGTAGCGCACGGCCCCGACCTCGAAGTGCGCCTCGGCGTAGGCGGCGCCCAGGCCCGCTGCGGCCTGGAACTCCTTGAGCGCGGCTTCGAGCCGGCCCCGCTGGAGCAGGAGCAGGCCGTAGTTGAGGTGGATGTGAGGATTGCCTTTTTTGTTGCGGACCGCGGCCTTGCGGAAGTAGTCCAGCCCCTCATGGTCGTCCGGGCGGGTGATGGTGCGGAGGTAGTACCAGGTCTGGGGGAAAGCCGGATCGAGCCTGGCCGAGACCCGGAGTTCCCGGGAGGCTTCGACGTCCGAGCCGGTGTGCGCGAGGCACACGCCCAGGGCGTAGCGCAGGAGGGCGTGATTAGGGGTCTTCTTGAGCGCGGCGGTCAGGGGCTCGATGGCCCGTTCGAGCTGGTCTTCCTTGAGCAGGTTCCAGGCCATGTCCACGGAGGTCTGCGTCGGGGAGGCGGCGACGGCCCTCCCGAAGGGGGCCAGGGTCAGGGCCAGGATGAACGGGAGCAGGCTGAGAGTGTTCTTCATTTCTTCCTTTTGAACAGCCCTTCGATGAGCTTCCTGGCCGGCTCGATGGCCTTGCCCACGGGCTGGTTGAGGAGGGTTTCGGCCTTGAGACGGGTCTTGGGCTGATCGAAGGTCCCGGTCACGTCGATGCCGATGGGAGCGAGCCTGCCGACCTGGGACATGACCGTGACCGCGAGCGTCTCTGCGGGCAGGTTCGCGGTGCCCGTGGCGTCGACGTTGGCCGCGGAGCTCCTCATGGCGCAGCGGCGCAGGGTCATGCCCCCGCGCTCGAAGACGTAGTCTCCGGTGATCTCGGTGAAGGTCACGGTGTTGAACTCGGGGAGGACCTTGTTGAGGATGGGCACCCGCCCGATCTTCTGGAGCACGACGAACGGCAGGGTGAGCACCTTGAGCACCTTGGAGCGGCCGGCCAGGGAGTCGAGCGCGCTGAAGTGCCCGCCCGCGATCTTCATGGTGGCGAAGCCGCCGAGGGACTCGAGCGAAGGCGTGATGCCCTTGAGGTCCCACTCGAGGCTGATGTCCTTGGCGGACGCGAACTGGTGGCGGGCCTCGCCGATCTTGATGGAGCCGCTCGTGCTCATGGGCGGCGACGAGGACGGGGCTGCCTTGGGCTTGGGCTCGGACGCTCCGGGTTTGGCTCCGGACGCTTCGGGCGTGGCTCCGGAGGCTTCAGGCTTGGCTCCGGATCTCTTGGCCCCGGCCTTGGATCCCGGAGGCGCTACCAGGGTGGCCTCGTTGGCGGCCAGGAGCTTTTCAAGCTCCACCGAGCTCAGGTCAGCCTCGAGCTTGATGTCCGGGGTGGTCGCGTAGTTGCGGACCTTCAGCAGGCCGGTGAGCTTGCCTCCGAGCATGGTGCCCTCGATGCCGGCCAGGGAGACCTGCTTGGGGTCGAAGAAGAACTTCATGGCGAGGTCCGCCTTGAGACCCGCCGCCTCCAGGGACACGCTCTTGATGTCGGCCGAGGCCGCGCCTTCGGAGATCTTCGAGAGGTCGAACCTCGCCTTGACCGCGGCCTTGCCCTGGACGCGCCGGTTCCCTGATTTCGCGTCGAACGCGAGGGAGGCTCCGCCATCGAAGGGCGCGTCGAGCCTGGCCTCTCCGATGGAGACGCTCAGGTCCGTGAGCTTGGCGTCGAGTTCAGAGGAGGGGTCCTGAACGCTCATGGAGACCTCGGATTTGAGGTTGCTGACCCCGATCGGCAGGGAGCCGGGGGCGGCATCCTTCATGCGCGAGAGGTCGAACCGGGCTTCTCCCGAGGCCTTGCCCCCCAGGCGCATGGGGCCGGATCTCCCGGAGAGCGCCAGGGAGAAGGAGGCGGGGAAGGCCCGCTCGAGGCTGAAACCGTCGGCCGAGGCGTCGAGTCCCGAGATGGAGACTTCGATGGCGCCGGCCGGGTCCGCGTAGACGATGGAGCCTCCGCTGACGCGGGCCTTCTGCACGTCCAGGACGAACGGCAGGTCCATGGATGAGGCGGGAGCGGCCTTGCCGGCCGCCGCTGCCTTGGAGGGGGCCGCCTTGCTCTTGGACGACCCCGTCCCCCCTCGCTGCGCGCCTCCCCCGTCGGGGGAGGCTGGCGGCAAGGGACCGCCGTCCCCGAAGGCGCCGGAAGTTCTCCGCTCGCCGGAGGGGGCTTGCGAAACCAGGTCCGAGAAATTGAAGGTGCCGTCCTTGTTCTTGACGATCCTGGCCGACGGGCCGGCCATGACCATGCGGTCGATGACCACGCGCTTGGAGAGCAGGGGCATGAGCTGGACCTTGAAGTCGAACGACGAGACGCTCACGAACGTGCCGGCCTTGAAGTCAGGCTTTTCCGAGATCTCCACGCCCTCGACCCGGAGCCCCTGGATGAGGCTCACGGACACGTCCTTGATCCTCACCTGGCGGCCGAGGACCTTGCCGGCCTCCTGGGCGATGAGGCTCTTGAGCTTATCCGGCGGCAGGAGCAGCCTGAGGGCGAGGGTCGCGGCCGCGAGGCCGGCGAGACCCGCTCCGATGACGACGGCGAAGAGCTTCAGGAAGCGATGTTGGGGCTTGTCTTGCGCCATGCGGAGATTCTAACAAAATGCCCTACCGGAAGTGGGCTGCCAGGTGGTCGGCGCGTGCCAGGCGCCGGCCCAGGCAGGCCTGGCCTGCCCAGTGCCGGGCCAGGGACCAGCCGAGATGGGAGAGGGCGTGGAGTTCCCGGAGCCGCGGCCTCTTTTTGAGGAAGTCCTGCAGGAACCGCGACGGCATCTCGAATCCCGGGGCCGCGGCCGCGGGCTGGCCGGAAAGGGTCTCAAGGTGGGTCCGGCAGGAGGCGTTCACGCCAAGCTTGCGGCAGACGAGGTCCGTGGCTGTCTCGGCCATGAGCCTGAAGTCGGACATCTTGCCCCCGCCCACGGTGACCAGGCCGGCCACCCTGTCGCGCGCCTCGTGGTCGAAGACCTCGAAGCCGCGGGAGAGCAGCTTCTCGTTGCCGGCTGCGTCCAGGATGGGCCTGCTGCCCACCATGACCCGGCGGTAGTCAGCCGGGAACCCGGTGAAATAGGGTCGGACGGAATCCAGGATCCATGACGCTTCTTCCGGGTCGGAGACCGTGTCGTCCGGGTCCGCGGGGCCGGGGAGGTCCGTGGGGCCCACGAGGGTCCTGTCCGCCAAGGGGATGACGAAGACGTAGCGGTCCCCGCCCTGCGGCGTTATCGCCGCAGGGGCCTGCATGATGAGCCCGACCGGAAAGAGCCGGCGGTCGTAGACGAGGTGGGAGCCTTTCCTCAAGGTCACTTCGATGGAGGCCCCGGCCCAGGCCGCGGTCCTGGCGATCCAGGGCCCGGAGGCGTTGACCACCACCCCGGTCCCGATCGGCCCTGAGTCGGTCAGCACCCCGGCCACGCGGCCCTCCGAGACGAGCAGGCCGGTCGCGGCCGCGCCGCAGCGGACCTCGGCTCCGTGGCGGCGGGCCGATCCCAGGTTGGCCTCCACGAGACCGACCGCGTCGGTCACCCACTCGTCGAAGGCCACCGAGCCCACGAGGCCCTCGGCCTTGAGCCCGGGGACGGCCTTGAGGGTCTCCGCGGCATCCAGCCGCAGGTGGGGGCGCCCCTCCTTCATCGCCTGGAACCGGTCGTAGGCCTCGAGCAGGGTCTCCACGGTCTCGATGCCGTGGCGATGCCAGCTGTAGACCGGCCAGATGATCGGGAGCCTGGTGAGCAGGTTCCCCGCGACGCGGACGATGTGGCCGGAATCCCAGCTCGTGACATGCGTGGTGAGGCGGTCGTAGAGGAGGTAGCGCAGGCCTCCGTGGATGAGATGAGTGGAGGCCGCGGTGGTCTTGCACCCCGGCCCGCCCGCCTCCAGGAGCAGGGTCTTCATGCCCCGCATGGCGCAGTCCCTGGCCACGCCCGCGCCCGTGATGCCGCCGCCGATGATCACGGCGTCGAACCGGGCGGCCGGGGACAGGCTGCTCATCAAGGGGTATCGTATCAAAAAGATATAATGCGCGAATGCCACGGAGGAGGTTCTACCTGCTCGCGCTCCTCGCCCTGGTTTGCGTCATCGCGGCCGGAGGGGCCCTCAGGACCTTGCTGGCGGGCCTGCCCTCCACCCACAGCCTCGATGAGTACACCCCGTCCTTGACCACCCGGATCTTCGACTCGACCGACGAGCTCGTGGCCGAGCTCTCCATCGAGAAGCGGGCGCTCCTGCCTCTTGCGAAGATCCCGGTGGACCTCCAGAACGCGGTCCTGGCTATCGAAGACGACCGGTTCTTCAAGCACTGGGGGGTCTCGCCGCGGGGCATCCTGCGCTCGGCGGCCGCGAACTTCCTCGCGGGCCGCATCGCCCAGGGCGGGTCCACCATCACCCAGCAGCTCTCCAAGCAGATCTTCCTGACGCGGGAGAGGACCATCGCGCGCAAGATCCGGGAGATCCTGCTGGCGGTCCAGATCGAGCGCGAGTTCTCCAAGCAGGAGATCCTCCAGCTCTACCTCAACCAGGTCTACTTCGGGGAAGGGGCCTACGGGGTGCAGTCCGCGGCCCGCAACTACTTCGGCAAGGAGGTCTCGGAACTCAAGCTCGCCGAGTGCGCCCTGCTGGCCGGGGTCATCCGGGCTCCTCGCGGCTACTCCCCTTTCTCCCATCAGGACCGGGCCCGCCGGCGGCGCGCCACCGTGCTCGAACGCATGCAGTCCGAGGGCTTCATCAACGAAAAGGAGAAGAAAGAGGCCCTCGCCACGGATGTCCCGCTGGTCAAGCCCCTCGACACCACGATCCAGGCCCCCTACTTCGTGGAGCACGTGCGCTCGCGCCTCGAGCGCAAGTACGGCACGAGCTCGGTCTGGCGGGGGGGCATGAAAGTCTACACCACCCTCGACCTCAAGATGCAGAGGATCGCCGAAGAGGTCATGGAGAAGGGCCTCACCGAGTTCGACGAGAAGGCGGCCAAGGACTGGGAGGCCAAGCTCAAGGAGGACGCGGCCGAGGCCGAGGAGGGGGTCGAGGTCTCGACCACGCTCCCCAAGATCCAGGGCGCGTTCGTCGTCATGGACGTCAAGACCGGCGCCATCCGCGCCATGATTGGAGGCCGGGACTCCAAGTTCAACCGGGCGGTGCAGGCCTACCGCCAGCCCGGGTCCACCTTCAAGCCCTTCGTCTGGGCCGCGGCCTTGAACGCGGGCATGACCGGGGCCTCCCTCATCGAGGACAACCCCTTGGCGTTCTACTTCGACGGCCGGGACTGGCGCCTGCTCGAGGGCGCGACCGACCAATACTCCATCGACCTGGCGACCGCGCCGTTCGCCGAGTCCCCGGACTTCAAGATCTGGGTCCCCAACGATTTCGACGGGAAGTTCATGGGCGTCATCACCCTGCGCAAGGCCCTGGCCCTCTCGCGCAACATCGCCTCCATCAACCTCATCAACCAGATCGGCCCGCCGCTCGTGGTGGACATCGCCCACCGGGCCGGCATCCGCTCCGAGCTCGAGCCGGTCCCGGCCCTGGGCCTGGGCTCCTCGGTGGTGAGCCCCTTGGAGATGACGAGCGCTTTCAGCACCTTCGCCAACGGAGGCATCTACGTCCAGCCCTACACCGTGGACCGGGTCGAGGACAGCCAGGGTAAGGAGCTCGAGCGCTACGTCCCCACCGAGCGCGAGGCCATGTCGCCCCAGGTCGCCTTCCTGATGACGAACCTCCTGAAGGCCGTGGTGGCGGGCGGGACCGGCCGCTATGCCCGCTTCCTGCAGGCCAAGCACCCCATGGCGGGCAAGACCGGCACCTCCAACGACAACCGCGACCTCTGGTTCATCGGCTACACCCCGGACCTCGTGGCCGGGGCCTGGATGGGCTACGACGACTTCGGCTCCCTGGGCAAGAAGGACTGGACCGGCGGCTCGACCGTGGTGCCATGGTGGACCGCCATCATGGAGCAGGTCCTCAAGGACAGCCCCAAGAGGGATTTCCCCATCCCGCCCGGGATCAGCGACAAGCAGACCATCTGCGCGGACACCGGGCTCCTCGCCCTGCCGAGCTGCCCCCGGAAGGTGCAGGACTACTTCATCGAAGGCACCCAGCCCACGCAGTACTGCGAGTCCGACCACTCCCTGCCCCTGGCCCTGACCGTCCCGGGCGCGCCCGGCGCCGCGGCGCTGCCTTCCGGGAGCACGAGCCACGCCCTCGGCGGGGAGGACGGCCTGCTCCCCCTGCCGACCGAATCCGAGCTCGACGCCCAGCCCGAGACCGAGGAGCCGAACATCATCGAATAGCGCCGCCAAATGTTATAATCAGGATGCCGCGGGATCCGCGGCTCAATCGAAAGCCGTCCGCGCCGAGGAGGCCCAACATGTCGGACACGAAAGATACCTGCTGCGAGACCACGAACACCTCGAAGACGTTCTACTGGCTGCTGGCCGGCGTCGTTGCCGGCGCCGCCGCGGCCGTCCTGCTGGCCCCCAAGTCCGGCCGCGATACCCGCGAGCAGCTCGGCGGCTGGTGGCGCACGACCCGCAGCAAGCTGCGCTGGAACCGGACCGAGGACACCGACACCCAGAAAGAAGAGCAGGAAGACCTCGTCGGGGCCTGACCGCTTCTCGTCCGCATCCTCTGCGCGATCCTTAAGCGCCGGCCCTCCGGTCCGGAGGGCCGGCGGCAAGGATCTGTTTCTCCGCTTTACTATTGAGCCCTTCATCCCGCCGTGATATACTGACCGATAGACTTACTAGGCGCATGATATGAAGTGCCCAAAGTGTAGTGCTCGAGTCGAACCAGATTCCGTGTTTTGCTACCAGTGCGGCGCAGAAATACCACCTTTGCCAGCGAAAGGAAAAGGAGGTGCCTCTGACAAAAACCTAATCCGGTGCCCCGATTGCGGGAAGTCGGTATCTTCATCCGCTCCCACATGCCCCGGTTGTGGGCGTAGAATGGAATTTGCAGACATACAGGAGAAACAGGCCCGTCGGGTTAAGCGTGGCAACGTACAAGGGATGGGGTGCCTCGTAATCCTTATTTCGCTCGGCCTTATGTTGTTGTCACCACTTCTCGGCACTGCTGCCCTGGTAATGGGCATTCTCATTCTCATCATGGGTCTTGTAATGTGAGGCAGCAGATATTTCATAGATTTTTCATCAGAGGAGGCTGAACTATGGGGGAGATGATTGTAAAGACAAATCCAATATGTCCGTATTGCTCTCAGGCGCTCGACAAGATGCCGGGGCGGAAGAAGAAGTGCCCGCACTGTGGGAACAATATGTACGTTCGCACACGCCCGGTCGACAGGCAACGTGTTCTGGTTACGGAGCGGGGAGCCCAAGACATAGACGCGCAGTGGGCAACGATCGGCGCCAAGCAACAGGCGATGCGCTTCGTCGACGAGACAGAATTCAATAAAGAGAAGGACGCGCTCTCGGCACGTTCTGGTCGAGAACCGTCTGACTTCGATGTGCTCTGGACACTCCACGATAAGCACCTCATCGAGCATGCGAAGATGAACAACTGGGGGCTTTACCGAAATACCCGCCTCGCGATGGCCGAATTGCTGGTGACAGATGGCAAGCGACGTCAGGCGCTTGACATCTATTTAGAGGTTGTGTACCTCGATGCGAATGGTCCGAGCAATATTGGAGGGGCGACCAATCCGGACTTGTTCAAGGAATTGCCCCCCTTCAATCCAGAGTCCGCCTTCATGGCACCGGGGATTCTGGCAGAGATCAATATGCTCGCCGAGGAACTCAACCTACCCGATGCTGAATTGTGCGGGGCTTTCCTCGCCGTCGGGCAGAGGGCATGCAAGAATCTGAAACTGCCCGCATCTCCCGAAGAAGGTTGTCGCCGTTTTATGGGCGAGCGGGTAGGCAAATGAAGCGCCTAGCCAGCGTTAGAGCGACCGCGTAACGCGGCCGGCTCTACTGGGCAGCGGCGGCTCAGCCCGGCGCATCCTGATGGCATTCTTGGGCTTCGATGCGGCACGTCCGAAACCAGCCATTGACAATATGTCATTTCTGACATATACTCTTATTGAATGAATGCGTCGGATAAGCCGCTAGTCTGGTTGCATGGGGAGATCAAGACACCACCGTTCTCCAAGGAAGCGCGGCTTGAAGCAGGTTTTGTGCTTCGGCGCTTGCAGAAAGGAGAGAACCTGAACATGCCGCATTCAAGACCGCTGCCTTCGGTAGGCACGCATTGCCATGAGCTTCGAATTACTGATTCCCTGGCGAAGTGGCGCATTATCTACCGAGTCGACCCGGATGCAATCGTGATCGCCGCCGTTTTTAAGAAGAAGACTCAGAGAACACCCAGGGGCGTAGTAGCTGTCAGCAAGGAACGCCTTAGGAGATACGACAATGCGTGAGGCAAAACGGCATAGATTGGAAGCTAAGGGCTGGAAAGTTGGCAACGCCAAGGACTTCTTGGCGTTGTCCGATCAAGAGGCAGAATATATCGAACTGAAACTCAAATTGGCCGAAGGACTGCGAAGCAAGCGTCGCCAACGCCGACTGGGGCAGACTGACCTTGCGAAACTGGTAAGATCAAGCCAGAGCCGCGTGGCAAAGATGGAGGCCGCCGACAATTCCGTCTCGATTGACTTGCTAATCCGCTCTCTCCTCGCACTCGGCATCTCCAATCCAGAGCTTGGCCGAATGATCGCACGATCGCATGCGCCACCGCCACCGCGCTAGGCGAACGAGGCTGCAAACGATATGGTATCGTCGTGTGACTCTACTTCGTCGACAACAGGAGACATAAGCGTCAGCACATTCATGGTTCCTCAGGCCGCGTCGAGGTCCTTGATCTCCTTGGCCAGGCCGCTGGAGAGGATGGGGAAGCGGCACCAGGAGCGGGGGTCCACGTCCTGGTCGTCGAGGTGGAAGGACGGTGCGTAGCGCTCCCGCTTCCACTGGTTGCGGCACCAGAGGCTGAAGAAGCGGCCCACCCACGTCTTGAGGTCCTCGGGCGTGTGCTCGGGGAACTTCTCCCGGACTTCGGCAAGGGCTTCGGCCGGCGAGCGCTTGTCGAGGATGAAGGCGCGCTGGATGGCGTCGAGCACGTCGTAGGGCATGAGGTCCTTCTCCGCGGCCTGCTTCGCTGAAGACGGCCGGAGTTCGGGCGTGGGCCTCTGGCTCGTCACGACGGAGAGCGCGGGGATGGGGCCGAGGCCTTCTGGCCCGGTCTTTTCGAGCCACTTGAGCCAGGAGAGAAGGAAGCATTTGTCCACTCCCCCGATGGGAGCGAGGCCTCCGCAGGTGTCGCCGTCCATGGTGGCGTAGCCGACTGAGGCTTCGGAGCGGTCGCTCGTGGCCAGGAGCAGGCTATCGCGCAGGTTGGCGAGGAGCCAGGCTCCCGGCCCGCGCGCCCGGGCCTGGATGTTCTGAAGGCTGATGTCGTCTTTCTCCCAGGTCAGCGGCCTGCCCACGGTCTTGGAAACCATGTCTGTGTAGGCCGTGACGATGGCGTTGACCTCCCACTCCATGAACTCGGCCCCGACGCCGGAAGCCACGGCGCGGGCAGCCGAACGGCTCGAGCTCGAGCTGTTGTCCGTGGCCTGGTAGACGCACACCAGCAGGGACTTGATGAGGGCCCTGCTGTCGGCCAGGGTTGCGGGGGGGAGATGGGGGAGCTTCTTAGAGAGCCCCTGGGGCCCGAGGCTCTCGGAAGCCAGGCGCAGGGCCAGGCCTGCCAGGCAGGTCACGGCGGTCGAATCCGCGCCCCCGCTCAGGGAGACCACGAAGCCCCTGGACCTGGACTTGCGCAGATAGTCGAAAAGGCCCAGGGCCACGGCCCTGCAGAACTCCTCCTCCTTGATGGAGGGGCCCGACTCCCAGCCCGCCAGAGGGAACGCTTGCGCCCGGGACTTGGGCTCAGGCAAGGAGAAGGCCCGGGTGACCAGTCCCGGGTCGGTCCCGGAGTGGGGCTTGAAGTTGGCCGAGCGCGCCTTGGCCATGCGGTTCTTGGTGAGGTCCGCGTCCGCCCAGGTCAGGGAGAAGTCGTCGAACCCGAAGCGTTTCCCAAAGGCCAGGACGCGGCCCTCCGAGGCCACGAGGCAGGTGCCGTCGTAGATGACGCGGCCGGACTCGTTGCCAAGCAGGTTGGCGTAGCAGTAGGCGGCGCCGAAGGCCCGGGAGCCCTCGGCCACGAAGCGGCGCCGGGTCTCCTCCTTGCCGAAGGCGAAGTGGCTCGCGCTGGGGTTGAGGATGATGTCCGCGCCGCGCGCGGCCAGGTCGCCTCCGGGCCGGTCCGGGACCCAGGCCTCCTCGCATATCTCGAAGCCCACGCCCACCTCGCCGCACTTGAAGCAGAGGTCCCCGAAAGGAACGCTCTGGCCCCCGGCCGAGAGGGTGTCCACCGCTCCTTTGGTCCAGGGCTTGAACCAGCGGGGCTCGTAGTGGATGCCGTCCCCGGCCAGGTGCTTCTTGGCCGAGAGTCCCATGAGGGCGCCATCGCAGAGCAGGGCCGCGGCGTTGTAGAGCGCGCCCCCGTGGAAGACCGGCAGGCCCACGCCCACTGCGATGCCTTTGGTGGAGGGAAGGAGCTTCTGGAGCTGGGCCCAGGCGGTCTCGTGCACGAACTCGGCGTGGAAGCTGTCCTCGCACCCGTAGCCGGTGACGCACATCTCCGGCAGGCACAGCACCGAGACGCCGGAGGCCTTGGCCGCCTCGATGGCGGCCAGGATCCGGGCAAGGTTGCCGTCCCAGTCGAACGGGACCTGGTTGAGGGCCGCGGCGCCGAGACGGATCGCTTTCACTTTCCTCCTTCTGCTAGTTCGAACATCCTTTCCAGCGACTTCCGCGCCCGCTCCGCGACCTTGGGGTCCACCTCCACGACGCTGGCCCGGGCCGGCTTTTCGAGCACGGAGAGGACCCGCTCGAGGGTCACGGCCTTCATGTACGGGCACAGCCGGCACATGGGCAGGAACCGCTTGTCCGGGAACCGGGTGCGCGCGAGCTCGCCGAGGCCGCACTCGGTCACCAGCATGAAGTAAGGGGCGTTGGTGGATTCGACGTAGCGCAGCATGTCGCCCGTGCCGCCCACGAAATCCACGACCGTGACGAGGCCCGGGCTGCACTCGGAGTGGGCGAGGATGCGCACTCCGGGGTACATCTGGCGGTAGAGGGAGACGGAGGACGCGTCGAAGCTGTCGTGGACGATGCAGGTCCCTTTCCAAAGGATGATGTCTTTGCCCGGGATCTTGCCGAGCTGCTTGGCGAGGTTCTGGCCCATGAGCATGTCGGGCAGGAAGATGACCTTGGGATGTTCGCGGTAGAGCTTCTCGAGGATGCGGCCCGCGTTGGCCGAGGTCACGATGACGTCGGACTCGGCCTTGACCGCCGCCGTGGTGTTGATGTAGGTCGCGACCGGCGCGCCCGGGTGGCGCGCCTTGACGCGCCGGATGTCCGCGGCCGTGATGCTCTCGGAGAGGGAGCAGCCTGCCTCGGGAGCGGGGAGCAGCACGGTCTTGCCGGGGCTCAGGATCTTGGCGGTCTCGGCCATGAAGCTCACTCCGCAGAACACGATGGTCCCGGCCTTGGACTCGGAGCAGAGCTTGGAGAGCTTGTAGGAGTCGCCGACGAAGTCCGCGATCCCGTGGATGACCTCGGGCCTCTGGTAGACGTGGACCGGGATGACGGCGTTCTTCTCGGCCTTGAGGGCCTTGATACGGACGATGAGGGAGGCGGCCTTCTCGAGTTCGGCGTCGGAATAGCCGAGGTCCGAGAGCCCTTTGGAGGAGAGCGCGGCAGCCTCGGCCGAGACCTCAGACATAGACCCTTGGGATGTGATGGCTGGCCGCGGTCCTGCGCACGGGCAGGGCCACGGCATCGCCCAACTTGGCACCCGGGCAGGAAGTGACGTCGAGCAGGGTGTGGCTGATGGCGCAGCGGCCGATGAAGGGGGCCTTCCGGCCGCGGAGCATGCCCCAGTAGTGGAAGCCCGAGCCCAGGCTGATGGCCCGCTGCGCGGGCGCCATGGTCAGGCCGTCGGAGTAGCCGACCGGCACCGTGGCCACGAGCATCCTGCGGGGCGCGACGTACTCGCTGGCGTAGCCGATGGAACAGCCCTTGGGGACCCGGCGCAGGGCGATGACCCGGGCGAGGAAGCGCCAGGGGCTCTTCAGGGGCGCCTTGTTCGATCTCGACGGGTTGATGCCGTACAGGAGGTTGCCCGACCGCACCATGTCGTACTGGAAGTGCGGGAAGTCCATGAACACGGAACTGTTGGCCGCGTGGCACACGAGGCCCGGGTAGCGGAGCTTGAGGCCGGCCGCGATGCGGCCGAAGGAGCGGAGCTTCTCCTCGGCCTCGACCGAATTCTGGCCCGCGACATAGTCGATGTGGGCCGAGAGGCCCGCGAGCCTGATGCGCTTCAAGCCCGAGAGGCGGGCCAGGAACCCCTGGAGCTCCCCAGGGGGCAGGCCCCACCGGCCCAGGCCGAAGTCGAGGTCCAGGTGCACCGGGCAGGTTCCTCCCTTGCCCCGGAGCTTGGCCACCGCGGCGTGGAAGGCCCGGGCCTGCTTCAAGGTGTCGATGGTGGGGATGAGCTTGAGGGCCAGGGCTTCGCCGGCCTGCTCCGGCAGGACCGGGGAGAGAAGGTGCACCGGAGCCCGGATGCCGGCCCGGCGCAGGGACGCGGCCTCCTCCACGGTGAGCACTCCAAGGCAATGCGCCCCGCTCTCGAGCGCGGCAGGGGCGATCTTGGCCGCGCCATGGCCGTAGCCGTCGGCCTTGACCACGGCCATGAGCCGGACACCACGGCCGAGCCTGGAAAGGACCCAGGCCGTGTTGCGGCGGACCGCGTCAAGGTCGATCTCGATCCACTTGAGCATGACGAGACGATTCTATCACTATTGGCGCGGCTGACGCACTCGGAGCGCAGGTTTGTATAATGGACGTGCATGGCTGTCCCGTCTTTGCCGCGTTCTCCGCGCTTTCTCCTGGCTATGGGCCTGGCAGCGTGGCTGGGGTCTTGCGGCTTCTTCCTCGTCCGGGGCCGGGGGCTTCTGCCTCCCCAAGACCAGGATCAGACCCCCCAGGTCGCGGCGGACTACGCTGCGCGCGGCGCGTCGTTCATCCACGGCGTTCCCAGCGTCCCGGACCTGCACATGAACCTGCCCTTGTCCACGGTCTGGGCCGGCCTGGCCTTCGACCAATGGGGCGCTTCTTTGCGCAGCTACAAGACCGCGGTCCTGGCCTGCCTCCTCGTCCTGCTCGCAGCGGTCTGCGTGGTGCTGTGCCCCTCGTCTCCCTGGCCTCTCCCGGCCGCGGTCCTGCTGCTAGGCCTGTGCCTGTCCCCTGATTTCCTCGTCTATCCCCAGCTTGAATATGCGTTCCTGGTCCTGCTCGCTGCCGGGCTCATGGTCTGGCGGAGCCGGGTGCCTTCATGGGGAGCAAGCCTGGTCTTGAGCCTGGCAGTGGGGACGAGCCTGTTGTTCCGGTCCCCGCTGGTCTTCTTCCCGCCCCTTCTGGCGTTGGAGGAATGGCTCAGGACCAAGAAGAAGACCTCGGTGGAGAAGGGCCTCACGCCTTATTGGAAACATGCGGCCATCCTCTGCGTGGCGCCGTATCTCTTCCTGCTGCCCTGGGCGCGGATGAACTGGGTCCAGCGGCGCCAGGTCATCTTGCTGGAGGGGGGGCAGGCTTCGACCAATGTCGTGGCCGGGGCCTTGGGCTTGACCCAGACCATCGAAGGGGACTGGAGCAAGCTGGTGGACCCAGGAGTGGATAGCGGCGACCCTGGAGCGGTCATGGCCTGGGCCGCGCAAGAAGTGGGCAGGCATCCACTGCGGTACCTCGAATCCTATGCCCGCAGGATACACCTCTGCCTGAGCCGGTTCCCGTTGCTGTGGTTCCTGGCCTTGGTCTCCTGGTGGCGGTTCCGGGACAGGCCCGGGCCGCGCCAGACAGGACTCCTTGCCGCGTATTTCGTGCTCCTTCATTGCGCGATGGCAGTGGACCTGAGGTACCTGACCCCGGTCTGGCCGCTTCTGGCCGTGCTGGCCGCGTGCCTGGCTGAGCTTCCCTGGCGGACCAGCATCACCCCTGGCAGGGCAGGGAGTGGAAACAGGCCGGCGGTCCTGTCAGGACTATCCGTCCTGCTGGCCGGGCTGTTCTTGGTCCTCGGCCTGGCTGCCTACACTTCGGCCAAGGTCTGGGCCATGGCTGAGGCTCCGGCCCTGCCTTGGAGCGAAGAGGCCTGGGCTAAGGCTCTGGCCGCAAGGCCGCGATCCGCCTGGCTTCTGGCTGAGCGGGCGGGACAGAAGCTCAAGCAGGGCGATGCCGAGTCCGCTGTGCCGGACCTCGAGGAGGCCGGCAGCCTGCGGCCTGACCGGGTGGACTATGCCCTGGACCTGGCCTGGGCCCGGGGACTGCGGAGCAAAGGCGGGTTCCCTCTGGACTGGAGCCTGCCTTCCACGGTGGTCGATTACCGCGTCAAGATGGCGTTCCACCTGTACCGCGGCCACGCCTTCTCGCTCCAAGGCCGCCGCGAAGCCGCCCAAGACGAGATCGCGCGCGCCAAGCGGATCTTCACGGCCACGGTCTGGGTGCACGGAAGCGAGAACGCGCCGGCGGAACGCGAGAGGATCCTGCAGGAGATCCTCGTGTCCCGGGACCAGAGGTTCGGCGAGGCTGCCATGGAGGCTGTGGCCGGCCTCGGGACCCGGGAGGCCCTGGCGTTCTGCCGTGAGGTGGCCCGGGTCGCGCCTTCGGCTGAACAGCGCTGTCTTGGCATCATCGAGGCGGCTGCGGACCATGACCCGGCCTTCGCGGCTTCGTCCGCGAAAAAATCGGACTCAGCCGCTCTGGCCCCGGCTGTGCGTCACCGCCTGGCCCTCTTGCGCCAGCGGCTCGGCGACTACCGGGGCGCGGTCGCCATCCTCAAGGACCTGGTCAGGCGGGAACCTTTCCAGGGCCTCTACTTCAGCGACCTTGGGGTCAACGAGTTCCTGGCCGGTTCGCAGGCCGACGCTGTCTCCCACCTCAGGAAAGCCATTGAGCTCTCACCTGACCGGCTGGCGCCTTATGCCTCCCTGGGCGCGGTCTACAGCCGGCAGGGCAAGACCCGTGAGGCGGCCGAGGTCTATGACCAGGCCCTGGCTGTCTCCGGGAAGGTTCGGGACCCCCGGGTACGCGACGACATCGTCAAGGCCCGTCATCTGGCGGGTCAGCCCTGACCCTGTTCTCAGAAAGTTAATCAATATCTGCCATGCTTTGTTGTGGCCTGGCGAAAGCTTTCGCGGCTGTTCTGCGGCCTTTGCTGCAGTCTGCTCCTGCCTCAAGCCGCGGGAGCCGCTGTTGAAGAAGAATTCGACGTCAGTCTCAACCCGGGAATCATCTACCCCTTTCTCGACAGCCAGGGCGCCATCAGGAAATCCTTCGCCTTGGGCCTGGCCGCGGACTGGTGGTTCGTGGACTTCCTCTCCATCGGCATGGAACTTCAGCAGGTGCTGGGGCACAAGGTCCCGGCCACGCCCAAAGCCCTGTTCAGGCCCGACCCCATGCTCGATTGGGATCGCGCTCAAAGGGACCTGCGCGCCCTTCTGAACAAGGAGAATCAGGGCTATACGATCTCGCCGGACTTCAGCGGGAACCTGGTCCGCAAGGGCTTCTATTTCGCGCCGAACCTCAAGTTCGGGAAGTCTGTGGATGGTTTCCGCTCGGTCCAGCGGTACTACGTCTCCCTCGGGGCAGGGATGTACCACAACGAACTCACCGGCTCGTTATCCTTCAAGGGCAGCTATGCGGACGGCAGTGCATTCAGCAAGACCTTGCGCATCGAACGGGTGCGGCGCGAAGACCTGGGCGTGAGCATCGGAGTCGGCTTCCTGATGCACGGGATCGACTCGAGATTCGTATGGGGGATGGACCTGCGCTACTACCGCATCATGCGCGACAACTATCCGCCGGACATCTTCCTGAGCCCTTCCTTCCGCTTCGGCCGCAAGTTCTAACGGCACCGTCTATAGGTAGCCGAGCTTGCGCGCCTGGTTCTTGAGTTCTGCGCGGTGGTCGGGATGGGCGATGGCGACGAGGTTGTTCGTCCTCTCCCGGACGGTCCGGCCCCGCATGTACGCGACGCCGTGTTCGGTGACCACATGGTCGCAGTCGGCGCGGTGCAGGGTCACGGCAGCGCCAAGGGGCAGGGTCGCTACGATGGCGCTCAAGGTCCCGTTCTTGGCGGTCGAAGCCACCGCGATGATGGACTTGCCCAGGCCGTCGTAGGCCTCCTTGGCGCCCACAGCCGTGTCCGTCTGTCCTCCGGTGCCCGAGTACTGTAATGGGCCGATGGACTCGCTGGCCACCTGGCCGGTCAAGTCCACCATGAGGCAGGTGTTGATGGAGGTCATGCGTGAGTTCTGCCGCAGGATCGCCGGGTCGTTGACCCAGGAGCCGCGGCGGAACTCGACCGCCGGGTTCTCGTGGAGCCAGTCATACAGTTTCCGCGATCCCATGGCAAAGGTGGTGACGAACTTATCCTTGCACAATGTCTTGCGTCTGTTCGTGACCACCCCTGCTTCGTAGAGCTCCATCATGGAGTCCACCATCATCTCGGTGTGCACGCCCAGGTCTTTCTTGCCTTTCAGGGCCAGGGCCGCGGCATTGGGGATGCCGCCGATCCCGAGCTGGACCGTGGCCCCGTCCGGCACGAGTTCCGCGATGTGCCTGCCGATGGCCATGTCCGTCTCGGACGGCTGGGGCGAGGGCAGGGTCGGGACCTCGCTGTCGTTCTCCACGAAGAGGTCCGCGTCGCGGACATGGAGGTGGGTGTCGCCGAAGGTGCGGGGCAGGTTCCTGTTGACCTCGAGCACCACCGTGTCCGCGGCCTCGATGATGTCCTTCTCGTAGGTGATGCCCAGGGACAGGGACACGAACCCGTGCCGGTCCGGCGGGGTGCAGGTGCCGAAGAAGATGTCGGGCTTGCGGGCATGGATGCGGTCCAAGGCGGCCCGGTGCAGCATGTTCGGCACATAGGTCACGGTGCCCGTGCCCGCGGAGAGGGCCGCGCGCGCGCCCGGAGCGTGGAACCACGATGCCAGCTCGAAGCGGCCCTTCATCTCAGGCTTGGTGAAGAACTCGTAGGGCTTCAAGGTCAGGACCGAGAAGACCCGGACATCCTCCACCTGGTCCGCCACGGCATGGAACCGGCTCATGCAGGCCTGGGGCTCGGAAGCGCACTGGGCCACGACGACATCGAATCCCGATTCGATCCTGGAGACCGCCTCGTCCACGGTCGCGACTTTGCCGCGGTATTCCTTTTCCCAAGACCGACCTGCTTCAGGCATTGGGGCGGATCGTTCCTTTTTGACTATGGTTGCGAGTGACATCTCCCCCTCCCTACGAATCAGGCATCATCAAGCCCCGGGCCATTGACGGGCAGGGCATGAAGAGAATTATTGAACACGCTCGAATCCTTTGTTTTCGGAAAAATAGCGACGTATTTTCAATCATTATTTACATCGCTCGGGCGATGTGAATAATGGTTGTCCTGTAAGCGATATTTTTTTAAAAACGAAGGGCCAGCGTCCCTCCTTGGGGCTTGGCCCCGCTGCTCTCGCAAGCTAGTACTCCATCGCCAAACACGCCATGGAATAGCCGCCGCCCGAGGCGCAGAGCACCAAGGGCTCCCCGCGCCGGACCTTGCCCTGTTCGATGGCGTCGTGCAGGGCCATGGGGATGCAGGCGGATCCCGTGTAGCCCCACTTCTCCATGATGGTGTGGGTGCGCTCCATGGGAAGGCCGAACTCTCCCATGACCTCCGAAATGGTGACTTTGCGGATCTGGGTGAAGATGTACATGCCCACATCAGCGGGCTTCAAGGCCGCCTTGGCCAGGGTGGAGGTGATGAGGCTTGGCCACTTCTCTTTGTTGAGCGAGGCCGGGAACTTCTTGAGGAATCGCACATTGTGCCGGCCCGAGGCCAGGGCCTCCGCGCTGGCAGGCTCGGCCGAGCCTCCGGCGTAGATGCCCATGTAATCCCAGTAGGACCCGTCAGCGGTCAGGGTGGAGGCCAGCACGTGGCGCTTGCCTTCCACGGCCTGCAGGACCACGGCTCCGGCGCCGTCTCCGAACAGGGGATAGGCCGCGCTGTCGTTGGGGTCGAGGAACTTGGACATGGCATAGGTGCCGATGACGAGCGCGGTGCCGTACTGCGGGTCCGCGTGGGTGTACTTGGAGGCGATGTCCATGGCGGTCACGAACGCGGCGCAGGCGCAGTTGACGTCAAAGGCCGCTGAGTTCGTCAAGCCCAAGCCGTGCTGGACATAGGCTGCCGTGGCCGGGGAAAGGAAGGCAGGCGTGTCCGTGGACACGATGAGCAGTCCCACTTCCTCAGGCTTGATCCCAGCGGCTTCCAAAGCTCTGCGGCCGGCCTTGATCGCGTGGTCCCCGGAAGACTCGTTCGGAGCGGAGTGGTAGCGCGCTCCATGCCCGATGCGCTCGAAGACCTTCTCGAGAGGGTCCCGGCCGAACTTCCGGAACATCTCCTCGTTGGACACCAGCTTTTCCGGCAGGTGCATCCCGGTGGACAGTATCTTGGGCATGGATTCCTCCTTAATTACAGGACCAGTCCGCCGTCCACGCCCAGCACCTGGCCCGTGACGAAGGAGGCCGCGTCCGAGGCGAGGAACAGGTAGGCGTTGCCGATGTCCTCAGGGCTCCCCAGGCGCTTCATGGGGGTCTTGTCCTTGATGGACTCGAGGATCTTCTCAGGCACCGTGGCGAGCATCTCGGTCATGGTGAACCCCGGGGCCACGGCATTGACCGTGATGCCCTTCCTGCCGAGCTCCTTGGCCCAGGTCTTGGTCATGCCGATCATGCCGGCCTTGGCCGCGGCGTAGTTGGTCTGTCCCACGTTGCCGTACACGGCCACGATGGAGCTGGTGTTGATGATGCTCCCCTTGCCCTGGCTGGTCATGGCAGGCAGGACCGCCTGGGTGCAGTTGAACACGCCTTTCAAGTTCACGTCGATGACCTGGTCGAAGTCCGTCTCAGTCATCTTGGCGAGCATGGCATCCCGGGTGATGCCCGCGTTGTTGATGAGCACATCCACCCGGCCCCACTTGGTCGTGATCCCAGCCACGGCCTGGTTCACGGACTCCCGCTTGGAAACATCGACCACGAGCGTCATGAGGGGGAGAACCCCGGCCGGATCCAGATCCTTGGCCGCCTCAGCGAGCGTGGCCTCGTTGACGTCGCACACCGCTACTTTGGCGCCATTGGCCAAAAACATCCTTGCCGCGGTCTTCCCGATGCCCCGGCCCGATCCAGTGATCATCACGACCTTGTCTTTCACGTTCATGCGGCCCCCTTGTGACGGCTGCGCCGTCATTTCTTGTCCGGTTCGATCCCGCGCCGGTAGACCCGGGCGAAAAGCTTCACCACATCCGCGTCCTTCATGCCGTAGTGGTTCTGGACCTTGAAGAGCTTCTCCATGATGAAGTAGTTGAAGTAGCCCCAGACCACCATCATGAGCGCGCCCGCGGGGTCCACGCCTTCCCGCAATGGGCCGGTGCCGTTGGCCTTGAGCACGGCCGAGTAGCGCTCCCGCATGTTCTGGAAGAGCTTGCCGATGTGCTTTGCGTCGAACTCCACCACGTCCACATAGGTGAGGAGGATGTAGTCCGAGAACCTCTCCACGACCTCCTTGCTGGCTTCCCCGATGGCTTCGAGGTTCTCGGGGAAGCGCGTCATGGCCAGGGTGCGGGCCAGGGGCTGGTCGTGGTTGAAGTAGTCGGCCTCGTACTCTTTAAGGAGGGAGACGAAGAGGTCCTCTTTGGTGCTGAAGTGGTTGTAGATGTTGCCCAGGGAGACCCCGGCCTTGTCCGCGATCTCGCGGGTGGAGGTGCCGTTGAACCCCTGCTTGAGGAACAGGGCGCAGGCGGCCTTGAGGATGCGGTCCCGGTTATCGGTCCTGCGCGCGGTCTTGGTCATCGTCTCCTGAATGAACGAGCGTTCGTTCGTATAGTGTAGCATGAGCCGGCCCCGGTGTCAAGCTGCGGGGAGCCGCGCGTTCCCGACCCCGGAGTTCAACGGCCTCAAGATCGGCATCGTGGTCGAACCCAAGATACTGGTGAAATCAGGGGTGATCCAGTGAGGCGGACTGGCTTAGAGGCTGCGGAAGACCGTTTCGGCGGCGAAGGTCTGAACCCTTTTGGAGGCGCGGGAAGCCTGGAGGCAGACTCCGGCGGGCAAAATGCGAATCTCGCTGCCGTTCCGTATCTTGGCCAGCATGCGAGGGTGCTTAATCAAGAACCGCATGAAATCGAAAGCTTCGGCAATGTCCCTGCGGATTTTTTCCCTGTTTTCTTTCATCAGTGGCTTCGGCGAGTCTTTAGAAAAGTTTCGATATACCAATCCGTGCGGTCGATCAAGTCCTGCTCCGCGAATTCCAGCGCCTCGGCCAGCGTCGCCAGCTTGAGCGGCTTCTTCTCCAACAGCTTCCCTTGGGCGTCCAGCATGTCCCGGTGCGCGAAATCATGCGCGTTGTCGTATCGGACGACCGGTTTCCATGACCCGTCCATGAGCAATTCCAACTGCGCCACGAATTCGGTGATCCGACCTTTCCGGGTCCGTATGCACAGGCGTAACCGCTTGTCGCCGGACTCGCCGATGGGTTTAAAGAAGGACTTGTCACCCACAATCAAGTATAACAGAGATTCCCCTTCGATTCAACACGCACGCACGGCTGATGCCGGCATCCCGCTATCGTGGCGAGGTCGCGTGGAGGTAGACGACCTGGGGAAGGCCTTTGAAATCCGCGTCGCTGGTGACGATGGTCGCTTGGCATGCCTGCGCCGTGGCGTAGACGATGGCATCCGCCATCGGCAGGCCCAGGGACAGGCTGATGTCGGCTGCTTGGAGGGCGAGGGCATCGTCCAGCGGCACGATCCTCGTCTTGCCCATCTCCGCGACGACGGCGTCGGCCGCCGCCTCCGACGCGTCGCGCTTGAGCCGTTTGTACACCTCATAGACGACGATGCTCGGGGTGATCACTTGGGATGGATCCCGGAGATGCGCCTCATACCGGTCCGCCAGGGGGCCGCCGACGGCGAACTCGATCCAGCCGGACGAGTCGATGACCTTCATGCCGGCCGGTCCCGCTTCTCCCGGAGAGCGCCGGGCTTGATGCCCCGGGCGATGCCTTTGAGCTCGGAGAGGGCGCGCTCCGGCACCAGGGTGATGACGCCGCCCTTGACCAGGAACATCATCCTCTGCCCGCTGCGCAAATTAAGACGTTGCCGTATCTCGCGCGGGATGACCAATTGATATTTCGTGGAAAGCACCGCCCGCGTCATGTCTCCCTCCTGGCCATCGTTGGCAGCCATGTAATACTGCCAAGCAATCGATGACAATATAGTATAACAGACATGCGCGTCGTTCGCCAGGGCCCGCGCACCGACTCGCGCGGCCGGGACCCAGGCCTCTGCGATAGGTAGTTATACGGATTGCGCCCCCCCCCCCCCCCCCCCCCCCCCCCCCCTGCGCACGGCCGCGCCCATCCTCCTCACGCTTGCCGGCTCCTTCATTTGGGCGACGCCTTCGTTCGGCCAGGCCAGCATCAGCGCCAGCAGCGGGACGGTCGAGACCTCGCCCAGCGGGGTCGCTTGGAGTCGCGTGAAGAGCATCCCCGCCCGCGTTGAGGCGTCCCAGCGCGTGCGCACCGGCTCGGTATCCTGGGCCACGCTGTCCTTCGCGGACAGGACCCGCATCGAGATGGGGGAGAACTCCTACGTGACCCTCGCTTCCGCCGACGAGACCGGGACCGAGTTGACTCTCGGCCTTGGGGCCATCCATGCCTGGGTCGAGAAGCTTGTCACGCGGAAGCGGTTCATCGTGCATACGCCTGCCGTGGACATGGCGGTGCGCGGCACGGAGTTCACGGTCGAGGTCAAAGACACGAAGGAAGTGCAGGTGGACGTGCTCTCCGGGGTCCTGGGCGTCAAGACCCTCCTGGGCGAGGAGCTTGAGATCGGAGACGACAGGCCCCTGCGCAGCCTGCGCGTCTTCCCGGACCGCCCACTGGACCTGCCCAGGCCCGAGCCGGGCAAGGGGCCGGAGAAGAAGGAAGATAAGAAGCAGGGCGCGGCTGAGCCTGCCATGCCCGGCAGCGATGTCCTGGCCGAGTTTAAGAAAGACGTTGAGCGAGAGGTCGGGCTCGGGCTCTCCAAGGACGCGGTCCAGGCCGTGGCGGCCGAGGAGGCCCGCCGTGCCGAGTACCAGGAAGGCAAGACCATGATCGACGTGTTCGGCGCGCGCGTGCGCATCGAGGAATACATCGTGCGCCCGGCTGCCGACCAGTTCAAGTTCGTGGTCTTAAACGAGCGATCCGACCGCTACGACTACTTCTACTACCAGGCCCAGTTCAACCAAGCCTTGCCCGAGAGCCTCTCCCCCGCCCTGCGCTACTTGAACGGCAAGACCGGGACCGCGCCCGACTACTTCATCACCGCGTTCGAGACTGGACGCTCCAACACTCAGGACACCGTCCAGGAAATCGGCACCGGAGGGCACCTGGTCAACGCCGCGTTGGCCGCGGATCAGACCGTCTATGATCCGGATGCCAACTCGTTCAGGACCGTGTCAGCCGGCACCGGCCTCTGGCAGACCCTCTTCAACGATTACACCTACAAGATCAACGGCGCCGAGAAGTTCGGCTGGCAGCCCAATATCGCGGGCACGGACATCACTGCCTACGACTATGTCGCCACCGGCTTCAACACCAGGATACTCGGCGCACCCTGCGTCAACCAGGCCTGCGAGGACGCGGCCCGGCCCAACTCCATCACACAGCCCGACGGCGCTTCCTACCTCCACGACCGCGTGACCATCAACTACGCCGGCGACGGCACCACCGAGACCTACGACTTCTACGTGGTCGGCGACGACGGAAAAATCGCCACCACCGCGGACTTCAACGGCGTGACCACCGGCGACGCCTACAAGAACACCCTGCTCAAGTTCAACTACCAGCAGACCATCACGGCCACGGAGTTCAACGGCCGCAAGATCGACCTCGTGGTCGAGCCCAAGATACTGGTGAAATCAGGGGTCATCCAGTGAGCGCCTTGACGCATGCTCCGAGGTCTTCAAGACGCCTTGCGGTTCGGATGTGGCCGGCCGCATGGTTCCCCCTGGCGGTTCTTCTCATCGGGGGTCCGCTTGAGGCCGCCACGATCATCTGGGTCGGCGGCTCCGGGGACAACAACTGGTACTCGGCCGGGAATTGGAGCCCGGCGCAGGTCCCGGCCGGGGCCGACAACGTCACCATCGACGCCAATGTCACCGTCGCGGTCAACGCGAGCTCGCCCGCCATCATCTTCAACACCCTGACCCTGGGAGACGCCGCGGGAACGAACGCCCCGACCTTGAGGGTCTCCACGACGATCATCACCTCGGGCTCCCTTCAGGTCCACGCCAACGCCGTCCTCCAGCAGGACGCCACCAATCAGCTTGTGCTGGGCTCCGCGGTGGTCGCCTCCGGCGGGAAGATCACGCAGACCGCGAACACGACGACGCTGAGTTCCGAGATCAACCTGAAGGTGACCGGCAGCCTGAACGTGCAGGCCGGCGGCTTAATCGACGCCGACGGGCTGGGGTATGCGGGAGGAGCGGGAGCGGCTGCCGGCAGCGGTGCCGGTGGCGGCTCGGGTTCAGGCTCGGGAGGAGGAGGAGGAGGAGGCCACGGAGGCAGCGGCGGAGCCGGCCAGTCCGGAGGGACGGGGGGAAGCACTTATGAGACCGCTTCGGCTCCCGTCGATCTGGGCTCAGGCGGCGGCGGAGGCAACGGAGCCGGCGGCGGCGCGGGCGGAGGCCTCATCGCCTTGGATGTGGACGGGATACTCACGATCGACGGCACCATCCGGGCCGACGGGAGCGCTGGCGGCAGCGCCGGGGGCTTCGGGGGCGGCGGAGGAAGCGGAGGGACGATCAACATCCTGGCCTCGACCTTGGGGGGCGCCGGGCTCATCAGCGCCGGCGGCGGCGCGGGCGGCGCTGGGGCGACGGCCAACGGGGGCGGCGGCGGAGGCGGCAGGATCACGACCAACAACGGCGCCTTCGGAGGCTCCGCCACCACCACGGGCGGGAGCGCGGGCGGCGCCGGAGCCTCCGCAGGCAATGCCGGGACCTTCTCGCAGGGGAACGGCCCCCTGCCCACGACCCCGGCGTTCACCGGCGTCTACGGATCCAGCCTCACGGTCCACTGGAATCCCAACGGCCAGCTCGAGTTCTACGCCCAGGTCTCGCCCAAGGCCGATTTCAGCAGCGGGCTGACTTCCTCTCAAACTCTCAATACCTACGCGACGTTCGAGAACCTCCTGCCGAACACCACTTATTACGCCCGCGCCGCCACGGTCATCAGCGGGTCCATCGCGACGGCGTACACCGCTTTAGGTTCGACACGGACATTGGTCATGCCCGGCGAGACGTGGGTGGGTCCAAGCGGGGGTTATTGGCAGGACTCGTTCAACTGGAGCAATGGTGCGGTGCCGGTGTCGACAGACCCTGTGACTATCGACCAGAGCGTGACGGTGCTGACATATTCCACCGCTCCGATCAGCTTCGGCAGCTTGGTGTTGGGCGATGCGGGCGGTCTCTTCGCGCCAACCCTGTCGCTCTCGACGGGAACAGCCATCTCCACCGGAACCCTCGACATCTACGCCGGCTCGATTCTGATGCAGAACACGACGGCGCAGGTGGTGCTGGCGACCGTTACCGTGCATGCCGGCGGGCTGATCAAGCATAGCGCCAATGTGTCTGCGCGGCGATACGTCGTGAATCTGAAAACGACCGGTGATTTCACGATGGAAGCGGGTTCGAGCATCACGGTGGATGGACTCGGCTATTCCGGGGACTCTGGGAATGGGCCGGGAAGAGGTCTCAGTTCCTGTAACGGCGGGACGGGGGCGGGTCACGGGGGAATGGGCGGACCCGTTAATTGGTGTCAGCCGGATGGGGTGACGTATGATTCCCTGACCGACCCCTCCGATATGGGCAGCGCAGGCTATGGCTCCCCGGGAGGCTATGGCGGTCACCCCGGAGGCGGGGCTGTGATTCTGGAAGTGGGCGGCACGTTGCGGTTGAACGGCAACACCATCAGTGCTAATGCCGGCGACAACGCTTCGGGATATAACGGCGGCGGCGGTGCGGGGGGCACTATCAACATCGCCGCCGGGAATATGAGCGGTGTGGGGACGCTCAATGCCAATGGCAACCGTCCATTCCAATCGGGCGGCGGCGGCCGCATAGCGCTTAAGGTGTCCGGAACCAATAGCGCCGCCCTGACGATGACGGCGTATGGTGGCGGCACTAGCAGGCTGCTGAAAAACCGTTGATTTTTGAGAGATGCACTTGAAATCCTCCGTTGCTCGGCATCCCGGTCTCGCTCGCCGAGGCCTGTCTACTGCCGATCACGCTTTCGATCCCCCTCACCGCTTGCCCTCACG
>JACRNU010000096.1 GCA_016234805.1 Elusimicrobiota bacterium
CCCGGCAGAAGGCCGACCCCCTGCTGGTCCTGGCCATGGTGCAGACCGAGTCCAACTTCAAGCCGGCTGCCTTGAGCCACTGCGGAGCCAGGGGCCTCATGCAGCTCATCCCGTCCACGGCCAAGGACATGGGGGTCGACGACCCGGACAGCCTCTTCGACCCTCGGACCAACCTCAGGGCCGGGATCAAGTACCTCAAGTGGCTGTGGGGCAGGTTCGCCAACCAGTCCTTCTCGGACCTCTTCAACACCGAGTTCTCCGCCAATGCCCTGGCCCAAAAGGCCGTGGCAGCCTACAATGCGGGCCCGGGGAACGTCAAGAAATACAACGGCATCCCTCCCTTCAGGGAGACGCGCAATTACGTGGCTCGGGTGGCGGCCGCATACGGAACCTTCAGGGCCGCGTTCCTGAGCGCGTTCTAAGAGCGTCGGAACGGGGAAAGCGCGAAGCGTCGTCCGGCCCAGGGTGAGCCGAGGCTGCGCGTGATGCCGTCCTTGCGGACAGCGGGCTTCGGGCCCTGGCTGCGCTGTTCGTGCGCGGCGTCCTCCGCTGCCCGCTGTGATGCCGCGGCCCGGTTGGCCTCGAGGTCGTCGTCCGAGATGTCAGCGCTGTCTTTGCGCAGCCGCTCGTAGGCCGCGGAGTACAGGCCGACCATGGCAGCCTCGGTGAAGAACTGGATGTTCTCGAAGTTGTTGTACCGCGCCCCGTCCGTCCAGTTGTAGGAGCCGTTCTGCAGGAGCTCGCCGTCGAGGATCACGAACTTGTGGTGCATGGCGCTCTTGCCGGGCCGGTAGCCCTCGCCGAGCTTGACGTCGAAGCCGTTGTCCACGAACCACATCATGGGCGGCAGGTAGCGGAACTGGGACTTGTCGAAGACGAAGCGGATCGTGACCCCGCGGCCCCGGGCCTCGATGAGGGCGGCCTTGATGCGGCTGGAGGTGCAGCTGAACATGGCCACGTCGATGCTCGTGCGCGCCAGGCTGATGGCCTTGAGGAGCCAGCCTTCCGCCTCGTCGCTCGGGCCGAAGGCGTAGGAGGGCATGCCGACCCCGTGGAAATCCACGGGCCGTGTCCGGTCCTGGGGAGGGGCCTCGCCGTCGGCCCTGCCCGGGGGAGAGCCGAAGGGGGCACTGAGGCCGTACATCCAATCCCAGACGTCCTGGAACCCAGCGATTCGGTGGGAATCGGCGGAGTAGGTGGTGTTCTCCTTGTGCACGTTGTCCGCGGCGCGGGACCAGTTGGCAGAGCCCGACCACAGGAGCCGGCCGTCCATGATGGCGAACTTGTTGTGCATGAGCCCGTACTTGTCGCGGCCGCGGACCATGACCATGTCGATCCCTTCGTCGATGAGGCGCTGGATCTCGACGGACCGGTGCTGGCCCGGCTTCTCCGGATAGACGTGCATGCTGTCCATGACCACGCGGACCTTGACCCCGCGGTCCCTCGCGCGCAGCACCGCCTCGATGAGCTCCTTGTGCATGACCTCGAGCAGGGCCAGGTCGAGGGTCTCGCGCGTCGCGTCTATGGCCGCGATAAGTTTCGAGCTCATCCAGCCCGGACCCTCCTCGGAGAACTGGGCCGCGGGCAGGGTCAGGCCGTGGAACTTGACCGTGTCCGGCAGGGCCGAGGCCAGAGTGGAGGCTGCCGCGGGAGCTGAGTCGGCGGTGCGGCCGGGCTTGCCGGATCGCTCGGAACCGGAGTCCTCCGGCGCCGCGACCAGAGGAACGGCGGGCCGCAGCCCGTCGAAGTGCCTGCCGCTGGTCTCGACCGCGGAGGCTTCGCCCTTCCGGAGGGCTTCGGACAATTCCCGGGAGGCGGCCTGGAGGAGTTCCGGGGAGGCCGCGGGCGCGGCAACAGGGGTGAGGATGATCCCGGGAGCGGAGGGAAGCGCGGCGCCTGCCGCGGACGGCACGATCTCGGAGGGAGCGGGGTTGAAGAAGGTGCTGCCTGCTCCGACCGTGACCGCGGCGGAGCCGGCATTGGGGATCTCGGCGCGCAATCGGAGGGGGGCGCGCACCACCGTGGCCAGGCAGGGCTGGGCTGCCAGGAGCACGGTGAGAAAGGATCGAAGGATCCCGACCAAGATGGCGGAGGGGGAGCGCATGGTCATATTATCGTTGATGCCAGGGGGATCCCTGCGGGCCGCTAGGGCCTCGGAAACAAGGGAATTGGGCCCATGAGTGCCGGGGCTTTTGGGCCTGGCCGGTCTGGGGCTTTCGGGCGAGGGTTACTGGCCCAGTTGCGATTGGGTCTGCGTTGCCGCGTCCATGGTCCCCTTCTTCTCGAGCTTCTTGTCGAGGTCGGAGCCGAGCAGGGGACCGAGGCCGATGGCGGTGGTGACCGTGTTGACGAGCTTCGTCACGCCCTTTGATTCCTGGGCCATGATCTCTTGGGCTGCCTGGCTGGCCTCGGCCGGGGCCTTGGTGTAGATCTCCATGGCGAATTGCTGCATGGGCGCCTGGGTCGCGTATTTCTTCATCAAGCCGGGGAAATTCGGTGACTTTGACAGGCCCCGGATGAAGGCCACAGGATCGTGGTTCTTGTTGTATTCCGCGGTCAGTTTGGCGAGGTCGGGATGCGCCATCCATTCCTTCTCGTATTGGACCATCACGGGATACTTCTTGCCGTACGCTTTGGCAAGGGCCGCGATCCGGGCCTCGTTCTTCAGGGCGATGGCCTTGAGCGTGGATTCGGCTTTCTTGAGCGATTCAGCGCTGCTGACCTGGCTTTGCGCACTGCCGAGCTGGATGCCGTTGGCATCGATCATCCCAAGGCCTGATTGTCCTGCCTGAGGCGCGGGCATCGGGGCTGCTGTGGGCAGGGAATCCGGGACCTGGGTGGGGCTGGAGATGTCGAAGCCCGCGTCATCTTCGGTCGAGGTCTCCTTCTGGCTGGAAAAATGGACAAAGCCTATGGTGGCGATGGCTGCCAGGATCGCCACACCGCTCAAAATCATTGCTTTGCGGCTTTGCTCGGGTTGGGGCTCGTTTATCTCATCCATACCAAGATTATCGCATGAGAAGCGGGAAAATTCAAGGCTTAGGGAAAGGTAAAATGGTGATAAATCCTGGCCTGATGTCTTGACATTTCCTTGTTCGTGCCCTAGAATTATTAGGAAAGGCAATAGATTTTTGTTTGAGGAGGAGAATATGTTGAAGGTACTGCTCATCGTTTCAGCGTTGGTTTTCGGGGCTATCATCCCGATGACCGGCGGCGGATGCACCATGTGCCCGTCGCAAAACAACTCGCTGTTCAAATAGAGCTGGTCAAAGCCATATTCCGCCATAACCCCTCCCGGGGATGGAGACTGCTCCCGGGAGGGAGGCTTTGGATGGATACCGTGTCCTTGAAAATACCCGCTTTGGCGGGCCTTCTTTTTCTGCCCCTTCTGGCAGCGTGCACGGAAGGGGGCTGCGATGAGCCTCCGGCCAAGACCAGCCAGGCCTCGCCCGGGGTCTCGGGAGCGTCGTCCTCCAAGAGCGATGGGGGTTCGGTCGGCATCCCTGCCGGAGCCGGAGAACCTCGCAAGGCCAAACCCGCGGCCAAGGCTCCGGAGGACAAGCCCAGGCCCCCGGCCCTGGCCGAGGTCGCGGCCTCGCCGCTGGAATCCGTGGACGCCAGTTCGTTCAAACCCAAGGTACTCAAGCGGCCCGAGGCCCTGGTGAGTCTGTATTTCCCGGGCTGCACGGACTGCGACCTCGTGGTCCCGGTCCTGGAGACCGTGGCCCGGGATTTCAAGGGCAAGTTGGATGTGTACAGGCTGGACTCGTCCGTGCCCGAGAACCTGGCGCTCCTGCCCAAGGGCTTCACCGCCAAGGCCTATCCGAGCTTCCTCCTTTACCGGGAGGGCGCGGTCGTGAGCTGGAAGCAGGGCATGCCCTTCGAGTCGCGGCCGGCCTCTGAGGCCGCTCCGGCCGAGACCGCGGCGGAATACCAGGGCAGGCTCTCGAAGTGGTTCAATGACGCCCTGTCGCGCGGCACCCTCGTGGTCGCCCCCTGAAATGCTAATATTTTCCGCATGAACCATCGAGAGAAGATCTGGCTGGTGACGGGCGGGGCCGGGTTCATCGGCTCCCATATCGCGGCAAAGCTCGCAGGGCTCGGCAAGCGCGTCCGGGTCCTGGACAACCTTTCCAGCGGCAAGCTCGAGCACATGGCGTCCTTCAGGGACCGCGTCGAGTTCCTGAAAGGCGACGTGAGGCGATTCGAGGACTGCCAGAGGGCGGTCCGCGGCGCCGAGTTCGTCATCCACCAGGCCGCCATCCGCTCCGTGCCGAAGTCCGTGGACCGGCCCATCGAGTCCAACGACACCAACATCACCGGCACGCTGAACCTCCTGGTCGCGGCCCGCGAGGCCGGAGCCAAGCGCTTCGTGTACGCCTCTTCGAGTTCCGTCTACGGGGACACCAAGGTCTTTCCGGAGCATGAGAGCCACATGCCCAACCCGATTTCGCCCTACGCCGTGTCCAAGCTCGCGGGCGAGCACTACGCCATGATGTTCGCCAAGACCTACGGCCTCGAGACCGTCAGCCTGCGCTACTTCAACGTGTTCGGCCCCCGCCAGGACCCCGAGTCCATGTATTCCGCGGTCATCCCCAAGTTCATGGAGCAGGCTTTCCAAGGCAGCCCCCTCGAGGTGCACTGGGACGGCAAGCAGAGCCGCGACTTCACCCATGTCGCCAACGTAGTGTCCGCCAACCTGCTGGCCGCCAAGACGACCAAGGGCGTGGGCGAGACTTTCAACATCGCCAACGGCCTGTGCTACTCGCTCATCGACACCATCAAGGTGATCGAGAAGATCATGGGCAGGAAGGTTTCAGTCCGGTTCCACCCCAAACGCAAGGGCGACGTGCGCAAGACCTCCGCGGACATATCCCGCGCCAAGCGCCTCCTCGGCTACAAGCCCATCATGGGCTTCGAGGAGGGCCTGCGAGACACCTGGAAGTACTTCGAGGAGACCTACTTCAGGGGACGCGGACCCACGACGAAGGACGATTGCTGCTCCGCCTGCTGCGGGGGGAAGTAGTCTCCCCGTGGGGGAGGCAAGCAGCGGCATGCGGCTCCTGGTCACGGGCGGGCTCGGCTTCATCGGGTCCAACTTCGTCCGACACATCCTCAAGACCCGTCCGTCCTGGAAGGTCGTCAACCTCGACGTCCGGACCTACGCCGGCAACCCGGCCAACCTCACGGGCGTAGACCGGTCTCCCCGCTACCGCTGGGTGAAGGCGGACATCCGTGACCCCAAGGCCGTGGCCCGGTGCATGGCCGAAGCCGACGCCGTGGTGCATTTCGCGGCCGAGTCCCACGTGGACCGCTCCATCATCGACGCGTCGAGCTTCATCGGCACCAACGTGGTCGGCACCCACGTCCTGCTCGAGGAGGCCCCACAAGCTGCCCGTGGTCATCACCCGCGCCTCCAACAACTTCGGGCCGTACCAGTTCCCAGAGAAGGCCCTGCCGCTCCTCATCACCAACTTCATGGATGACCAGCCGTTCCCGCTCTACGGCGACGGCAAGAACATCCGGGACTGGGTCTACGTCCTCGACCACGTCCGCGCCATCGAGTTCGTCCTGCTCAAGGGCGCGGTCGGCGAGGTCTACAACATCGGCGGGACCCACTCCTGCGCCAACAAGGAGCTCATCGAGCGGGTCAGGAAGCTCATGGACAAGCCCGCCTCCCTCATCCACCCGGTGCCGGACCGGCCCGGACACGACCGCCGCTACGCTTTGAACTGCTCCAAGCTCAAGGCCTTGGGGTTCAGGCACGCCTATCCTTTCGAGAAGGCCCTGCCCCTGACCATCGCCTGGTACCGGGCCAACGAGGCCTGGTGGCGGCCCCTCAAGAAGGGCGGCGGCTACAAGAAGTACTACGCCAAGCAGTACTCGGGCGGATTGGCCGCCCGCGGCCGCTGAGGGCCAAAACAAAACGGACCCCCTTGACGGATCGCCAGCCCTATGCTATAATGATATCAAGATATCACACGGAGGTTCTATGCGGACTTTTAGCGGGAAGATATTGCTCCGGGTGCCGCCTGAGATTCACAAAGAGCTGGCTCGCGAAGCCTTCGAGAGCGGCCGATCCATCAGCCAGCTCTGCATGGAGGCGATACTGGCCAGGAAGGCGCTCAAGAACTACGATCCCTGGCGGTCGGTGGAGAAGCTCTGGGGAAAGAACCGGGAAGTCGATCCGGCGAAACTAACGGCGGAAATCCGCGAGGCGATCCAGGAAGCCAGGCGTGCCCGCTAAGCTTCGGGTCGTCCTGGACACGAACGTCGTCATTTCCGGCCTGATCAGTCCCAAGGGTCCTCCCGCAGGCATCCTCAAAGCTCTCAAGGCCGGGCGGTTCGTCCTCCTCACGAGCCAGGCTATCAATGAGGAAATCCTGGAGGTCATGGACCGCCCCCGACTCCGAGACAGATACGGCTTGGCGGACCACATGTTCGACATCGCCTTTATCTTGTGGGAACAAGCCGAGGTCATCACGAAGCTGCCGCCAGTCAAGGCCTCGAAGGATTCGGACGATGACAAATTCCTCGCGGCCGCGCTCGGCGGACTCGCCCACTATCTCGTGACGGGGGACTCCAAAGACCTTCTCAGCCTGGGAGAGTGCCAGGGCATTCGGATCGTGAGCCCCCGACAGTTCTTGACCATCCTCCACCCTTGAGATGAAACAGGACCAGGGTCCCGGAACCAAGCGGCTGACTGCCGATTTCCTGGCGCTGGTGCGCCGGTTCATCCCGTGGCATGACGGCGCCGACTCCGCCTGGGGATTCTGGCTGCGGGAGGGACGCGCGTGGTCGCGGGTCACGGTGCGGCGATACCGCGGGACCTACTTCATCGCCGGCGGCGACGCGGAGGCGATCACGCATCCTGAGCGGGGGCGCGGGGAATATCCGGAGAGGGGGGAGCTCCTGCGATCCTGGCTCCACGGGCTGCGCCTTTGGATGGCCGAGGCGGCGCGGGACCCCGTCGGCGCCCAGGCGGACCTCTTGCGCCGCCTGCCGTTGTCCATGCGGCGGGGAGTTCTCTTGCGCAGGAACGTCAAGGCGCTCCTCCCGGATTGGCTCCCCACCGAGCGCGAGTTGGGCTCGGTGGAGAGGAGGTCGATCCTGGGGATACTGGATCGCGGGGACCCCGGCCCCATTCCGGACATGACGGCCGAAAGGTTCTTCAAATACTGTCGCGTGGCGTACCAGGCCAACCCCCGGACTTTTCGAGGACTGGGCTTCAAGCAGGGGCTCGCGGGAAGGGACTACTACAGGCGTTACGCGGACGGCCGGGACGGGGGACTCCTGGCCATCGAGCCGCGCTCCACGGAGGCCTTCCGGCGCTGGTTCGACTCCAAGGAGAGGTTCGGAGCCCATCCATGGGAGATCTATCGCGGCGGCAACTCCACCCACATCGACTTGTCAGCGTGCAGGCACCCTACGGGCGGATGGACCGTCCTGCTGGATGCCTTCTCCAGCTCCCGGCTCGTCGAGACATGCCGCATCGCCTTGGCTCTGGACAAGGCGATGCTGCCCTTCTGTCCGGCGCATCGGGAGTCCTACAAGAAGCGCCTCCTCGATGAGGATTGGGTGGGCATCGTGCCCGAGGACTCCGAGATCCGCTACGCCTGGCAGGACTTCCCGCGCGAATGGGATGTCGCCGACTGCATCCAGCTTCAATGGATATTCGAGGCCAATCCCGGCCGGAATCGGGCCCTATCGTCGAAACTGCGTCATTTGATCTCGTGGCTGCCGGAACATGTGAGCGCGCATCTTACTCCGCGGTCTTGCGTCTCCAGACGATCCAGAACCCAGCCATGATGACCAAGCACAGTCCGACCGAGCCGATGAGGGCCAGAAGATATTTCCTCTTGCCCCACGACTGCGCATTCAGAGCTCCGCTCAGGATGTTCTTTGCCGGCGAACCCCCTGAAGTGCGCGCCGCGGCCTGTGACCCCGACTCAGCGGCCCCTCTCGCATCGCCGGATGTCCCGGATGTGCTCCCGGGTGCGCCATGACGAGCCGCTTCCTGCTCGAAGGCGGACATCAGGCTTGGATCGAGCCTTGCCGCTTTCTCCATGTCCTGCCGGATCGCCTCCCACGGGTGGCCTAGGGACTCCCTGGCCTTCGCCCTGGCCCACAGGGCAGCGGCGGACATGGGGTCGAGCCCTGCTGCGGCTTCGGCTGCCTTGAGCGCCTCGGCATAGCGCTTGAGCGCGTGCTGCGCCTGGCTCTGGATGACCAGCGCCCTCGCGCTCCTTGGATCAGCCGCTGCTGCGCGTTCCCCAAGCCGCAGGGCCCCATGAGCGTCGCCCAGCTTGAGCTTCGTCGCTCCTGTCTCGACAAGGCCCGCTGCCTTGAGAGCCGCTCCATCAGTCAGCCCTGCAACGACAGCAGCCTGCTCGACCGCGTCTGGGGCGGGCGCTGGCGGCGGCCTGCCAGGACCTGCTCCCGCGCCAACAGGCGCTACGGAGGCATTGCTGGCCGTCCTTCCGCTCGTGAGTTGAAAGCAGGAGAAAGCCGTGGCATTGCGCGGGTCCAGTTCCATGGCCCTGCCGCACTCCCGCGCCGCGGCCGGGTAATCGCCCTGCCCCTGCAGGATGGTGCCGCGCAGGGTCCGGGCAGCGGCCTCCTGTTTGGGCTTGTCTTGGGAGAGCGTGACCGCCTGATCCGCGAAGGGAAGAGCCCGGCCAGGCTCCGAGACATCGAGAAGGGCCTTGCCCACCGCCATCTGCGCCTTGAAGTTCTCCGGCCGCTTCTGGCCGACCGCCTCGATGTTGGAGACCGCTGCTTCCCGCGCAGCTTCGTACTTGGCCTTGTCTTCTGGAGGGGTGCCGGGATCCTCGATCTTCGGGCGGATATCTTCGATTTCACGGACCTGTTCTTGGACATCATCCGCCCAATCATCCTCCGCCACTTGGACGGGCGAGGGTTTCGGTGTTCCTTGGGTGTGTCCAATATTGCCTGTTCCGGCGAAGACCATCAAAACGGCGAATATGCTCATCTCAGGGATGGTTTCAATTGAAGGGACTCTTCGAGGAAGAACCGTCGCTCTTGCTCGTAGATTTTCCTGACTTCTGGCGAATCTATAGGGTATTTGGTCTGCACGACCGCGCCTTCATCGCCCTCTGCCTTGAAAGCAGCTTCCAATGTCCCCTCGAGGGAAAGGCGGAGACTCCAAGCATCTGTTTGCCGGCTCCCAGCATTGCTATGAATCCTTGTCAGTCTCCAAACCTGACCATAAGGCTCTGCTGATCCTTTCTTCGCTGGTCTATAAAGGACATAAAAGCCATGTTCTTGCCCATCCGGAGCAATAGTAGACTTGTATCGAAATGCCTTCGCGGCAGCGCCAGGCGTAAGCCCCAGATTCTCTGCGGAAGGGGATTTCATTGGCCTGTCCACTCCTTGGGCCAACGCAAAGTCAATCAGGTCCTTAAAGGTCCTGCGCTCGGGCTTCTTGTCTTCTTGAGTCGCCTCCGGTTTCGTCTGGCTGGTCGAGGCGTTCTCGGCGGCCTTGGCCGCGGTCTTCGTGGACTTGGCTTCGGTCTTTCCCGATGTTTTGTCTACGCCTTGCGCTGCATGCAGGGGTCCTGCTGGCAAGAATACGCATGCGGCGAGGAGCAATGTTTTCATGAAAGAGATCCTTTCTTCATGCGTTATTATAAGATGGGCACAGCGGAGAATACAAGAAGTAAGGGAAGCTCGGCCTCGCCCCTATCCATAACGATCAGCTCGATAGGGAGGTCGCAGATGCGCGTGCGTGCCGAGGACCTGATTGCGTATCCATTGATTTCACTTCCAGCGGGAATAGTGAAATTCATGGAAACGCTATTTCCGCTATCCTGGAATCAGCGAAATGAATGGATACGCAATCGGTTCCCAGGCCAGGGCTCGTCCTCTCAGCGTTTGGCCGTGAGGCGTTGCGGGGCACCTAGCGTACTCGGAGTGTTTCAAGCTTTCGGCGTGAGCCGCTCCAAGTCCGCTATCATCTCGCCCGCGGTGGCGTAGCGCTTGGAGAGGTCGTAGACGAACGCCTTGCTGAACACGGCGTCGATGCCCGGAGGCAGGCCGGGGACGAGCTCGGAGATGGGCTTGAACGACATGGCCATCTTGTTCATGAGCAGGCCCGCGCCCGTGCCCACGAAGGGCAGGCGCTTCGAGAGGCTTTCGTAGAGGCAGATGGCCATGGAATAGACGTCGCCCTGGGGGCTGACCACGCCCTGCTCCTGCTCGGGAGACATGTAGGGCGGGGTGCCGAACACGGTCTGGGTCATGGCCACCCGGGTCAGGGCGTCCTTGGCCACGCGGGCCACCCCGAAGTCCATGACGTGCGCCTTGCCCTCGAGGTCGATCATGATGTTGGAGGGCTTCATGTCGCGGTGGATGACCTTGCAGGAGTGGGCGTGATCCAGGGCCGCGGCCACCTCCTTGAAGCGCTTGACGGCCGCGGGGAAGGGAAGGGGGCTGTTCTGGATGACCTCGAAGAGGGTCTTGCCCTGGACGAACTCGAAGATGAGGTAGACCTCGCCGTCCTCCTCCACGATGGAGAAGATGTCCACGATGGAGGGGTGCTTGAGGGCCGCCACGGTCTTGGCCTCCACGAGGAAGCGCTGGCGCTCCTTGGCGTCGTCGCGGATCTCGGGCCGCATCTTCTTGACCGCCACGCGGCGCTGGAGGCCGCGGTCCATGGCCTCGTAGACGAGTCCCATCCCGCCTTCCCCGATCTCCCTGATGATCTCGTACTGCCCTCCCAGGCGCTTGGGGCCGTCCGTCCTGGACGGAGGCGTCAGCAGCGGGGAGGGCGCGGCTTCGGCCTCGACCGCGTCGATTGCCAGGTCCGAGACCGCTGGGGAGGAGCCGGTCATCCTGGAGAGCTTCGACCTCAAGGTCTGCCAGGGGCCGGTCCCGAGCGCCCTCAGCAGGCCCAGGGCGATGAGGAAGCCTCCGGCGATGGCCGCGATGGCGAAGACCCCGAAGGACCGGCGGATCTTCTCGGGCGGGGCGGGTTTGGCCGCGGTCGAGAATCCCTCCTCGCCGGGGAAAAGGAACAGGGCGTCGCTCTCCGTGGGAGCCTGGACCTCGAGGTTGTCCATCACCGCGCGGTACCTGGGGTCGAGCGCCGAGGCCCTGGCCAGGTTGTCCAGCATGCCCTGCCGATCTCCCATGCCTCCCAAGGCATGGGCCATGTTGGCGTAGGCGTCCGCGCTCCTGGGGTCGAAGGTCAGGGCCTGCTGGGCTGTGGAGTAGGCGCCCTTGTAGTCTTTCAGCCGGTTCTGGGCAAAGGCTTTGGCGTTGAGCAGGGGGACGTTGTTCGGCGAGAGCGCCAAGCCGGCTTGGGCGTCCGCGAGGCCCTGCCGGTATAGCTTCATCTGGTTGAAGGCGGTCGCGCGCATGTAATAGGCCTGGCTGTTCTCGGGGTTGAGCTCGAGGGCCTGCGTCAGCTGGCTCATCGCGCTCTTGTAGTCCCGCAAAGTCATGGCTGACTGGGCGCGCTTGGAGAGCTCGGCCGACTGCGTGACGTTCGACGGGGTCAGTTTAATGGTGCCGTACACGGGCTTGAACCCGGTCGCGGACGGAACCTGCGCTCCCTGAGCGGCGCTGCCCGAGCCGCCGCCCCCGCCTGACGAGCTTCTGCTGCGGCCCTCGGAGAGCATGAGGGATTGATGCGCCATCTGGTTGTTCGGGTCCGCCTTGAGGGCTTCCTTGGCATCGCTCACAGCGTCTTCATATTTGCCGAGCTGGGTGTTGGCCGCTGAGCGCAAGGCGTAGGAATCGGGCCCGCCCCCGCCCGCGATGGCCTTGGACGCTGAGGCCGCGGCCCCTGCGAAGTCCCCGTCTTTCATCTGGTCCTGGGCATTGAGGTTCTGGAGCAAGGGGTTGTCCGGCTGCTCGTTGATCGAGTCTCCGAGGTGTTTGCGGTATTGTTCGCGTTCCTTGGGGTCTTTGATGTTCGGCGGAGATGGCTTGCCGAGCCTGGTGAGGTCTTTCTCGATACTGCTATGCAATTTCTCCTGATACTGGTTGGCTTTCGCCTCAGGTGAGAGCGATGGGTTGTCGATCAGAGCCTGCAGGTCCTTTCGATCCCTTCTGGCTTGGCGCAGGGCCCTGTCTTTCCCGAGAAGAAAAGACAGCACCTTGCCTCCGAACGGGAGTCTATCCCAGGGCTGGAGCGTTTCATTGAGCCTGCCCAGAGTGGCCTGAAGGTCGGGAGCAGCCTGGGGATTGCCCGGGGCATCGCCCTGGTTCGTTGGGGGAGGGTCAGGCGGGACAGCTTGCGCAGGGACAGGGCCGATCACGGATGCCAAGACCGCCAGGAGCACTGCTGCCGCAAGCGGTCTCATGCTATTAGTGTAGGAGCGGCAAGGATATTTGTCAAGTCAAGCATGCGGAATTTACCGCCAATTTATGATACATTACCGTTATTGATGGCGACGCGATCGGCGAATAGAAAGGAGGCAGAGATGCCAGTAGATGTCGAGAAAGCCCTTCGTCCCGTGGACAACCCCATGCCGCCGTTCCCGCCCAAGTACGTCACCCTGGCGAGCGGCGAGCACATGGTCATCCGTCAGATCGACCGGAGCTATATCCCGGAGATTTTGCCGCACATCCACCGCCTCATGGCCGTGGAGCGCGACTACTACGATGTGGTGGCTGCCCGCGCCATGGGCGAGCTCATGGCCTACTACTACCACCGGGTGCAGGACGAGTACGTGCTCGTGGCCCAGATCAACGGCGAACTGGCGGCCGTGGTCAACGGCCGTCTGCTCAGCCCCGAGGTCGGCATGTCCTACCACACCATCTCCCTGCGCCGGGGCATGCGCGTGGGAGCCCACGCCTTCGCTGCCAAGATGGAGTACCACATCGACATCATGAAGCAGAAGGAGGTGCTCATCGTGGCCGAGTCGCCCATCGGCTTCCGGCGCTGGATGATCGAGTACAAGCTCGAGAAGCGCTTCCACATCCCGCACGAGCTGGGCGGCCCGCCCTCCTGGTCGCTCACCAAGGAGATCTTCGAGCGGGCGCGCGGCTCGCTCGTGGTGGGCCGCAGGCCCGTGCCCGAGAAGCTGCTCGCCCTTGCCAAGAAGGCCATCCTGCCGCCGAACGACCCACCGAAGCCCCCCACGGACCTGCTGGCCTGGACCAGGGCCAAGGGCGATTCCACGGGAACGGCCATCATGGGCCAGCGCTGGGCCCTTGAGGGGAGGAACAAGTGATGCGAGAGGTCTACTGCGTCGGCATCGGCATCACCTCGTTCACCAGGCTCGAGTACCCGCTGGCTGAGATCGCGGCGTACCCGGGCATGATGGCCATGAAGGATTCGGGCCTCTCCAAGGTCGACCAGGTCTACGTGGCCAACATGGGCGGAGGCAGGATCAACCACCAGACGGGCCTGGCCACCGCGGTGGTCGACCAGCTGAGCCTCGCTCCCGCCATGGCCGAGACCGTCGAGAACGGCCCGGCCTCGGGCGGGTCCGCCCTCAAGCAGGGCTTCATGGCCGTCGCCTCGGGCATGTGCGACACCGTGATGGTCATCGGAGCCGAGCGCATGCGCGAGGTCAACGACCTCGAGTCCACGGAGTTCGTCGCGACCCTGTCCCACCCGCTCGCGGAGCGCATCTACGGCGTCACCCTCCCGTCCTTGGCCGGCATGTTCGCCCGGCTCTACATGGACAAGTACGGCGCCACCCCGAGGCACCTCGGCATGGTCGCGGTCAAGAACCACGACAACGCCATGGACAACTTCTACGCGCACCTGCACGAGAGGATCACCCTCGAGGGCATCATCGACAGCCCCGAGGCCTCCACGAACAACCCCATCGTGGCCGACCCTCTGCGGTTCTACGACTGCTGCCCGGTCTCGGACGGCGCGGCCTGCGTCATCCTGTCGAGCGGCGACGCGGCCAAGAAGACGGCCAAGCCCCGCGTCCGCCTGGCGGGGGTGGGCCAGGCCACCGACACCCACGCGGTGCACGACCGCAAGGACCCCACGGACCTGCTGGCCTCCAGGGGGGCGGCCGCGGCCGCGTTCAAGATGGCGGGCTTGAAGCCCTCACAGATCGACGTGGCCGAGCTCCACGACGCCTTCACCATCCTCGAGATCGCGAACTCCGAGGAGGTCGGGTTCTTCAAGAAGGGCGAGGGCCACATCGCGCTCGAAAAGGGAGAGACGCGCATCGGCGGGAGCATCCCCATCAACCCGTCGGGCGGCTTGAAGGCCAAGGGGCATCCCGTGGGCGCGACCGGCGTGGGCCAGGCCCACGAGATCGTGCTCCAGCTGCGCGGCGAGGCTGAAAAAAGGCAGGTCAAGGGCGCC
>JACRNU010000088.1 GCA_016234805.1 Elusimicrobiota bacterium
AGAATCTCGTTCAAACTTGACAAATCACCTGCCTGGCTATACACTTATCGTGTGATGCCTATCAACTTGCCCCGAGGGAACCCCTATGAATTTTAAATATGCCGGTTTTTCAATGATTTTCCTGCTTTCTCAAGTCCTGTCAGCCCGACCCTCCTTGGCCTCGGATACGATCTCCCCACCGGAGGCACCGAAATCAGAGATGCCGCAATCGTTGGAACTTGCTCTGCAGGCCGCGTTCCCTCCAGCGCCGGAAGCAGCGACGCATGTGACGCAAGCCGACCAGCTCGATGCCGCAGCGTTGCTCGCCGCTGACCCGAGCAAGAAGGGTCTTGCTACGGCTTCTGAATTCGTCCAGAATCAGGATAATCAAGGCAGGGGCAACAAGCGAGGCGGCCCAGGAGGGGGCAAAGATCGGATACGCGAAAGCATCGACAATTTCTTCAAGGAAGGCACCTATGCCGAGTTCAATAACATCCTCCAGACTTCCGACAACGAAGGGGTGAAGAGGGGGATATGGCTCCTGGTGTTCGGGTCCTACGGTTTTGCCCAGACCGAGACCGAGGTCAAAGACGGAAAGCTGGAGAAGGGTTCCCCGCCTTACAAACTGTCCATGGACAATGTTCACTGGAAGTTCCGTTCAGGCTTGGCTTCTGTGGACGGGAAACCGGTCCGGCCCGGTGATGAGACGGAGCCGGGCGCCTTTGGCCGGAATCACGACCAGGCATCGAGCCTGTCGGATGGTCTTGAATCGGCTAAGGACAATCTTCAAGGGTCCCACAATACGCATGGCAAGACCATGAGAGGGGGGTTGGGGGATTATTTGAGGAACGCAACGGAGACCGCTGCGACAGCGGTCTCGGATGTGCGCGGCGCCCTGGAAAACAAGCTCGGTTATGTCTTCGAGAGGGTCTGCGGGGGCATCCCCAAAGCCGGAGGTCCCTGCGGTTCCGAAGTTCCCCCGACGCCTCCTCCCCCGGACCCGGGCGTGAATCAGGGGCAGGCCGATCTTGGGCAGGGGAAACCCCAGAACGCGGCCGGGTCCTTCGACCAGGCCATCGTGAGGGATCCTCAGAACGTGGCGGCCCTGGCCGGCAGGGCCCAGGCCAGCTACATGATGGGGGACTACTCCACCGCGGGTAAATTCGCGGGGGTGGCGCTGTCCTTGGACCCGGAGAACAAGGCTGCTTTCGCCACGCTGAGGCTGTCGGAAGGACGCGCTCCGAACGCCTCGGGCTCGGCCCGAGCGGCCGCTGCCGGGCAGGGAGGAGGCGGGATGGATGCTTTCTCCGCGGCCGGACCGCAAGGCGGCGCGGGCTCCGCGGCGGGGTTCAAGCTGGACATGACGCGGCCGGAGAACGTCCAATCCGCGGGGCAGGTCAAGCTTGCGGTGGAGGCCCTGCGCATGGGCGACCTCGAGGCAGCGCGCTCCTACGCGACGAGGGCCGTGGAGCTCAATCCGAAGAACGGGCAAGCGCTCTTCTACCGGTCCGTGGCCAGCGCGAACATGCGGGATTACAAGGCCGCTCTCGCGGACGCTGACGCGGGCTTGAAGCTCTCGCCGGCCAATCCCGCCCTGCTCAATTCCAAGGCTTTCGCGCTCAACCGGATGGGGCTGTATAAAGAGGCCCTGGCCGCTTCCGAGGCCGCGTTGGCGGTCAACAGCCGCGATGCCTCGGCCCTGGCCAACCGCGCCTACGCTTTGGGCGGGCTGGGCGACCGGGCTGCCATGCTGGAGAACCTCAGGCTGGCCGCGGCCATCGACCGGAAGTTCCAGTCGAGCCTGGATTCCGCCCTGCAGATGCCCGCGGATTCGGACCTGCTGTTCCTCTTCCCGGGCGAGGCCAGGCCCATGACGACCCAGTCCGGCGCTGTTCCGGAGAAGCGCTCCAGCCGGAGGCTGGGGAGCCTGGCCCTGGCCGTGGTGGGCGTGCTCCTCGCTGTCGGGCTCTTCGCGTTCGCGACCGGCGGCCGCTCGGCTCCGGCCGGGACGCGGACCGCGGTTGAAGCGCGGTCTTCCGGCGCGGCGCCCGGCGTCGGAGCGGTCCCGCAGCCCGGCCGCGGCAGTCCTGCCCCGCAGGCTGTCGGGACGGTGCTGCGCGGCCAGTACGAGATCGTCCGGCAGATCGGGGCCGGGGGCATGGGCATCGTGTTCGAGGGCCGAGACCGTTCCCTCAAGCGCAAGGTCGCCATCAAGAAGATGCGCGAGGAGATCCGGCTCGACCGCAAGGAGCGCGACCGATTCCTCGTCGAGGCCAAGACCGTGGCCGCCCTGCACCACCCGAATGTCGTCGACATCTACTCCATCGTGGAGGCCGACGAGGAGGTGTACCTGGTCTTCGAGTACGTCTCGGGAGGCACGCTCTTCGAACGCATCACGGCCGGGGGGCCGATGTCCTTGGATGGCGCCGTGCCGGTCTTCCAGGGCATCGCCGCGGCCCTCGACGCTGCCCATGGCCGGGGCATCATCCACAGGGACCTCAAGCCGTCGAACATCATGATCGACGACGAGGGCTGCGTGAAGGTGATGGATTTCGGGGTGGCCCGGGTCGCCAAGGACGCGGCGGTCAAGTTCTCCATGACCAACACCGTGATGGGCACGCCCCCGTACATGGCTCCGGAGGCTGAGACCGGGGTCGTGCGCAAGGAAGCCGACGTCTACTCCATGGCGATATGCCTCTACGAGGCTCTGACCGGGCGCCAGCCCTTCGCGGGCGTGGGCGCGGGCATGCTGCTCAACAAGACGAACATGTCCTTCGCCCCGGCGACCCGGGTCGTCGCGTCTTTGCCGGCGGGACTCGACGCTGTCTTTGCCAAGGCCTTCGCGGCAGACCCCGATAAGCGCTACGTCTCGGCTGGGGAGATGATGAGGGCATTGGAGGCGGTGGCGGCCGGGGCGGCGAAGGCTTGAAGACCGCGGGGCCTTCAAGTCACACGGATTCATACAGGGCATTTTGATACAATATGAGAAGGAAGGCCTGATGAAACGGCATTCCTTCCGGCTTGAACGCATGGCGTTCAAGCCGGCACATGGGGGTGAATAGGTTCGACAGCTGTATTCAGGTCGTTGGCAGCAGGCCCTGGTTGGTCAGCGCCAGGATAAAAGCCGACCAAAACAACAAAAGCCAACTCACAGTTGGCCTGGGCCACCGCCTAATAAGCGAGTAGCCTACGCCGGTCCCTGACACCTGCTGGGGGAGCGCCGGCGTCATGAGCAGGCTGGGCGTGCGCACCGCGCGTTTCGTCGGGGCGGGCGTCGAGATGAAAACGGAACACCCCGGGAGCACCCGTCCGCCGGTTTTCCCGGGTCGTAAGGGCGGACTAAGCCTGTAGCGGCCGCGACGGAAGATGGTTGGACTCGAGTGCGATTCTCGACACCTCCAGGATTTCCGCGGGAGCCTTTCGGGGCTCTCGCGGACGCTTTGGATAGGGGGCTCCGTGAGCGCCTTTGGCGCTCTGCCCCCACAGCTTCGCGCCTCCCTTGGGGGAGGCTTAAGACACATGTTCGATTACCGGTTCGTCACCCTGCTCGGCGCCACGCTGGTCTTCGCGCCGCTCTCGGTGCTCTTCATCTACGCCTCGGGCCTGGGGCCCGGGCTCTTCCCGCTCTACGGGCTGATCTTCCTTTGGTGCGACTACCGGCGCGAGGCCGAGGCGCACGTCATGTTCCTGTTCATGGTCACCACCGCCGGGCTCGTGCTTGCGGCCGCGGCCGCGCCAGAGCGGGCCGTGCTGGGCGTCGAGATCCTCGGGATGTGGGGGCTGGTCTGGGCCCTGGGCCTGCATCACAAGCGCGGGGCGGACATCCTCCGGGAGGCCCGTTCGGAGATGGCGGGGCTGGCCTCCTCCATCCGCGATGACGAATCCGAGCTGACGCGCCTGCGCGCGTACCAGGCCAACGCCTC
>JACRNU010000089.1 GCA_016234805.1 Elusimicrobiota bacterium
AGCGTCGATCTGCATGCGCTGATCAGGGGCCGACGGAGCCTTCGCCAGTATCGACCCGACCCGCTACAGCTCCAGGAACTGTCGTTTTTCCTATGGGCAACGCAGGGGATTGAAAGCCATGGACCGGCCAGGAACCTGCGCACGGTCCCATCAGCGGGCGGCCGGCACGCCTTTGAAACCTACCTCGTGGTCAATCGCGTCGAAGGAATGGCACCGGCGATCCATCGATATCTGCCGCTCGAGCATGCCCTGGTCCATCATGGGGACAAGACCGCGTGGGATGCGCGCCTGACCGACCAGCAAGGTTTCTTCCTGCAGCCGTTCGTGCGGGATTCGGCCGTCACCTTCATATGGTCGGTCATCCCTTACCGCATGGAGTGGCGCTATGCCGAGGCCGCGTACAAGGTCCTTGCCATCGATGCGGGCCACGTCGGACAGAATCTGTATATCGCGGCGGAAGCGCTCGGCTGCGGCGTCTGCGCCATCGGCGCCTATAATCAGACAGCCGTGGATCAGGTCCTCGGATTCGACGGCGACGAGGAGTTCACCATCTACATCGCTTCTCTCGGGCGAAAAAACCTCTGAGGGCGTCGGGTTCCGCAAGGTCCCGGATCACGGCTCTCCGGCGCGCGGGTCCCAGAAACGCAACCTGGGACGATCCAGGCCGGCCTCGGTGGCGACAGCCGCGGCATAGCCCTCCATGGGCCCAAACCGCATGATTGCCACGACACTGGGCGCGGACCCGTCCCGTGAGCCGATCAACGCTGTTTCCCGGTCCTTGGCGAGGTCCAGCCGAACAGAATCCAGGGGCACGCCGAGTCCCGCTCCCGTGGATTTGATCGCCGCTTCCTTGCAGGTCCAGCGCGTCATAAACTCAAGACGCCTTTCCGCTTCGGGCGCTTGGGCGATGGCATCCTGGTCCTCTGGGGAGAATGCCTGGCGGACGATCAGGTCCGCGTCGACCTCCCGGTCGAGTTTCTCCACGTCGATCCCGACATCCGCCTGGGCAGCGAAGGCCAGGAGCACGAGGGCCCCAGAGTGCGAGACATTGAACCCGATCTTCCGGGCCAGCCGGCCATCCGCGAGTACGGGACGGCCTCCGGGATCGAGCTTGAAGACCAGCTGGCGGGGAGCGACGCCCAAGAATCCTCCCAGAAGCCTGCGCAGGCTCCCCCTGCCCACAGCGAAGCGCTGGCGGTCGATCTCGAAAACGAACTTCCCCATCCTGAGCAGTTCATCCTCGGACAAGAGCGCCTCGCACCCGGCCAGCGCCTTGGGAGACACGGGCAGGACCAGCTTCCAGACATGGACCTCGCCCTGCCGGGGAGCGGGGAGCTCAGCCGGCTCAGGAGACCATACCACCGTCGGAAGTCCCTGCCTGTTCTCCATTGGATATAGAGGATACCAAAGCGCCGCCTGCCGCGGCCAGGACAGACGCTGACTGTAGCCGGCTACAGTTCCCAAAGCCCGGGCCTCACCGAGGAATAGGGTCTGTTAGTCGGTGATTCCGGGATAGGTTTTGTCGCATTCTCCCGGCCTGAGGTCGAGAGTGGCAAGCCATCTTGGAATGGAGTATCATGACACCGGAAGATGAGGACTCTATCCAAGGCCTTGGAGGCCAGCGGCTATGCCCTTTTCGGCATCGCTGGCCTCAAAGGCCTGGGCATCCATGTGCCGTTGACCCTGCTGACCGGGCTGGGCGTCCTCGCCCTGACAGCGTCTAAGTTCCTGCGGGTCCCGCGGCCCTTCGAAGGAACGGCCTTCGGTCTTCCCAAGGCTTCGGAAAGAGTGACGCTCCTCCTGGACCGCGGCCTGCCCAGCATCATGTCCCTGGTCCGCCAGGCTGATGCCTCGCTCACCGAGCACCAGCGGTTCGAGGCCGAAGTCGGCGGGGGGTCGGTCCCGGCGTTCGTCAATTGGCTGCTCAGCGGCTTGAAAGCCGCGATGAACTGGGTCCCGGTCTCCCTGCTCGCGATGCTGGGGGGAGCGGTCCTGGTTTCCCCGCTCAAGCTCGTTTCCGGGGGCTTGGGTCTTGCGCAGACGGAAGCGGGACAATGGATCCTCCGTCAATCCTGGCCGCACCTCGTAGCCAGGGTCACGGCCATCGAGGTGCTGGGGCAGGTCTATGCCTTGGCAGGCTTTGTCGGATTCCGAGCATTGTTCCGACGCCTGGGATTCAAGGGCCGGAATCCTGAGTTCGCCTCAGCCGCGGTGATCGGGGCCTGCTGCCTTTCTTTTCTCCTGGCGCACGGCTTCTTCTGGATGCAGGCCGCTCCCTTGCTGGGCATCCAACTGGCCCTCGTCTACGCCTACTGCCGCAGCAGGACCTTGCTGGTTCCGGCCGTGGCCAATGTCGTCCTGGGCCTGGCTTCCCTCTATTCTGCCCGGATGGTGGTCCTGCTCACCGCTGACCTGGGCTCCATCGATGCCTTGCCGGGCATCCCCGGGGCTCGGGGAGTCCTGGCCGTGCTCGGTTTGAGCCTCGCCCTTTTCGCGGCCTCGGCTGCCTGGCGCTTCTGCCGCAAGGAAGGATGGGGTTTCATCTTCGCGGAAGCCTCCGAGCAATGGCAGCGCCTGCGCTCCCTGGGACTCTGGTGGAGCCGGCCCGCTGACCTCCCCGGAACTCCTCTAGCCCTGGTTCCCGCGGGGATGCTCTGGGGCATCGGGATCTATCTGGCCAGCTATCTGTCGTACTACGCGGCGCATCGGATCTCGCCCAGCCACGAGGCCGTGCCGCCCATCCTCAAGCAGACCCTGCTGATGCCTTTCGACATGCTGGTCTACGTCTTCCTCATCGGCGCGGCCTTGGAGGAGCTCATCTTCCGCAAGGGGCTTTTCAACGCGCTCTTCAAGCGCATCAAGTCCGGCGACGCCCGGGTCCGGTTCTGGTCAGCGGCCTTCATCTCCGCCGCGGTCTTCTCCGGATTCCACTTCATCGACTTCGGCGCGGTGCTCGGCTTCCTGGGCATCAACGCTTCCCGGCTGATCAAGTCGTTGATGATGGTCTACGGCTTCTCCTGGGCCGGGTTCATCGGACGGGTGGCGGCCGGACTCGTGCTGGTTCTGATCTACGAGCGCTCGCAGATCCTGCTCATCCCCATCATCGCGCACTTCACCTCCAACCTGCTCGAGGCCGTGGGCCTGCGCTGGGGCCTGTCCTGGTTCCTGGCCTCCGTGGCAGGCATCTTCCTCCTCCAGCTCCTGGAGCGGCGACGGCCATGAAGACCCTGCAGGTGGTCATCCCCATGGCCGGCTCCGGACGCCGTTTCCGGGACGCGGGCTATACCGAGCCCAAGCCACTCATCGACGTGGCCGGCGAGCCCATGATCAGCAGGCTCGTGCGCAAGTTCCCGCTGGAGTGGCGGTTCGTGTTCATCTGCTCCGAGGACGATCTCAAGTCCAGCCGGCTCAGGGAGGTCCTGACATCCCTGGCGCCCGGATGCGAGATCAAGGGGATCGCTTCGCACAAGCTCGGCCCGGTCCACACCGTTCTCATGGCCGGGGACGCGGTGCAGCCGGACCTGCCCACCATCATCAACTACTGCGACTTCGGCTTCGCCTGGGACCCGGAGCATTTCCTGGAGTTCATCGGCCGCACGGAGTGCGACGGGGCGGTCTTCTGCTACCGCGGCTTCCAGCCGCACTACATCTCCGGAACGCTCTACGCCTACTGCAAGGAGGAAGGCGGCAGGATCCTGGAGGTCAAGGAGAAGGGGCACTTCACTCCGGACCGCACCCGCGAGTACGCCTCCTCCGGCAGCTATTTCTTCTCGTCAGGAGCCCTTGCCCTCAAGTACCTCCGTACGGCCAAGGAACGGGAACTGGCGTTCGGGGGAGAGTACTACATGAGCCTCGTGTACAACCCCATGATCCAGGACAGGCTCAAGGTGCTCGTGTACGAGATACCCTACTTCTGCCAGTGGGGCACGCCCGAGGACTTGGAGGACTACCTTTACTGGCATCGGCTGTTCGAGAGGTTCTCCGCCAGGGACCGCAAGCCTGGCCCGGGCCCGCGCCTGCTCATGACCATGGCTGGCCAGGGTTCGCGCTTCGAAGGCGCAGGGACCCCAAAGCCGCTCATCCCCATCAAGGGAAAGCCCATGTTCCTGGCAGCGGCCGGCCTCCTGCCGAGTGGCGGCGCGCCGCCGCTGCTGGCCCTGAGGCGTCCCATCGAGCCCGCGGTGCGTCAAGCTGCGCCTGATGCGGAGCTTTTCGTGCTCGATGAGCAGACCTCGGGCCAGGCCGAGACCGCAGCCAAGGCCGCCTCTCGCCTGGATCCTGATGAGCCGGTCCTGGTGTCGAGCTGCGACCACGGGCTCCTATGGGACGAGGCAGCGTGGCAGAAGCTCCTGGCCGAGGGGCCGGACCTGGTCGTCGTCGGGGTCAGAGGCTACCCGGATGTCCGCCGGAGTCCCGAGAGCTACTCCTACATCGACGCCGGAAGCGGGGGACGCATACGGAGGGTCTCGGTCAAAAAAGCGCTCGGCCCCTCGCCGCGCGAGGACCTCCTCCTGGTCGGCACATTCTACTTCCGCACCAGCCGGCTCCTGTCCGAGCTCGCTGGAGAGCTCTTGTCCCGCGGGGTCAAGGTGGGCGGCGAGGTCTACCTGGATTCGGTGGGGGACCTCGCGGTCGAGCGCGGGCTCGATGTCAGGGCCTTCGAGGCATGGTCGTACCTCAACTGGGGGAGCCCGGATGCGCTCGATCAGTTCCTCTACTGGGACGGCTATTTCACGGGCACGAAACCGTGAGGGTGCCCGCGGAGCTTTCCGTGCTATCATGTAAGGGCATGCGCATGATGGCAAAGGCCCCGCGATCGCTCGCAGCGGCGTGGATCATCGTCGCGTCCCTGAGCGCGGCGTCCTGGGCCGGCATGGCGGACGCCCTCCTGGGCCGCTATTTCGGAGAGCGAGCCCCGGCGGTCGAAGCCGGATCCGCGCCGGAATCGTATTACCTCGACGAAAAGAATCTTCCCTCCCTGGGCTGGTTCCCGCCCCCGCCCCAGAGAGGCTCCGCCGCGGATCAGGAGGATTTCAAGGCCCTGCACGCGTGGCAGGACGATCGCACCGCCATGCAGTGCGCCGCTGCCGCGTACGAGGAGAACCCCACCTACGGGAATTTCTTCGGAGACATCAGCCCCCTGCCGGAGCCCCTCCCGCCGCATGCCGCGGTATTCTTCCTGCGCGTGAGCGCGGACGCGGGCCTCGCGGATTGGCTGCTCAAGAAACGCTTCCAGAGGCCCAGGCCCTTCCTGGTGGACTCCACGCTCTGGCCGTGCATCGGCAAACCCAAAGGCTATGCCTACCCGAGCGGGCACGCGACCCTGTCCAGGCTCTTCGGCCTCATCCTTTCCGACCTCGCGCCCCGGCGCAAGGCCGAGTTCCTGGCCCGCGCGGACGAAGCGGCGTTGAACCGCGTCATCGGCGGCGTGCATCATCCCTCGGACATCGAGGCCGGCAAGCTGCTTGGAGACGAGCTCCTCAAGCTGCTCAAGAAGTCCCACGACTTCAACGTCGACCTCGACGCCCTGCGCCGGGACGTGGTCCAACCCTAGGACTCCGGCGCTTCAAATACGCTAGAATGGGCCGGATGGCCCGACAACAGACCCGATCCCGAGTCTTCGCCGCGGCCGGCGGGCTCCTTGGATGCGCAGGCCTCCTGCTCTCCCTGTCCGGGTGCGAAGCGCCGTACGACAGCTCCACGGAAGAGTGCTTCCTCAGCGACAGGTACGCCGAGGTCAAGCAGAGGAACGGGACTTCCTATTTCCAGGTGGAGTACTCCTTCAACGTGGACGGGCGGAGGGTCAGCGGCAGCGGCAGGCTCGAGGCTGAGCCGACCACGCGGGAGTGCAGGGCCTACTATATGGCCCGCAATCCCAAGAACAATTCCCTGGGCCCGAGCGTGGCGTGGCATCTGGGCCGCGCCATCAACGAAGCCATCCCTCCCTGGCTGCAGGTCATCCTGGTCCTTGCCGGACTGCCGTTGGGGGTTTTCGCCTTTGTCTACTGGCTGCCTAAGATATGGGCGCAATCATCGGCCTTCCCGGTCGAACCGCCCGGCGCGGGAGGCGCTCCGGCGGGGATTGCCGCGGCTGGGCCGGCCCCTGATCCGGCCCAGCCGAAGTCCCACAAGACCGCCTTCATCGCCTTGGCCGGACTGCTCGGCCTGGCATTGGCCGTGGACCTGACGCTTTTCCTGGCGCACAAGGTCCGGAATCCTTCCGTTCAAAGGACGATGCCCGCGGCCAAGACAACCCAGGGGGAACCCGAGGATGATGCCGCGCCGCCGGGAGCGCCTCTGCCCGGCCCAGCCCCGAAGGCGCCGGACCCTTCCTCGCTCATCCTCGGTTCGCCCGAAGGCGACGGCCGCGAGGTCCAGGAGGGAAGGACCAGGGACGCGCTCCGCAAGATCCGCGCCGACCTGCAGGAGTACCGTCTCAAGCACCTCGGCAAGCCGCCTGCCGACCTGGCGGCCTTCTTCACGAAATACGCCGTCCCTCCAGCAGCCGAGCTGCCCTACTACCATCCGGTCTCGGCTGCCATCCACTCCCTGGCCAGTCTCGCGGACAATTCTGCCGCGGACACCGGCGGGTGGGCGTATGTCTCGAACCCCCGGGACAAGGACTTCGGCGCGTTCCTCATCAACTGCAGCCACACCGACAGCAGGGGTTCCGCCTGGGACTCTTACTAGAAAGGAGAAACACCTATGACCACCGCCACAGCGCCGGCCTCCATCAAGGAAAGCTACTCAGACCTCGTCCGCAGGAGCAAGGAGGCCACGCACCTGGGGTCCGTGTGCAGCGTCCTTCACTGGGACAAGGAGACCTACATGCCCCCGGGCGGTGGGGAGAACCGGGCGGACCAGCTGGCGCTTCTGGCCGGCATGATCCATGACCGGTGCGTGGACCCGGCCCTGGGAGAGCTCCTCGCCAGGTGCGAGGCCTCGGACCTGGTCAAGGACCCCGCTTGCGTGGAGGCCGTCAATCTCCGGGAGCTGCGACGCATGTACGACCGGGAGACCAAGCTCCCCAAGCGCCTCGTGGAGGAGTTCGTGCGCGCGAGCAGCCTTTCCCAGGAAGCCTGGGTCGCGGCCCGCAAGGAGTCGGACTTCTCCAAGTTCCAGCCCTGGCTCGAGAAGCTCATGAAGCTCACCCGCGAGAAGACCGAATGCTGGGGCTATAAGAAGAACCCCTACGACGCCCTTCTCGACGAATACGAGCCCTACGAGACCTGCGACAACATCACGAAAGTCTTCGACGACCTCCAGAAGGAGCTCGTCCCCGTCATCGAGCGCATCGCGGGCGCAGCCAAGCGGCCGGACTCGAGCCTGCTGACCAGGAACTTCCCCATCGAGAAGCAGATGAGCTTCTGCCGCAAGGCCGCCGAAGCCATCGGGTTCGACTTCAACTGCGGCAGGATCGACACCGTGGTCCATCCCTTCTGCTCGGGCATGGGCCCGGGCGACACGCGCATCACCACCCGCTACAACGAGCGCTTCCTCAACGAGGCCTTCTTCGGCACCATGCACGAGGCCGGCCACGCGCTCTACGACATGGGCCTGCCCAGGGAGCACTACGGCACGCCCATGGGCTCGGCCGTGTCCCTGGGCATCCACGAGTCGCAGTCGCGCATGTGGGAGAACTTCGTGGCCCGCAGCCGGTCCTTCTGGACCTTCTTCCTCCCAGTGGCGGCCGAGACCTTCCCCGGATCCCTGGCCGGGGTCGGGCTCGAACCTTTCCTGCACGCGGTCAACACGGTCGAGCCCTCATACATCAGGGTGGAGGCGGACGAGGCCACCTACAACCTGCACATCGTGCTCCGCTTCGAGCTCGAGCAGGCCCTGCTCTCGGGCAAGCTCGCGGTCAAGGACCTCCCCGCCGCGTGGAACAAGCGCTTCGAGGAGCTCCTCGGCATCAAGGTCCCGGACGACCGGCGCGGGTGCCTGCAGGACGTGCACTGGTCCTTCGGCCTCATCGGCTACTTCGCGACCTACACCCTCGGCAACCTCTACGCCGCGCAATTCTATGCCCAAGCGAAAAAAGACGTCCCGGGATTGGAGGACTCCTTCGCCAAGGGCGACTTCAAGCCTCTGCTGAACTGGCTTCGGACCAAGATCCACGGCCAGGGCATGCGCCTGCGCGCGAGCGACCTCGTGCGCTCCGTGACGGGCAGGCCCCTGGG
>JACRNU010000079.1 GCA_016234805.1 Elusimicrobiota bacterium
CGGAGCGCCAACCCGACGGCCGCGGCGCCGACTCCTACAGCCGCGCCATGGCCCTGCCCATGGAAGCCGAACTCACCTTCGCCTACGAGCAGGGCAGGGAGCTCCTGGCCGCGAGGTCCGTCAACGCGACCGCGGCCCAACGCTTCCTCCTCTACCGAGCCAGGTTCCTGATGGATTACGGCGAGATCGGGACCCTGGACCAGGCCTTCATCGACAGCCAGCAGCCCGGGGCATCGGGCAGGGTCTCCGGGCCGGGCTTCTCCACCGACTTCACCTGGTACCTGCACTACCTCAACAGGAACCGCTACGGAGCGCGGGAGGTCGACGGCTACAAGCTCAAGACAGGAGACATCAAGACCGCCTTCTACCTGCAGGCCGCCGACCCCCTGATGTGGACCGCGCTCTACGTCTGGGGGCGAGACTACCTCGTCGGAGCGCGCAACACCGCGCGCCTGCCCATGATCCGCCTAAGCGGCGCGGCGGACTACTTTCCGTCGTTGCGGGTCTTCTTCTCGCCCTTCGGCGTCGAGTACTTCCAGGACAACTACGTGCGCTGGCGCGGCGCCCTGGCCAACGCCTATTGGACGGTCGGGGACAACCGCTACGAGAAGCGCTACGGCGCCGGCCTCGACGTGCGCGGCATCTCCCTGCCGCGCGGCATCACCTTGGGCGCCCATGTCCAGTTCCAGCGCCAGCCGCTCTTGAGCCGCATCACGGACCCGACGCCGCTGTCCTCGGCAGAGGCGGGACAAGGCCACTTGGCCTACAACCTGGGAGCCACCCTACAGGTCCCGATCTGGACCTTCGGCTCGGGCCCGGACCCGCGCCGCCTCTTCCTGCACACGCGCGCGGGCGTCAAGAACCTGTCCTGGTTCCCGGGGGAATACCTGGGCTCAGGGGCCTACTTGCAGACCGGCCTGGGCGTGCGCCTCTAGCGTCCCGCCGGTCCAGCCATGAGTTTGAACCGATCTGCGATCAGAGTGCGTGCGGATCAAATGGGGTGACTGACGGGATTCGAACCCGCGGCCTCTTGGTTCACAGCCAAGCGCTCTAACCAGGCTGAGCTACAGCCACCGCTACAGTTTCCTACGCGGTGCAGTCCCGGCGTGAGCCGGGGCAACCACCGTGGAGCGGGAATTATAGCAAACTAGTAGACCCGCAGGCCCGGGTCCGAGGCCTTGAGCTGGGGGGACTGCTCCCGGTTCTGGAGCCTGGCGGCCTTACCCACCGACTTGCTCAGATAGCCATGCAGCTCGCCGAGCGTGACGTGCCCGTCCTTGTCCCCGTCCGCCTCGCCCTGGAGCCCCTTGAGCATGTAGTAGGTGAAGAGGCCGTGCCCCTTCTTTTCCAGGGACCCGGCGACCTCCTCGGAAGACGAGGCGGTCAGCACCGAGAGCCTGGCCGAGGCAGGAGCGTCGGTCCTGACCTTGGCGACCAGGGGCCGGATGCCCTTGGCCAGGACAGAGCGGCCTCCGGCGCCGGAAAAGCAGGAGTCGAGGGCGACCAGCACCTCCCTGGCCTTGAGCCCGGCCAGCCCGTCGTAGAGCTTGGACAGGGGATAGCCGGAGCTCTCGAGGAACTGGGGGTCCCCGTCCCAGGGAACGAGGTAGGCCTTCCCGGTCTCGGGATCCGGAGCCCCGTGGCCCGAGAAAAAGAAATAGACCCTGGAATCCGCGGAGGCGTTGCGGGGCAGCCACTCCTCGACGTACTTCACGAGCCCGGTGCGGGTCGCGCGGCTGCCGGTGAGCAGGACGATGTGCTCCTCCGGAACGCCGAGACCGAGCAGGTAGTCACGGAACGAGGTCGCGTCGCGCTCACCGTAATCCGCGGAGGGAACGATCTGGTACTTCTCGATGCCGACCACGACCGCGAAGTCATCCGGCCTCGGGGCGCGGCTCAAGCCGGGCCGCTCCACATCGGACGCGAAGGACGGTTTCCGGCTCCCGGAAACGCGGCCGGCCTCGGATCCGGAAGACGAACCCGGTCCCGGGACCGCGGCCTCGGGAAGGGTGCGTTCGGCAGCCACGCGGGCAAGCCTGAGCTTCTCGCGGACCCGGGCCAGGACATGCTCCTCCCACTTGCGCAAGGCATTCTCGTTGTTGAACTGCGTGGCGGACATCTCCACCTCGGTCTCGCCATCCCCGGAAGGGGAGAAGCGGAACACGGCCTTGGCGCTGTACCGGTTCGCGGGCTCGAACTGGAACGACCCGTCAGCCATATGGGCCCATGAGTAGGTCTCAGGGGAGAACTCGCCTTTTATCATCTCCACGACCTCCTCCTGGGACCCGGCCAGGACCTGGGTCGTGGTGACCGTGACATTCTTGCCTTCCGCGGAAACGGACGCATATATTGATATTAGGATAAGAGGCGCGATATAGACGTCCTTCAAAGCGATAAAACGCATTTCCAGACTCCTCCTAGGATGACGAATCCCATGGGATTTTGCCACCTAAGACATGATGCATTTCAAGCCAACAGTGTGTCAAGAACCGAGTGGGTCCAAGGACCCATCGTAGTCAGGGCCCTGCGACCCTCGCCCGCGCAAGGCCCGGCGGCTATACTTTTAGTATGGAAGCCAAACCCGCCGACTCAAAGAAACTCCTCACCGCCGCGGTCGTGATCCTTCTCAGCGCCCCTTCGGCGTTCGCGGCGAGAAAATCGGCCCAGGCCGGGCACAAGGCCCTCATGAACGCCGGCATCGCGAGCATGAAGGACCGGAACTACGGCCAAGCTATCCAGGAGTTCACCCAGGCGGCCAAGGCGGGCGGATCAGCGGAAGCGCACTTCATGCTGGCCTACGCCCGCTACCAGAAAGCGTTCGCAGGCGGCACGCCCGAGAACGCGGACCGCAAGGAAGCTGCCGCGGCCATCAAGACCTACAACACCGCCATCGCTCTCGACCCGGGCTTGGACACGGTCACGGCGCCTTACCGCGTCTACCACAGCATGGGTCTCTGCTACGAGGCGGTCGGAGCGGACGAGAAGGCCATCGAGTCGTACCGCAAGGCCTTCCAGTCCTCCCCGAACAACCCCATGCTTCCTCTTTATGCCGCGCGGCTGCGCTACCGCATGAACGATGTCCCGCGCTCCGCTGCCAACCTGGCGCTCGCCCTGCGCAAGGCGCGCGCGGCCAACAAGGACAAGGCCCTCGTGAAGATGGTCAAGAACGACCCGTTCTTCTCCTCCATGCTCAAGAGCGACTTGAACCGCGGCATCGTTTCGGAGTACGAGACCGGGACCAATGCCGTGGCCATGGCCGGCACCGCCGCTAACGACTCTTCTAAGGAGGAGATGCGCGACGCCATCCGCGACACGCCCCCGGACCAGAGGCGGCAGATCCTCGCCGAGTCCCAGGCCGATTCCGCCGCGCTCCGGCGCCTGGCTGCCGCGGAGGAGGAGTTCCGCTTCAACCGGTTCCGCGAGGCCATCGACGGCTACAACGAGACCCTCGTCCTCAACCAGGAGTCCGCGGTCCTCAACCCGACCCAGCTCTCCCTCGTCTACGAGCGGATGGGCACGGCCTACAACAGGCTGGGCCTGACGAACGGCGCCATCAAGGCCCTCCGGTTCGCGGTGCAGGAGATGCCCGGAAACTCCAATGCCTACTACCAGCTCAGCCTGGCCTACGCCGTGTCCGGGAAGTACGCCCAGTCCCTGCGCAGCCTGAGCGAGTCCTTCAAGAACGCACCCTCAGACACTGAGCTCCGCAAGCTCTCGCTCTTGGCCAGGACCGATTCCGAGCTCGAGCCCATCCGGGACCTGCCGGGATACCAGTCCCTCATGGGCCCCACCATGGAGCGGCTGCAGGCCCGCAGATAGTCAGCCGGTTGTCCTGCCAGCGAGAAAGGAGCGATAAAACGCTCCTTTCTCGCTTCATGTTGCGGGTTCCGACGGAGAATGATACAATGGTGGTGTCAGACATTGCGTAACTTGCGCAATGTCTGACACCATCATGGCATTCACGAAAAAAGACGCTCCCAACTGCGATTGGTGCCCTTACAGGACCAACTGCTATTACGATCTCATCGGCACCAAGGAAGCAAAGAAGACCTGGAAGGACATGCGCCTGGCGCACACCTTCCGGACCGGGGAAGTCGTGATGTACGAGGGGGAAGCGCCCCATGCCCTCTACGTGGTCTGCACCGGCAAGGTCAAGGTCTACAAATCCAGCCGCACGGGCCAGCAGCTCACCACCCGCATCGAGTACCCCGGCGACCTCGTGGGCCACATCGCCATGCTCGCTGAGGGAACCTACACGAGCAACGTGGAGGCCCTGGAGCAGAGCGTGGTCTCCATGATCGACAAACGCACGTTCCTCAACTTCCTCACCAGGTTCCCGAACTCCGCCCTGGCCCTGCTCAAGGTCCTCTCCATCGACGTCCGCAGGGGGGAGAACAAAGCCCGGGACATCGCCTTCAAGCCCGCCCGCGGCCGCTTGGCCGACACCCTCATCGGCATGATGCAGCCAAGGAAGCCCTACCCCATCATCTCAGGCATCAAGCGAAGGGACCTCGGGGAGATGTCCGGGCTGACCATCGAGACCACGGTCCGCCTGCTCAAGGATTTCGAGTCCCGGGACCTCATCCGGCGCGAGGAGAAGGACATCCTCATCTTGAACCCGGACGCGCTCAAGAGCCTGTCCGGCGCCGCGGCGTAGTCCCCGTTGATTTGGGTCAATGATAGGCATCAACGCCAGCCGTTGACTGCTCTCATTCAGGAAAACCTCCGGACACCGTATACTATCCTTGTAGTGAGATTCTGGAGGATATGACGATGTTCGAACTGATCCTGATCGCGAGCCTCAGCCCGATGAGCCCCATGACCGCCCAGGTCCAACCTTGCGTGTGGCCGAACCTCTGCGCTTCACAGCCCGTGCAACAGGTCGCCCAGGTCCAGCCCTGCGTGTGGCCCAACCTCTGCCAATCCCAACCCCAGCCTCAGGTCGCGGTGATCCGCGCCTCCAAGCAGGCCAGCGCCGGCGACTACACGACCTGCGTCTGGCCCAACAAGTGCTCCTAGCTTAGGTGGCGAAGAGCCGGTCCCCGGCATCGCCCAAGCCCGGCAGGATGTAGCCCTTGTTGTTGAGCTTGGCGTCGAGTCCCGCGGTGAAGATGGGGACATCGGGGTGGACGGAGTGCACGCGCCTGACCCCGGCGCGGGACGCGATGAGGCTCAGGAGCGCGATGTGGCGGGCGCCGTCGGTCTTGACGATGCGGATGGCCTCGCTAGCCGAACCTCCGGTGGCGAGCATGGGATCGCAGACCACCACAAAGGAGTCCTTAAGGTCAGGCGGCAGGCGGACGTAGTAGCGCACGGGATTGAGGGTCTCCTCGTTGCGGTAGAGGCCGATGTGGCCGATGCGCGCCGACGGGACCAGGCTCACCATGCCTTCCAGCATGCCGAGTCCGGCGCGCAGGACCGCGACCAGGGTGACGCTCTGGTCCGGAACCACGACCTTGGCCCTCTGAAGTGGGGTATGAACCACGGCCTTGCGGGTCCGCACCGCCCTGAGGACTTCATAGCCGAGCAGGGAGGAAGCGGCTCCCATGGCGGCCCGGAACTCGTGGGGGGGAGTCCTGCGGTCCCGCAGGATGGCGAGCTTCTCCTGGACGATGGGGTGCTCCGAGACCGTCAGCCGGCCGGGCATAGGATCTTCCTCACGATGGGCGGGATCCTGGGCGCCCGGGCTCCGATGGCCAGGGCCTCCAGGTACTTCTTGCGGGCCTCGTTGAGACAGCGGGCGTCGCGTCCATGGAGGACCGCCGCGGTCTCGCCCTTCCGGACCCGGTCGCCGAGCTTCTTCTCGAGCACGATCCCGGCCCCATAGTCGAGTCGGTCCTCCATCTTCGTGCGTCCCGCGCCGAGCAGGAGACCCGCGATGCCCACGCCGCGGGCATCGAGACGGGTCACGAAACCGGAGACAGGAGCCTGCACGGTCAGGGTCTTGGCTGCCTTGGGCAAGCGGTCCGGCTCATCAGCGACCCGGGGGTCGCCCCCTTGAGCCGCCACCATGTCCCGGAAGCGGTCGAGCGCGGCTCCGCTGCGGATAAGCTGCTCGCAGAGATCGCGGCCCTCGTCCGGCGTGCGGGCCAGCCGGCCGAGCTTGAGCATCCAGCCTCCCAGGACCAGCAGGCACTCGACATAGTCCGGAGCCGTGGTCACTCCCTGAAGAACCTCCACGGCTTGGCGGACCTCGAGCCCGTTGCCGACATACTTGCCCATGGGCTGGTCCATGGAGGTGATGACAGCCGCGGCCTTCAGGCCCAGGCCGCGGGCCACGGCCACGAGGGCCTCAGCGCCTTCGTGGGCCCGGTCGAAATCCCCGAAGAAGGCGCCCGAGCCGGTCTTGACGTCGAGGACCAGGGCGTCGAGGTCCTCCGCCAGCTTCTTGGAAAGGATGCTCGAGACGATGAGCGGCAGGGATTCCACGGTGCCGGTAGCGTCGCGCAGGTGGTAGAGCTTGCGGTCCGCCGGGGCGAGGTCCGCGGTCTGGCCGAACATGCAGACCCCGAGGCTCTTGAGCTGGCGCTTGATGGCGGCCTCGGGCTGGTCGACCTTGAAGCCCCGGATGGCCTCGAGCTTGTCGAGCGTGCCGCCCGTGTGCCCGAGGCCCCGGCCGGACATCATGGGCACCACGAGCCCGGCTGCCGCGGCCAGGGGGGCGAGCGCGATGGAGACCCCGTCGCCGACGCCGCCGGTCGAGTGCTTGTCCACCTTGGGCCGTCCGAAGCCCTTCAGGGAGAGCCTGGAGCCTGAGGCCAGCATCTCCCGCGTCATGGCCACGGTCTCGGCCGTGTCCATGCCGTTGAGGACCACGGCCATGAGCCATGCCGAGAGCTGGTAGTCCGGCACCGAGCCCTTGGCCGCGGAAAGGGCGATGAAACGGATCTCTTCGGGGGTATGGCTGAGGCCCCCGCGCTTCTTGACGATGAGGTCTAGGAACCGCATAGCGAGGTCGAAGCCGTCCGCAGAAGGTCGTGGAGCACGCCCTTGAGGCGGACGGAGACCTGCTTGCCGAGAGCCAGCACCTCGGTGTGGTTGAGCGAAGCCCCGGGCAGGCCGCTCGCCATGTTCGCCACCCAGGTCAGGACCGTGGTCCGCACGCCCATCTGCCGGGCCACGATGACCTCCGGGACCACGGACATCCCGACCACGTCGGCGCCCAGCATGGCGAAGGCCCGGATCTCCGCCGGGGTCTCGTAGGATGGGCCGCCCACAGCGACATACACTCCCTCATGGATCGGGATCCTGCGCTTGCGGCACAGAGAGAGGATGACCCGGCGCATCTTGGGGTCGTAGGCATCGGTGAGGTCCGGGAACATCTCCCCGAACTCCTCCTCGTGGAACGCTCGCAGGGGGTTGCGGCCCATCAGGTTGATGTGGTCCTTGAGCACCACGAAGTGGCCCGGCTTGATGGAACGGCGCACCGACCCCACGGCCGAGGTGATGACGAGGCACTTGAGTCCGAGGTACTCCATGACCCGGATGGGCAGGGCGATGGTCTCCATGGAGTGCCCCTCGTAATAATGGAAGCGGCCCTGCATGATGACCATGGGGACGCCGTGCAGGCGGCCGAAGATGAGCTTGCCCTCGTGGCCCGCGACCGTGGTCCTGGGGAAATGGGGGATCTGGGTGTAGGGCACGACCTTCATGCCTTCGAGGTGAGGGACGGCCTCGGAGAGGCCGCTGCCCAGGATGACGCCGACCTTGCAGCCGGCGCCCGGGACCCTCTTCTTGATGTGCTGGACCGCTTCGCGGATCGTGCCGACATATTTCTCTATCTTCATGGCGCTCCAAGTCTAGCAAAGATTGCTGGCATCGCGGAATGCCGCCCCGCGCCTCGGCCGCCGTCGAAGACCGCGGCGGGGAGGGCCAGGACCGCATCGAGACGCTGGAGCGACCCGGAGACCCGTTCTCCCAGGGCCTCGGCAGGGGCCTGCTCAGGGCAGAGCCCTTGGTCCTCGAGCCGGCCGGCCAGGGACCTGCGGCTCGAGTTCGAAGAGCCGATCCGGTTGCAGAGATCGAGAGCCGCGACCATGAGCAGGCTCGAGTAGTACATGTCGTCCCGGTGCAGGACGCCCACCACGCGGCCGGCCGCGTCCATGAGGGGAGAGCCGCTCGAGCCCGGCCCGGAGGGCACCTCCTGCGGGGACGACTCGAGGTCCTGGTCCCATTCCTGGAGCGAAAAGGGGGCCGTGTCCCGGTCAAAGATGTCGTGCCCGCTCCCGAGCAGGATCTTCCTAGGGGACCCGGGAAAGAGGTGCGTGACCTCCATAGAAACCGAGAGCCTGCCCGTGCTGAAAACCAGGGGGTCCCACTTGAGGAATCCAAGGGGGCCTGTCTTGCCGGAGTTCCGGGACGGGTAGACCTTGGTCTTGGAAAAAGCCTTGAAGAACTCCGGCGTGTAGGCCTCGGTGGGAAACCCCGCCAGGAAGACCCTCTCCCACTTCGCGGGGAGCTCCGCCCTAAGGGGAAGGGGAACCATGTCCCTCCTGACTTTGGGCGCGGCCATCAAGGCGTAGTCGTGCCCGGCGACGTAATCGGTCCAGTCCGTGAAGGAGAGCAGGGTGTAGCCGGCCTTGCAGGGGATGGCCGCGTCCCGGTCCCCTGCCTTGGGAACGGCGCAGAGGAACTTGGCCACATGGTAGTTGGTGATGAAGAGGCCCTCCCGGGAGATGAAGAACCCGGTGCCCACGTCCTCGACGTTGAAGACCCCCTTGCCCACGAGCTCCGGGGCGAAGGTGAACTCCACCGCCCGCGCCGGGTCGGACCCGGGAGCCGAGCGAGCCAGGAGCCTCCAGTAGCGGGTCCAGGTCGCCAGACACGATTCCTCATGCGCGGCGAGCCCCCTGGGCAGAGGCGTCAAAGGCTCGGCCGCATGGCCGGTCGGCTTCAACACGTCGACCCGGTCGTGGTACTGCTTCTCGTACTTGGCCTTGAACTCCGGGTCGCGGAAGACCCTGCGCCAGGCCGCTTCCCCCTTCTCCGAGATGCGCTCCTTGGTCGTCCAGTAGAAGGGGCCGTCCTGTCCCTGCTCCAAGGCGACCAGGCAGGAATCCCCGGGGTCCGGAGCGAAACCGAAGTTCGCCCATGCCGCCTGCTCGGGCAAAAGGACCGCCGGCAAGGCTATCAAACCGACCAGGAAGGACGCGGCCCTGCGTGAGGAGCTCATGGAGAAAGGATAACAGGGCCAGGACTCTCGCGCCTGGGCCGCCCGGGACCGCTGCCGTAGGACATTATCGGTCCGAACCTCGGGCCCAAAGACCCATACCCGCGGACCCGGCCTCGGGACAGCGGAGATTTTGGTACCATGGGAGCGTAACGGCCATGAAACGACCCGATCCGGCCCCCTCAAGCCGGCTCCCGCGGCGCATCGCGGACCTGCTCTCCCGGGACCTCGTCCACGAGGCGGTCCGGGAATACCAGGCGCTGCTTAGGAAGGAACCGGACCGACCGGCCCTCCGCGTGGAGTTCGCCGAACTCCTGGCCGGCCGTGGCTGGACCGAAGAAGCCCTCCGGCACCTCCGCCAGGCCCTGTCTCCTGCCGAGGGGGATGACCTCCTCATAGAACGCTGCGTCGCGGACCTGGAGTCCCTGCCCCTGCCCGCGGCCAAAACCCTGGCCGCGAAGGTCCGCGCGGAGAGCGCGGAGCGTCGACGACGCGGCCAACGGCGCTACCGGCTGCGCCTCCTCGCGGCCGCGGCGCTCGCGCTGGCCGTCGTCGCGGCACTGGTCCGCGATCGGGCGGACTCGGCCGGAGGCTCGGGGCCGGAGAAGATCTGCCGCGAATTCCCGAAGGGCTCGCCCGCGGCCGAGCTTCCCGAGCGGGCGCGCGAGCTGAGGATCTTCAGGCTGGTCCTCAAGGATCAGGCCGGACGGCCGGTCCTGGACAAGCCCCTGTCCGAACTCGCCCCGGAGGACTGGGACGCGGTCCAGGAGCGTCTGGCCGGGCTCAAGGGCAGCGTGGTCTTCACGAACCCGCCCTCGATCTCCGTCAACCGATGGTGCGTCATCGACTTCGCCGGGGGAAGGGTCGACCGGTCCGTGGCCCTCAGCAACGCCCCGTAGGTCAGGGACGAGCGTCGAAGGCGTCTTCGATGTGGCGGATATCCGAGCCTTCGATCGCCACCACGTCGAACCGCGCCGGTCCCTCCCAGCGCCGCGAACGCAGCCATGCCTGGGCTGTCCGGACGAGCTTGCGCTGCTTGACCGAGCCCACGCTGGCCTCGGGTCCGCCGAAGCCCGACCCGGAGCGGGCCTTGACCTCCACGAAGACCACGGTATCGCCTTCCCGCGCCACGAGGTCGATCTCGCCGAAAGGAAGGCGATAGTTCCGTTCGAGGATGGAGAAGCCCTTTTTTTCAAGGAAGTCTGCGGCCGAGGATTCGGCCTGGCTCCCCTTGGCCCTGCTCATGGCATCCCGCTCACCGGAGAGAAGGTCCTGCGGTGGCAGGCGCAGGGGCCGAGTTCCGAAAGCGAGGCCATGTGGCGGAGCGTTCCGTAGCCCTTGTGCACGGCCAGGCCATAGCCGGGATAACGCCGGTCCAGGCGGAGCATCCAGGCGTCCCGGGTGGTCTTGGCGATGACGCTCGCGGACGCCACGCTCAGGGAAAGGTCGTCGGCTTCGGGGATGGCGACCTGGCGCAAGCCGAGCCCCGGGATGGTCCGGTTGCCGTCCACGATCACGAGGACCCTGGAGGGGTCGCACCCCGCGGCGGCCCGGCGCACGGCCCGGGCCATGGCAGCCAGGGTGGAAGCGAGGATGTTGTCGCGGTCGATCTCGGAGGGCGTGGCCCAGCCGATCGAAGCGGCCTTGGCCCGCCGGAGGACCGCCTCCCGGCACTCCTGGCGCTGAGCCGCGCTCAGCTGCTTCGAGTCCCGGACCGCCGCGAGGTCCGCGAGGCCCTCTCCCCCGAGCCGCACGGCCGCGGCCACCACGGGCCCGGCCAGGGGCCCCCGTCCCGCCTCATCTACGCCGATGAGGACGCTTCGCGAGCCGAGCCCTGAGCCCCGCCGCAGGTCCGAATCGAAACAGGCCCTGACGGACGGCAAGGTGCCTGGCTCTGGAGCGGTGCCAGGCACCTGCTACGCGGCTGGAGCCGGAGCCGTGGGAGCGGACTTGGCGGGCTTGTCAGCCGCCGGCGCCGCGGCCGGAGCCGCGGAAGCGGCCGCCACGGCCGCGTTGGCCGCGTCTTCCTTGATGCCCGCGTTCCTGCTCTCGTCTTCTCCCAGCCGAGCGGACTTGCCCGTCAGCCCGCGCAGATAGTAAAGCCTCGAACGCCGGGCCTTCCCCGTGCGAACGAACTCGACCCGGTCGATGTGGGGGGAGACCAGAGGGAAGGTCCGTTCCACGCCCACGCCGAAGGAGATCTTCCGGACCGTGAAGGTCTTGGAATCGCCCTCGCCGCGGGACCGGATCACGGTCCCTTCGAACACCTGGATGCGCTCGCTCTCTCCCTCGACGACCTTGAGGTGCACCTTCACGGTGTCGCCGGGCCGGAAGTCTGGGGTCTTCGTCGTCTTCGTTGCCGTCATGCCGCCTCCTTCAATCTCAACAGATCCGGACGCTTCCTGCGCGTCGCCGCTTTCGCGGCGCGCGAACGCCATTCGCTGATCCTGCCATGGTCCCCGGACAACAGCGCGGCCGGGACCTTCCTGCCCCTCCACACCCTCGGCCGGGTGTAATGCGGATGATCCAGCCGGGCCGGCCCTCCGTTCGACGGGAAGAACGACTCCGCCTGGACCGCCTCTTGCGCGAGCACGCCGGGGAGCAGCCTCGTCACGGCGTCCACCACCGCCATGGCCGCGATCTCGCCTCCGGTCAGGACGAAATCGCCCATCGATATCTCGTCGTCGAACGCCGTGTCGAGGCGCTCGTCGATGCCCTCATAGTGCCCGCAGACGAGGACCACGCTGCCCTTGGCCGCGAGCTCCGCGGCCACGCCGGCGTCGAACCTGCGGCCCTGTGGAGAGAGGTGCACCACCCAGGGGGCCGAACCCTCCCGAGACCGGGACCGGACGTCCTTGATGGCCCGAAAGAGCGGCTCTGCCATCATGATCATGCCGGGCCCGCCGCCGAAGGGCCGGTCATCGACCTTGCGGTGCCGGTCCGTGGAGTGGTCCCTGGGGTTGACGAGGTCGATCGACACCAGGCCCTTCTCGCGGGCCTTGCCGATGATGCTCTCGCCGAACACCCCTTCGAACATCCGCGGGAACAGGGTCACGACCGTGAACCGGGGACGATGGGCGGCGGCCTTCTTCATTCGACTTCCAGGAAGGCCCTCTTGCCCTGCTTGGTCGCGGCCGCGCCGACCAGGGCGCGGACCGCCTTGATGACTCGGCCCTGCTTGCCGATGATCTTGCCCTTGTCGTCCTCGCAGACCACGAGCTTGAGCTGGACCGCGCCGTCCTCCTCCGTCTCGGTCACGGTGACCTTGTCGGGGTGGTTGGCGAGCTTGCCCACGATGAACTCGACGAGCGCCTTCATGACACCCGGCCCTTGAGCAGGGTGGCGACCGTCGGGGAGGGCTTGGCTCCCACCTTGATCCAATGGGCGTAGCGCCCCGCGTTGAGCTGGACCTTCTCGGCGACCTTCTCCATCCGCGGGTTGTACGAGCCCAGGATCTCGATCGGCCGGCCGACCGAACCCCTGGCCTTCTCGATGGCGACCACCCGGTAATAGGGCTGCTTCGGCTTGCCGATCCGCTGAAGTCTGATGACTACTGCCATAATGCTCTCCTTAGGTCACTCGCCTCCCCCGCGGGGAGGCGAGTAGTTGTGGGGGCGAGACATGTTTCCATCAAGCCCTCCTTTTCCTTCTTACGAACGAAATCTCCGCCGTTCTCTTGAGCGACTTGAACGCGGCCCCGAGGTCCTTCGCGCCGAAGACCGCGGTCCCGGCCACGAGACTGTCCGCTCCGGCCGAAGCCGCGGCCGCGACCGTGTCCGCGCTGATGCCGCCGTCCACTTGCAGCCGGCAGGGAAAACCCGCAGCGTCGATGGCGCGCCGCAGGGCCCGGACCTTGGACATCATGGGTCCGAGGAACTTCGCCCCGGCGAAGCCGGGCTCCACGGTCATGACGAGGGCGAGGTCCATGTCCGCAAGCAGGGGCAGGAGGCGCGAGACAGGCGTGCGGGGTTTGACGGCCATGCCCGCGAGGACGCCCGCCCGGCGCAGGCTCCTGAGCGCGGCACGCGGGTTCCGGCAGGCCTCATAGTGGACGACCACCATGTCCGCCCCGGCCTCGATGAAGAAAGGAGCGGAGACCTCGGGGTTCGAGACCATGAGATGCGCGTCCACGAAAAGACCGGGCCGCCGCCTGATGAGCCGGATGAGGTCCGGCCCGAAGCTGATGTTGGGGACGAAGTGGCCGTCCATGACGTCCACGGACACCCACTGGACCCCGGCCTCCCGCGCCGCGTCGAGGCATGCCCCGAGGCGGGCGAGGTCAGCGGACAGCAAAGACGGGACGATCTGGACGCCAGCGGGCGCCTGGCGCGGGGAGATGGCCATCACAAGTCCCGCTCCTCCACGAGCACCCCGTTCAAGTATATCTTCACCCTGCCGCCGCCGGCCACGTCCTGGATCGGAAGGTCGATCTTCGAGCCCGGCTTGCGCAGGCCGTTGAAGAGCTCCCGCTCGCCGAACTTGTCCGCGATGACGATCCGGACCAGGCTCTCGCTGGCTCCTTGGGAGACCTCGTAGTGGAAAGTCCGCGACGCCGTGCCCTCCCGCGGCCCCTTCTTGCGGCCGCTGATGGTGACCGAGACCTTCGCGTCCGGCCCCACCACGGTGTCGGGCTTGGGGTTCTGGCTGAGGATGACCCCGAAGGGGAAGAGCGACGCCGGGTCCGTGGAGACGCTCACCTTGATCCCCGCCGAAGCGGACCAGGACATCGCTTCCGCCATGTCCTTGCGGTTGAAGTCCGGCATCAGCACGACCCCGTTGGGCGGCGGGCCGCCCGAGATCACCACGTCCACGAGGGCTTCCCGCTCCACGCTGGCCTCCGGGCCCGGGGTCTGCGAGAGCACCACGCCCTTCTCCGCGCTCAGCGAATAGGTCTCGCCGCGCTCGCCCAGCATGAGCTGGGCTTGGCGCAGGAGCATCTCGGCGTTGCGCAGAGGCATGCCGAGGATGTTGGGGACGAAGACCGTCACTCCCCCATGGCTGACCGTCACGCGGATGAGCTTGCCCTCCCGCACCACCGTGCCGGCCGGCGGCATCTGGCGCAGGACCGCGTCCACAGGGACCTTGTTGTCGAATTCGGTCCCATCCTTCTTGAGCCCGAGGTTCACGGGACCAAGAAGGTCGAGAGCCGCAGACAGCGACTTGCCCCTGAGTTCGGGCACAGTCACCGTCTTGCGCGAGTGGATGACGCTTTCTAGAGACCATTGCAGTACCAGGAACGCCGTCAATGCCACGCCGACCACCGTCAGCGTCACTTCGAATGAGCGGACTTTCAAATTTCGCGCCGCCTGTCCTCAACGCACCCGCAATACATCGCCGGTCCTCAACCGCGCGCCGTTGAGGAAATCTACCGCCGGCATCTGCTTTTTTCCTTCAGGTTGGACTGAAAGGATCCAGAGGCGGCTTCCCTCCGCACATTCTATCAAAAAACCCCTGCCTCTCTCAACAGCGACGATGGTTCCGACCGAAGGACGCATGGGGTCCCCAGGCTCTGGAGCCGCCGCATCGACGCAGGTCCGGCAGACCGTCAGCCGCATCAGCTTGCCCTTGAGGTCAAGGTCCATGAAAGCCCGGGGCCCGAGCGACATCCCGCGCGCGAGGTTGTGGATGGAAGAAGCGCTCCGGTCCAGCGAGATGCGCGCGTGCTCTCGTTCGATGAGCGGGGCCAGGGAAGGCTCGCCCGCTTGCGGCTCGCGGCGGACTTTGCCGCCAGCGATCTCCGCGAGGGTCTCGGCGAGCAGGGCCCGGCCGAGGGGGACGAGCTTCTCGAAGAGCGCTCCAGCGTCGTCGTCAGGGCCGATCTCGACGGACCGCGAAGCCGCGATGGGCCCGGTGTCGAGGCCCGAATCGAGCCAGAAGACCGTGACCCCGGTCTTGGTCTCGCCAGCCACGAGGCTCCACTGGACCGGGGCAGCTCCCCGGTACTTGGGCAGGAGAGAGAAGTGCACGTTGAGCGTGCCCAGCTTCGGCACGGCCAGAGCCTCTCGATCGAGCAGCCTTCCAAAAGCCACAGCCACCGCGAGGTCCGGGGCGAGCGGTGAGACCTGGGCCGCGATGTCGGCTGAGCGGGCAGGCTGGAACACGGGCAGGCCCAAGGCCAGGGCCCTGGCCTTGACCGGGGGAGCTTCCAGGGACAGCCCTCGCCCGGCCGGCTTGTCCGGCTGGGTCACGACTCCGACGACCTCCTGCGAGGAGGCCAAGTCATCAAGGAACGGGACCGCGACCTGCGGCGTCCCGTAGAAGACGACTTTCACTCGCCTTGCCCCAACCGCGCAACCTGCGCCTTGAGATGGGTCATCAGCGCAGACCCCCCAAGACCGCGAATTGAAAATATCCGGGCGAGTACGCGGTCAGGCTGTCCATGTTGGTTTTGTCTAAGTTGTTAGCCACAAGCGTGCTACGGTTTGGTTTCCTCCCTGGGGCATAATGCCCTTGCTGTAGAAAAACCAGGAATAGGATGTCGGTCGAATGAGTTGGCTGCAATCTTAATGCCTGCGGGGCTAACGGAATCAGGGACGACATCGTAGGTGCCCGTTACCTCGCCGCCTGATGGACAACAATCTCTATCGTCCTGCTTCCAGATCGAGAACCGAAAAGCCATACATCCGTCAGAAAAGTAGCTGTCTTCGTCTTTCCGGATGATCTCATCTTTGTTGAGTCTGCCTTGGTAGTCGGTCGTTGCCCGGATGAAATTGACGAACTCTGCCGAATCAGCCGAATGAGTGATTCGCCAGAAATAGTCGTAGTGATCCCTGACCCTGCTGCCCTCATGATGGGTGACGTGCAAAATACGGTGAGACCGAAATGAGAAGAGATCTGGTTTGGAGTACCATCCGCCCGCCTGTCCTGGCAACTCGGCGAGCAACCTGAACCGCGGGAAACCATTGTCGTCAGTTCTCTCATTGAGTCGCCGATAAACTGCAAAGTGGCCACTTGTGGTGTTGCCACGATGGATAGCGACGAACAGATCCCGGTCTTCGTTGAAAGACAAGGGCGCGGCGTATTCGAGTTCAAGAAAAACGGGAGGGTTGCTCAGCCCTGAATTCGCCAGGCCTCGCCTTTCAATAATCTGCTGTTTGGACCAAGTTCCTTCAGGTTGTGCTTCGGGAATGGACTGATTCCTAGCATGCGCATGCGCAACCCCGACAGCGATTGCCAAGTAAAGGAGAATAGTCATAATCTGCTCGGTCTAACGCCACATGACCCTAGGTCCAGTTCTTCCTGACGTCCTTGATCGCGGACATCACCTTGAGCTTGGTGATGAAGTCGAGGTGGTCGATGAAGAGCTTGCCGTTGAGATGGTCCACCTCGTGCTGGAAGGCCCGGGCGAGCAGGCCTTCGCCCGTCATCTCGTAGGGCCGGCCGCGGGCGTCGAGGGCCTTCATGGCGACATGGGACCAGCGCTCGACCTCGGCATAGACCCCGGGCAGGGAGAGACAGCCCTCCTCCTGCACGAGCTTGCCCGACTTGGAGACGATCTCGGGGTTGATGAGGACCAGGCGCCGGCTCTTGCCCTCGGGCTTGACGTCGATGACGGACAGGCGCAGGTTCAGCCCGATCTGAGGCGCGGCCAGGCCCACGCCGCGCACCGAATACATGGTCTGGAACATGTCCCGCAGGAGCCTGGGCAGGTCCTTTTTGACCGCAGCATAGTCCACCTTCTCGCAGGGCTGCCGCAGGACCTTCTCCCCGTGCTTGATGATGCGTAAAATCACAGCTCGGCCACCATTTCAGCTCCGCCCTTCTGCACCACGCGGAAGGTCACGGGCGCCTGGTCGGCCTTCTGCAGGGCGCCCCAGGTCATGGCCAGGCGCTCGAGCTGGTTCTCGATGTTGATGCGGCCGGAGCTCCCGAGCACCACCTCGGAGGCGCCCACGGCCTGGGCGGATTGGGCGATGGCGTAGAAGGGATCGTTGGAGAGAACCATGAGGGGCACCACGGACTTGCCGGCCTTCTCCGCGGCCTCGACGACCCGGGTGAAGACGTGCTCCTCCTCGGGCCCGAGCGACTCGATGTCCCCGCCGAAGCTCATGCCGTGCTGGATCTTGCAGTAGAGGACCACGATCTGGGTCGTGTCGTCGTCGAGGTTCTCCAGGGCCCTGGCCAGGTGGTGCAGGCCGTTGGGGTCGCGCACGGCCACGAGCACGCGGTTGGGCTTCTCGACGTGCTTGAGCACGTCCTCGACCGTCTCCTCGTTGCAGAGGTTGACCTTTTCCCGGTGCTCGCCCCGGCCCTTCCCCTTGTTGAACCTCTCGGCGAGGAGGAACAGGAGGAAGAACCCGGCCGCGAAAGCCAGGCCGAAGACGGTGGCGACCTTCTTGGTCAGCAGGTTGATGAGGCCCACGGATGTCAGGATGAGGAAGATCGCGGAGAGCCCGATCGGGACCTGGACGGCCCCGACCTTGACGTTCAAGGGCACCACCCACTCCCGGCCGCTCCGGACCTTGAAGCGCAGAAGCACGATGGAAGCCGCGTTGAAGACCAGGCTCCAGATGAGGCCGAAAGCGTACGCCTCTCCCAGGACATAGACGTCGCCCCGGCAGAGCACGATGGTCGCGACCTGCAGGGCCACCACCAGGTTGATCATGCGGTGCGTGGTGCCGAACCTGGGGTGCAGGTGGCGGAACCAGTCAGGCATGACCCCGTCTTCGGCCATGCGGTTCAGGACCCCGTTGGAGCCCACGATGGCCGTGTTGACCGCGCCGGTCAGGATGGCGGCCCCGACCACGACCACCATGACCTGCAGGACGAGGTTCACCCAATGCGGCGCGGCCACGTGCATGGCCAGGCCCGAGATGAGGTTGTCCACGTACTTGGGCATCTCTCCTTCGGGGATGATGCTCACCGCGAAGAAGGTGACCGAGACCGTCAGCGTGAAGCAGAACAGGAAGATGATGACGGCCGCGCGCTTGAGGTTCTCGAGCTTGGGCGCCTCCATCTCGCGGTAGACCTGGGCCAGGGTCTCGACCCCGCTCATGCCGAGGAAGGCGTGGCCCAGGGCGATGAGGATCCCGAGCGCTCCGATCCTGCGCGGCCAGTCGGACCCGCTGAGCCATCCCAGGCTCTCATGGCTGAAGGACAGCTCCGTGGTCGGCCAGGTGAACCCGCGCGTGGCCGCGGTGTAGGCGCAGAACCCGAGGATCACCACGCCCATGCCTGCCGTGGCCCAGATGATCTTGAGCGCCTTCTCCGAGGACTCCTCGATGCCGATGATGTTCTGCCGCCAGAAATAGAGCACGGCGGCCACCGCGAAGAAGCAGGAGAAGAGCGCCGGGGACAGGTGCCAATCGATGCGCAGGTGGGGGAAGATGGAGTTCAGGAGCCCGGCCAGGTACTGCCCGGCCGAGACCGAGCTGATGGCCCCGGTCAGGACATAGTCGAACATGAGGGCCGATACCGAGACCTTGGCCAGGGTCCCGCCCATGGCCTCTTTAACGACCTTGTAGACCCCGCCGCGCACGAACATGGAGGAGCCTTCCATGTAGAGGGCCAGGACGCACCCGGAGAAGAGCATGACCGCCAGGATGAACCACGGCGCGGCCGGGCCCACGGCCTGGATCGCGATGCCGCCGATGTACCAGGCCGTGGAGGCCATGTCGCAGAGCACGATGGCGGCCGCGCGCCAGAAGGAGATGAATGTGAGCATGGCCGTGCTCAGCACCACGACTTCGGCGACGCGGCGGGAGGGACGCCGGGCCATCGGGGCGGCTATTTCTCGGCCTTGCGGATCGTCTCGAGGACCGCGGCCGGGGTGGCGGCCTTGACGATCTCCGCGATGAGGGCCGGCTTGAAGAGACCCGCCACCGTCCTCAGGAACTGGAGGTGCATGGGGAAGAACTCGCTGCGGTCCGGGGAGAGGAAAAGGAACATCACGCTGATGGGGATGTCCTTCTCGTTGGGGTCGGCCATGCCGCCCGGGATGACGGCCAGGGACGCGAAGATGTTCGAAAGGATGCTCAACGGATCGCTGCCCGCGGGAGCGCCTGACTCCCTCTCGGTCCTAGGGTTGTGGGGAAGGCTCAGTCCCGTGTCGAGGGTGGTGCTGATCTTCTTCTCCCGCTCGAAGACCTTGGCGAGGAACGGCTGGGGATCGCCGAGGCCCTTCTTCTGGCAAAGCCCCCGGACCATGGACTCGATGAGGACGATCTTCTCCGGGGCAGGGGAGACGATGGTGACGAGGTCCTCGGAGAGGATGCTCGAAACCCGCACCGTCTTCCTCACAGAAGCGGTCTTGGTCGGTGGAGTCGTCTTCGTGGCTGGCATATCCCTTGGGGGCTTGCCTTCCTTGGGAGGCATATCGTTGAGGTGAAAAGTCAATATAACATAGCCGCCGGGGGGGTGTCAATCGAACGGGTCACCCAATGCCAAAAATGGTAGACTAGAAGAAGACAATCCGATGAAGACGCCCTTGGCCCAGCCCCTCCGGAGAAAACCAGGTCCCCTTTCCGGCAGGACCGTGATCATCACCAGGCCCGAGTCCCAGTCCCGGGAGCTCGCCTCCAGGCTAAAGAAAGCAGGGGCACACGTCATCCTGACCCCTCTCATCCGGACCATCCCCCCAGCGAGCATGAAAGGGCTCGACCAGGCCATCAGGGAAGTGGCCGGCTACGACTCCGTGGTCTTTACGAGCGCCAACGCGGTCCGGGCCTTGTTCTCCAGGGCCCGCGGACTCGGCTGCTTTCCCCTGCCTGAACCTGGCCGCCTTTTCGCGGTTGGGGAAGCCACGGCCAAAGAACTGAAGGCAGCAGGCTGGAAGGGAGGCCGCGTGCCCACATCCAACCGGGCAGAAGGTCTGGCCAGGATCATGGGCCGGGCAGCGGGCCAGCGGGTCCTCTTCCCCAGAGCCCGGGAAGGTCGCGAGACCCTGCCCCGCCTTTTGCGCGGGGCCGGGGCCGTGGTCAGCGTGGTGGAGGCGTACCGGACCGTTCCGGACCCGGCCGGCAGGGCGGCCCTGCGCCGCGCCTCGGTACGAGGGGCGGATGCTGTGGTCTTCGCATCCCCATCAGCGGTGAAGGTCTTCACGGCCACCATCAACGCCAGCCGCAGGAAGAGGCTCTTCTCCACCTGCCTGGCAGCCTCCATCGGACCGATCACCACAGCCGCCCTGCGGGCCGCGGGCATCAAGCCGATCATCGAAGCTCCGGCTGCCGGAGCCGCCGGCCTGGCTCGCCTGCTCATCCTCCATCTCAAAGGAGGCAGGGCTTGATGGCCTCCCAAAAGGTGGTCCTCAGGCACGCCCTGCTCGAATCCGGAGCCATCCTGCGCCGCATGTTCGGCAAGGTCAAGGCCAGCGAGAAGTCCAGGGCCAACCTGCTGACCGAGGCGGACCTCGAGAGCCAGCGCTCGGTCCTCTCCATCATCGGCCGGGCCTTCCCGGACCACGACGTGCTCGCCGAGGAGGACCACTCGAGCTCCCGCGGGTCCGAGTTCCTCTGGATCGTGGACCCCCTCGACGGGACCACGAACTACGCCCACGGCTTTCCGGTCTTCACGGTCTCCATCGGGCTCCTGCGGCAGGGCGAACCCGTGCTCGGAGGGATCTATGACCCGATGAGCGACGAGTGTTTCACGGCCGAGAAGGGAAAAGGAGCCCGATTAAACGCAATGCCGTTCACTTAAGCCGGCCTCTCGACGAGAAATGGTAGAGTGTTCCCTCGAACGCCGAGAAGGGGATACCCATGGGGCTGGCATCGTCGCTTGTCTCCTTGGGCGACGGCACGCTTCCGGCGTCGTTCGA
>JACRNU010000090.1 GCA_016234805.1 Elusimicrobiota bacterium
CGCGGGATTCCCGGTCATGGTATCGATCGCGGCGACATAGTTGCGCCCCTGGCCTCCGACCGTGCTGAAATCGCCTCCGATGTAGAGGCCTCCCGGACCCAGGGCCAGGGCCCGGACCGGCAAGTCAGCGTCCGGCCCCCAGGCCAGGACCTTCCCGTTTCCGCTGTCCACCGCAGCGATGTTGAGGTGAGCGTCCATCCCGTTGATGTTGGAAAAGCTCCCGCCGGCGTACACCACGGCCCCGTTGGAGGCCAGGGCCTTCACAGAGCCGTTCGCGTTGGGGTTCCAAGCGGTCGCGCTGCTGATGACGATGTCCACTCCGGCGACGCTGTTGCGCGTGGCGTTGCCGAGAAAGGTAAAGTCCCCGCCCACGAGCACCGTGGACCCCTGGACCGCCAGGGCCGAGACCGTGGTGCCGTTCGGGTCCGGGCTCCAGAAGGCGTCTACGGCCGTGATCCCGTCGAGGGCGGCGAGATGGCTGCGGGCGATGCCGCCGTTGACGGAGGTGAAGTCGCCGCCCACGAAGACCCGGCCGCCGGCGAAGGCCATGGACCTGACCGCGCCGTTGAGCTGAGGGTCCCAGGCCGTGAGCACGCCGCCCGAGTCCACGGTCAGGGAGTAGCCCCGTGCCGAGCCGTCAACGGTCGTGAAGTCCCCGCCCGCGGCCACCGAGGACCCCAGCACGGTCAAGGCGTACACCGGTCCGTTGACGCCGAGCGTCCCGCCCGGATTCCAGGAAGGGGCCGGGACGCCGGCGGTGACGTCGATCGCCGCCAGCTTGCTGCGATTGAGGCCGTAGACCACGGTGAAATCCCCGCCCGCGTAGAGCGTCGAGCCGGCCAGGGTCAGGGCCCGTACGACGTTGTTCGGGCCCGGATCCCACCCGGCCGCCGCGGCCCCGCTGGCGGAGTCCAGCGCGGCCAGGCGGCTCCGGGAAGCGCCCCCGATGACCGTGAAGTCGCCCCCGGCGAACACCTTGCCCGAACCCATGACCAGCGCCCGCACCGTGCCGTTGGCGTTGGGGTTCCAGCTCGTGTCCACGGTCCCGGTGACCAGGATGCGGGCTGCGTAGTTGCGGCCGAGACCCCCGACCCGTGTGAAGCTTCCGCCGATGTACCACCCTCCGGCGCCGTCCGAAGCCGCGGCCAGGATCTCGCCGTTGACCATCGGATAGACCGCCGCGGCCTTGCCGTCCGTGAGGAGGATCGGCACCCCGCGGCCCGTGTAGGACCCGACCCGGGTGAAGTCCCCGCCGATGTAGGTGACGGCCGATGAGGCCGTGATCGCGTAGACCGGCCCATCCGCCACCCAGGTGGACTCGGCGGAATCCTGCTGCGCCTCGACTGCCTTGGCCAGGCAGAAGCAGACGGCAAGAATCCGGAGCACGGGAGCGGTCCGCATGGATTAGGAGTGTAAAGGTTCGCTGTTAACCAACTATTACGAACCTATTGTGAATATATGAGCGCGCGAGGGCGCGCTCAGACGTCATACCGCCTGATGAGGAACGCCGCGATCGCGCCGAACAGGATGTTGGCGGTCCAGGCGGCCAGAGGAGGAGGGAGCCTGCCGCTGACGCCGAGAGCGCGCGACATCTCCATGAACCAGAGGAAAAGGAACGACACCCCGAGCGCGACGGAGAAGCTGAGGATCTTCACGGCCCGGCGCAGGCGCAGTGCCACGGGGATCCCCAGCGCGCAGATCACCACATTCGTCATCGGAAAGGACAGTTTCGAATGGGCCGCGACCATGTACTCCCGGGGGGACACCCCGAGGTGCTTGACCTTGGGCGCGTAGCGCCTCAGCTCGAAAAGGCTCATCTCCTCCGGGCTGCGCGTCCTCGGGATGAGGTCCTGGGGAGCGGCTCTCATGTCCGAGACCAGCTTCTTGAACTTCTTCTCGGTCACCTTGCCGTCATGAAAAGTCCTGTCGATGCCGTTGAAAAAGACCCAGCGCATGGGGGTGCTGTCGAACGAACCCTTCTCGGCCTCGATCTGACGCGTGATGCCCTCGGCCCCGACCCGCTCCAAGATGACGCCCTCCATCAACCACTGCTTCGGGAGAAAAAGCTTGGCCTGGACGAACTGTCCCGGCTCGGTGATCATGGCGAGGTTCAGATACTTGTCGAACTCCCAGGCCTGGCGGATCTTCTCGGTCCACAGGTGCCGGGACCGCCTGTAGCAGAAAGGCAGGATCGTCTCCTGCGCCGCGAAGCTCAGGACCGCCACCGCCAGCGAGCACCACAGGATCGGCTTCCAGAAGTCGCGCAGCCGGAACCCGGCGGCCTGCGCCGCGAGGGCCTCCCCGCTCTGCACGAACCCCGTCATGGCCACGAGCGTGGCGAGCAGGGTCGCCATGGGGATGGTCCGGATCGCCCAGTACGGGACCTCCAGCCAGAGGTACTCGAGGATCACTTCGATGGAAGCCGGGCTCTTGACCAGGGCGCTCATGCGGTCGAAGACGGTGCCCAGGAACAGGAGGATCGCGAACAGGCCCAGGCCGAAGCCGAAAGGCTTGAAGAAGCGCTTGGCCATGTAGACGGAGAAGATCTTCACCGCTCGACCGCCTTGAGGGTCAGCCAGCCGCCCAGCCCCAAACCGACCACGTCGGCGATCCAGGGAGCGGCGAAAGACAGGCTGTCATAGCGGCGTCCCAGTCCGATGCCGAGAGCAAGCAATCCGTAGAAGAGAAAAAGGATGCCGAGGCTCACCACGAAGCCCTTGCCCTTGCCGAACCGATGGAACCCCAGCCCCAGAGGAGCCCCGATCCAGAAGAAGACGAACGGCGAGAAGGCCCCGGCGCTGCGCACCGCGATCTCGACCATGTACTCGTTGCGCCGTTCCTTCGGCATACCGGGCGCTCGCGCCATCCCCCAGAGATGCAGGGACTTGAATTCCTGCGTGTCGGCCGCGCGGGTGACCGTGACCGGCGCCGCCAGCGGGATGAACAGCCGGTAGCGGGCGAAGGCGGCGGAGGTGAACTTCTCCGCGGTCCGGCCCGGAAGCTGGAGGGTGCCGTCCTCGAGCTCAAGCATGAACCCCTGCCCCTTCTTGAGCCTCAGGCTCCCCCGGGGAGCGCTCACTCTCAAGCCGCGGTCCACCCCGGCTCGGACGAGGTAGGCGTCCTTGATGCCCCCGGTGGCGCGATCGGCTTCTTTCGCGTAGAGCCTCCACTCCCCCAGATTGACGTATGAGTCGGGCTCGAGGTCGATGCGCGCCAGCTGCTGGGTGGCCTGGGACTGCCGGCTGCGGAAGGAGTGCAGTCCCTCCGGACTCACCTTATGATTGACCCAGAGCAGGAGCCCGGAGAAGAACACGGCCATGGCGAGGAAAGGCCAGGTCATCTCCCGGAAGGAGAACCCCGAAGAGCGCAGGGCCATGACTTCCCCCCGTTCCGAGAACTGGCCCAGGGCCATGAGCAGGGCCACGAGGAAGGCCATGGGCACGGTCAGACTCATGAAATACGGCAGGAGACGGGCGAAGCAGGACAGGATCCACGCCAGGGAGATGCCCTTCGTCACCGCCAGGCTGAAGAGCTTGAGGAAGGTGTTCATCAGCAGGACCGCGGTGAACAGGGCGAGGCACAGGGCGAAGAGCGGCAGGAAGGTCCGCATCAGGTAACGCGGCAGGATGCTCATTTGCCGCAAGCCTCCCCCACGGGGAGGCGCGCAGTTGTGGGGGCCGAAATCCGTGGAGGGTTCCGCATCCGTATCATAATCCTATAATTTTTCACTGCCCTCCGGGCCCTCTTCCCCCCCGGACCCCCCCGGCGCCCCCCGTATTATATAATGGGCCATGACCATCCACATCCAGCGCGCCGTGGACTACGCCCTCTCAGGCCAGGACCAGTACCTGGCCGACCTCAAGGAGCTCGTGCGCATCCCGAGCGTGAGCTTCGAGGGATTCGACCCGCGCCACGTGGACCACTCCGCCGTGGCCGTGGCCTCGCTCCTCAAGCTGCGCGGCTTCGAGAACGTGGACGTCCTGCGCCTGCCGGGGGCGCATCCCTACGCCTACGGCGACTGGCTGCACGCCCCGGGGGCTCCCACCCTTCTGCTCTACGCGCACCACGACGTCCAGCCCCCGGGCCGCCCCGAGCTCTGGAAGTCGCCCCCCTTCGAGCCGACCCAGCGCTCCGGCAGGCTCTACGGCCGCGGCACCGCGGACAACAAGGCGGCCATCACGGTCTACGCCAGCGCGGTCGCCGCCCACCTCAAGGTCGGCGGCGACCTGCCCGTCAACGTGAAGGTCCTCGTCGAAGGCGAGGAGGAGATCGGCTCGACCTCGCTCGAGCGCTTCGTCGAGAAGCACAGCCGCAAGCTCTCCGCGGACGCCATCATCATCCACGACACCGGCAACTACGACACGGGCGCGCCCTCCATCACGACCTCGCTGAGGGGGCTCGTGGCCATGGATGTCACGGTCCGGACCGCGGCCAAGCCCGTCCACTCCGGCGTCTGGGGAGGCCCCATGCCCGACCCGGTCCAGGCCCTCTCCAAGATGATCGCCTCGCTCACCGGGCCGGACGGCCGCATGGCCATCCCCGGCATCTACGACCGGGTGCGGATCCCCTCCATGACGGAACGGAGATCGCTCGAGTCCCTCCCCTACGATGAGAAGACCTTCCGGCTCCAGAGCGGCCTGCTCCCCAAGAGCCGCCTGCTGGGCAACGGCAAGCACATTTTCGGCAAGATCTGGTTCGAGCCCGCGCTCTCCGTCAACGCCATCCAGGCTTCCTCGCGCAAGGATTGCGCCAACATCATCAATGAATCGGCCTGGTGCCACCTGGGCATCCGGATCGTCCCGGACATGGACCCAGCGGCCACGGCCAAGCGTCTCAAGGCGCACCTGAAAGCCAACGCGCCGTGGGGCGTGGAGGTCGATTTCTCCGGAGCGAACCTCAACAAGGCCTGGCGCACCGAGCCCGACAGCCCTCTCTTCGCCGCGGCGGGCCGCTCCCTCGAGGCCGGCTACGGCCGCAAGCCCGTGTTCATGGGCTGCGGCGGCTCCATCGGCTTCGTGGAGCCCTTTGCCAAGGCTCTCGGCGGGGTGCCGGTGGTCCTCATCGGCATGGGCGACCCCTACGCCAACCACCATGCCGAGAACGAGAGCATGCACCTCGGTGACTACTGCAAGGCCATCGCAAGCATGGTGCGCCTGCTGAAGGAAGCGTCCGCCCCGGGAGTCCTGCCGAAGAAGAGGCGCTGAAGCAGCGCGTCCCGACCATGGATAGCGCGGAAGAAACCACCTGTCCCTTCTGCGAGGGCCCGATCTGGACCGACGATGAGGTCTGCCTCCACTGCGACGCATCCCTGACCCCCGGCACCTGCCTGCACTGCA
>JACRNU010000051.1 GCA_016234805.1 Elusimicrobiota bacterium
AAGGTCGTGCAATCCACCTTCTTGAAGCTGTAGAGCGGGTCCTTGTCGAACTCGCCGTCCTGGCCCTCGCCCAAGGGCCCGAGCCTGTACGTCGTTCCCAGGAAAGCCTCGCTGACCGCGGCCACGCGCGAAGAGAGGTCCGCATTCTCCTTGTGGATGATGGAGAGCGCGGCAGAGACGCGGCCTTCGCTCATCTCGTGGAACCGGTAGGAACCTGCCGCGGAAGCGGCTGAAGCGACCGATAGGCAAGCAACGAGGATCGCCGCGCGGAAGTTGCTCATGTGCCCAATCCTACCATTTCATCATGTGGCGTCCGCGGTGGCGTCTGATTGGCGCGGACCTTGGAGACAGCGTCCTGTAGTCCGCCTTGGTTCGTTGCTTTAAAGCAACGGACCAAGGGAGGAGACGCCATGCGTGGAAGATTGAACCCAGGACCCTGCCCCCCCTGGATTATAATATGATACGGCCTTGACCGACATGATGATGCTTGAACCTCCTCCGACCAGGACCAGCAGCGCGAGCGAGTGCACTCCGGTGTCAGCAGTCCACGCCATGACCGCGGCCTTTGTCCTGTGCGCGGCCATCTTCCTTGGCATCGGCCCGTCGGCAGCACAAAACGACGCGCCCACCCCGGAGGAGCGGCGCCAGTTCATGTCCCAGCCCCAACTCCAGCTGAAATCCTACATCTTCGATCCCAAGACCCCGCTGGAATCCCGCATCGGGCCTTGCCAGGACTTCCTGGTGAAGCTGATGCGGGAATTCGACGACCGTCCCGACTACCAGGCCTACGAACCGACGCCGGAAGAGCGCGCTCTCCTGGTCGGGCACGTCCAAGGACTGCCGCAGGGCATGAGGAAGGCCTTTCAGGAGAGGCTCGTGGGATTGTGCTTCATCAAGCCCTTCACTGGAAACGGCATGGCAAGCTGGCTGGTGGATGAAGACAAGAACCTCTTCGTCAACATCATCCTGAACCCAGCGGGCTTTGAAAAGAGTCTCTCCGCGGTGCTCACGGCCCGCGACGCGTCGCTCTTCAAGGGCGACGCTGGAGTCAAATTGGACTGCGGGGACAAGGACAAGGGCATCCTCTACACCCTGCTCCACGAAGGCACGCATGCCTTTGACTACATCCGCGGCATCACGCCGTACGTGGACGATTCTCTCACGTACATGCTCAGAGAAGGCAAGGGCCTGGACGCCAAGTGGGATGTCTGGGACGGCTACTCCAAGCCCGGCAAGGAAGCTGACTTTCCCATGCGAAAGAAGCTCAAGTTCTTCAGCCTTGGAGGAGGACCGTTGCTCAAGCCCAAGGAAGCGGGAGAGGCCTATCGTCAGCTCGCGAGATCACCCTTCGCCTCCCTCTACGGAAGCCAGAGCTGGGCGGAGGACGCGGCGGACATGGGGGTCTTCTACCATCTCACGCAGAAGCTCAAGCAGCCCTGCAGGGTCACAGTGCCGGGACCGGAGGGTTCCAAGCCCCTGCGCTTCGGCATCATGGAATCCGGCCGGACCCTGGAACGCGGCCGAAAGATCTATGGCCGGCTGGAGCGGTAGCTCATAGGCAGAACGATCTCGTCGGTCATCATCGCGAACCTGGTCCTCTTCGTCATGGTGACCTCGTCACAAGCTTTCCAAGACCTCCACCATCATTGGATCTTCCCTGTGCTCGCGGGAGTCTTCATCGTGGAATGGGCGGCCTCAGGGGGCCTGTCTTCCTGGCGCTCTTCGTCGCGCTGGTACGACCCGGCTATCGCCAGGGACACGGTCCTTTCCCTGCTGGCCTTCCTGCTGGTCATGGGCATCGTGCGCCACTGGTCCATCCTGCACTGCATCGGCCGCTGTTCCCTCAAGCTGGGCGGAGCCTGCTTCATGGCCGGAGCCGCGTTCTGGGCCTTCGGCTTGGGACGCGCGCCTCAAACCACGCTCGATATCGTGTTCCTCGTCCTGGCCGGTCTTCTGCTGGCCGGCTGGAAGAAGCCTGTCCTGCGGCTCTGCGGCCTGGGCATCCTCGTCAGCCTGGCCATCAGGCGCGTGGGAAGCGAGAACCCCATCGTCTTCCTGGCTGTTCCAGCCGCGATCGCATTCTTGCGGCTCGCGGGCCGGGAGGATGCGGCCCCTTAGCGCCGATTTCAGCGGCCGGACCAGAAGTCAACGGCAATCTTAACGAACAGCGCTCCGCACACCAGGAGCACCACGGGCCGGATCACAGCCGCGCCCTTCTTGATCCCAAGATGCGCCCCAACCGAGTGTCCGGCCAGGCTCGCGACCCCCATGGCCAACCCCAGCTTGAGGTCGAGCCTTCCCGCGGCAAGGAACGCCAGGAGCGCGGCGACATTGGTGGAGAGGTTGAGGATCTTGGCCCTGGTCGTGGCCTCCAGAAGCCCGTAACCGCAGAGCGCGGTCATCCCGAGAGCGAAGAAGGTCCCTGTGCCCGGGCCGAAGAACCCGTCATAGACTCCCACCACGAACGCGATGACCAGGGAGCGCAGAGACAGCTGCCTCCGGGAAAGCCCGGCGCTCGTGTCCGTCTTCCCGAACCCGGGGTTGAAGAGGACCGCGAAGGCCACGAAAGGCAGGGCCAGCAGGAGCAGGGGCCTGAGGTGGGAGGAATCCAGAAACACCGCCAGCCGGGCGCCTGCGTAGGAGCCGATCACGGCAGCAACCACGGTCGGAACGAAAGGCCGCCATGCGAGCTTGAGGCTCCTGCTGTAGCGCGCCACGGAAGCCACGGTCCCGACCGAGGAGCCCAGCTTGTTCGTGCCCAGCACCAGGCTCGGGTCCAAACCCACCGAGAGATACGCGGGCAGGGTGATGAGCCCTCCGCCGCCGGCGAGCGAATCCACGACGCCGGCTACGAACACGAGGGCGGCCAGGACAGCGTACTGGCCGAGACTCAGGGCTTCATGCACGGCGTCATCCTACTATAGTATGATTGGCCGCTGCCCGCCATGAAGAAGCGCCTGGACCTCATCCTCGTCGAGCGAGGCATCTTCCCCACCCGCGCCAAGGCCCAAGCCGCGGTCATGGCCGGAGCCGTGCTCGTGGACGGCACGCCTGAGACCAAAGCCGGCGCTCCGGTGCCGGATGAGGCGGACATCGAGATCCTGACCCCTTGCCCCTTCGTGTCCCGCGGAGGGCTCAAGCTCCAGGCAGCGCTCGAAGCTTTCCCGATCCGGATATCCGGCAGGATCTGCCTCGATGTCGGAGCCTCGACCGGGGGCTTCACGGACTGCCTTCTCCAGAAAGGAGCCGCCAAGGTCTATGCCGTGGATGTGGGCCGCGGACAGCTCGACGCCAAACTGCGCTCCGATCCACGCGTGGTCTGTCGGGAGAAGACCCATGCCAGGGACCTTAGCGCGGATCAGTTCGACCCCAAGCCCGACCTCGCGGTCATCGACGTCTCCTTCATCTCACTCACGAAAGTCCTGCCTCACATCATCGCCTGCCTGGCCCGGCCCTTCGACATCGTGGCCCTGGTCAAACCCCAGTTCGAGCTCGGGCCCAAGGAAGCGCCCAAGGGCGTGGTCCGCACCGAGGAGAAGCGGCTCAAGGCCGTGGCTGTCGTGGCCGCGGTCCTGCCTTCACTGGGCCTGTCCCAAACCGGGCTGCTGGCCTGCCCGGTGCACGGGCCGAAAGGCAATGTGGAGTACTTCCTGCGCTTGGTCCCGAAAGGACCCGCCCACCCCTTGAACTCTCCCCGGGGAGAGTCCTGAACTATTACATGCCTGACACCGATCTGCCGAAGACCCATCCCGTCAGGTCAAAGCCTCCGCCGTGGATGCCGGTTGCCTCGATAGTAGACCCTGCCTGAACGACGGACCGCCTCGATGCCGCCGGCCCTGAGGACCTCCTCCAGCAGCTCGGCCGCCTCGGACGGGCCGAGACCGAAACTCCGGCGAACGTCTTCCGCGGTCACGGGCCGGCGCAGGATCATCTCAGCCACCTGGTCCGCCCGAATCTTGGACGCAAGCCGGGCCGCGGCCCCTGACCGGGCATCCTTTTTGGCCCCGCCGATGATGACGGCTTTCGGGCCGAACAAGGCCTTGGCCCTGGCCAGGCACGAGGCGGAGACCGGCGAGACTTTCTTGTCCGAGGGCCGGACCGGTGAATTGATGTCCACCCGGTCAGGACGGATCTGGTCGATGCAGGCCTTGATGCGCCGCAGTTCCTCAAGGGAATCGTTGTATCCCTTGACCAACATGACCTCGAGCCAGATCTTGCCTTTGTAGCGTTTGCGGAAAGCAGCGAGCCCGGCCACGATCTTCTCCAAGGAGAGGCCGCGGGCCGGTTGGTCGACCTTCTCGAAGATATTATCGCTCGCGGCATCGAGGGACGGCAGGACCGCGTCCGCTGCCATCAGGTCCCTGGCAACATCAGGATGCCAGAGCAGGGTTCCGTTGGTGATGACCGCCACCGGGATGCCGGAGAGCTTCTTGGCTCCCCGGATCATGGCTCCGAGCTCGGTGTTCAGCGTGGGCTCGCCAGAGCCCGAGAAGGAGATGAAGTCGATTCCTCGGCAGCCCTGCAGGGCGGCCGAAAGCTCATCGAGGATCTCCTTGCTGCCGACATATGCCTTTCTCTTCAAAGTCTTGTGGGGCGTTCCGCCCAGTTGACAGTACACGCAGTCAAGGTCACAAGTCTTGAAGGGCAGGGCATCCACTCCAAGGGAGAAGCCCAGCCTCCGGGAAGGGACAGGCCCGAAGACCCTCTGCCGAGCCCCACCCTTGAGGGGCATCACCCTCCTCCTTCCCGCGATTTCAGGTCCGCTGCCAGGGCCAGGGCTTTCCAGCCCAGCTTTTCCGTGAAGGAGGGCCGGAAGAAGCACTGCGGGTCCTCGGCCAGGTGGTCGCCGGTCATGGCCCAGGCAATGGCGCGGCAACCGCCGCACCTCCAGCTCAGGGGACATGAGCCGCAATGTCCCTTGAGCTCGTCGCGGTCCCGCAGGCCAGTCATGTGCCTGCTCTCCCATAACTCGGTCAACGGGGTCGTGACAGCGCTGCCCAAGGGGATGGGCATCCTCCGGCAAGCATACACCGTGCCATCGGACTCGACGCAGATGCCGCCGTAGCCGGCTGAGCAGCCGTCAGCGTAGCGGCTGATCTGCGTGCAGGTGAGATACGCCTTCCAGAGCGGGTCCCTGAGCGGGATCTCAGACTTGGGATGCTCCTGCTTGTACCGCTGGATCAGCTCGAATGCGGATCTCAATTCAGCCGGGCCCAGCATCTCAGCGGCCAAGCCCTTGCCCGTGCCGCAAGGCACCAGGCGGTGGAAGCCGATCCGGTCCGCTGTCCGGGAGGCCAGGTCCAGCAGTTGCGGAAGGTCCGCGGCGCCGGCCTTGGTCAGGGTCACGGCAAAGGTGACCCCGACCCCTGCTTCGCGCAAGAGCCTGGCCGCGTCCAGGACCTTCTCGAAGGCGCCGTGGCCGCGGATGAAATCGTGGGTCTCAGCCATTCCCTCAAGGCTCAACTGCACGATAGCGCAGCCGTGAGCCTTGAGGTCAGCGGCGGCTTGCTGGTCGATCAGGACCCCGTTGCTGAGCATCCGCGTTTGGAGTCCCGCGGACGCGGCCCAGTCGAGCACCTCGAAGAGATGCGGGGAGAGCATGGGCTCCCCGCCAGCGATCTGCAGCCTGGCCCTGTCCTGGGGCATGGCCTTTCGCAAGTCCAGGAGGTTCTCCCATACGCGGGCCAGGTCAGGAGCGGAGAGGTCCGGCTTGGGCTTGTCGCGATAGCAGTGGCGGCAGGAGAGGTTGCAGCGGTCCGTGATGTGCCATTGGAGGAAAAAGGGCTCCCCTGGATTGAAGCTCCTCTGCTGACGGCTCATCCTCCGCAGCCCCCGCAGCTCGAACAGCTCGAGCAGCTCGAGCAGCTCGAGCTCGAACTGCTCCCGCTGTCCGAGGAGGAATAGCTGGATCCGGAACTCTTGCAGCTATCCGGGTTCTTGAGACACCACTGACAGCCTTTCACGAACAGGGCGCCCACCGCCACCAGGACCGTGGCGATCCAGAAAGGATGCACCGGCTTGCCCCCGGAACCAGCTCCGAAGGAGCGGCCCGAGCATGTCTGCTCTTGGGCTCGCCGCACCACGAGACCGGGGGTGAAGCTGACCGCGAACCCGGAGGACCCTGGGCCTGCAAGCTTCACTTCAGCGCAGCTCCGGCCGTCCGGAAGGGTGTGTTTTTCGGCCATCTGCCCGGACAACTTGACCTTGCCTGGCTCGAACCCTTCCGGGAACACGAAGCGGTAGGTCACGTCGGACACGGGCACCCGGAAGTTCGAGACCCACGAAGCGTCGAACCGGTTGGAATCCCTGTTTCCAATGAGAGCGCCTTTGATGCGGAAGCGCGCGATGACCCCGGCTGCCGAGTTCTCGAGCGGAGGGTCGAACTTCCACGACAGCCGCGTCTCGCGCATGGCGTCCTTGTCCCAGCGCATGGACTTACCTGCTGCGTCCGCCACCGAGACGTCCGTGATGGGAAGCGTGCCCACGAACTTGAAGCCCTCGGCCTTGGGCTCGCCTCCCACGATGTAGCGCAGCTCCAGGGTCGCGACGATGTCAGAGTACTCGCCGCGCTTGTCCTTGACCGGTTCGAAGGTCGCGACGTAAGGGGAGATCCTGCAGTCAGCCATGGTCAGCCTCCCGAGCCCGAAGGCATGAGGTCTTCGACCCGGACCAGCAGCAGGTCCAGGGACGCGAGGAAATCAGCTTGGACCTCGGCCAGAGGTTTTGGCGCTTCCGTCGAGCCGTCAGGGGCCCGCCGTTTCCACCAAAGGGGCGCGCCAGCTCCGGCGCCGGCGAACCTGCGGACCCAATCCGTGCGGATCTGGAACACAGCGGAGTACGGCAGGCCCTTCTGGAACTCAACGTCCCTCTGATCCTTGTCCGCCGGAGGGAGGAACATCTCCAGGCCCAGGCGGTGAGAGAGCAGGCGCGCTTTCTCAGCCGACCCTTGCGCCGTGCGCTGGGGCATGGCAGGCGCGAACGCGAAGAAGAAGAAAGAGGAGAGCATCAGGCCCGTGCCCGTCTTGGAGAGCCAGTTCACTCCCCCGGCTCCGATGAAGGGCTCAAGGGAAACGAACCCCACGCCCAACACCACGGCCGCAGCCAGAGAGAGGCCCCAGCGCATGCACGGACATTCAGCTGAAAGGGCTGCCCGGGCCATGAAGAACGGAGCTGCAAAGCCCGCGACCACGCCCAGGAAGAACCGGAGCGGGGTCTCCCCGGCAGCAAGGCACAGTATCCCAAGGCACAGGAGAACGACTCCAGCGACCGTGTAAGCTTTGCGCTCAGCCGCGGGGTTCTCACGGAAGAAGCCGCGCCTGGCTGTCTCAGCGTACACCGCGTCCAGGACCCGGGCTCCTTCCCCGGAACCCGCTGCAGAGTCAGGAGCGATGAGCAGGCCTGCCAGGGACCTGCGGTGCGGCTCAAGGCCCTCGACCGGCTTGGCTCCCTTCACGGTCAGGGCCGCGGCCCTCCCGTCATGACCCGGCGCGTATTCGAGCTCCAGGAAGCCCAGGCGGGCCATGTCGAGAACCGCGGCAGCGAGGTCCCTGCTGTCCACATACTCATCCGCCACCGTGCCCGCGATCTCAGGAGGAAGAATCTCGCCTTCAGCCGGCTCCTCGGACCCCTTGGGGACCGTATCCCTGCCGCGCGACCAGAATACCCCCAGGAGTCCCAGGAAAGAGACCAGGGGCAGAAGGAACATGACCACGGTGCCGCCCGTGTTCTTCATGAACTTGGTCCATAGGAAGCCGGACCGGACCGAACCCTTGGGCAAGGAGACCATGATCCGCAGCGGCGCGCCCGCCGGGAGCTTCTCGACCGCCAAGGCCATCCCAGCCTCGATGGGCGTCAACGCAGTGATCTCGGCCCCACCCACCACCGTGGCCTTCCCCTGCGGACAGCGAAGGAAGGCCGTCACCGCCTGGAAGCCGAATTCCTGCGCAGGGCTGATGACGCTCCACGAAAGGCTGTCCGAGGTCCGGCCAGGCGTGACCGCACCTCCGAGGACGTAGCGCACCTTGCGCTTGACCTTCTCATCGCCCGGAACCCTTTGCCAGCGGATCATGGCCACGCCCTTGGACCGCTCCACGCTCAACCGCGTCCCCACCGCGGGAACGCCCGCTGTTTCCACTCCGACCTCGGCCAGGGAATCGAAGCCCGCGACATCCACGGCAAAGGAACCCGGGACCCCTTCGGGAAGGGAGAGGACCGTTTCCACGGCCAGGGAACCGTCTTCGCGCAGTACCGCGGAAGCCTGGGCCGTGGGACCTGCGGGAACCGGCGCGGCCTTCTGGGATGACGCTGCTCGGGCGCCGGGCCACATGCGGCGGCCCGTGGCCGCGCGGCGGGCAGGAGACGCGGCCTGACTGCCCGCGCCTTGGAAGAATACTGTCGCGGCCGCGAAAATCAGGATGAGAAGTCTCGAATTCATCATGCAGCTATTATCCATTATTTCGCCGAAGTTTGTGCGGCTGACATCTGATAGAATCCGAGGTGATGAGGATGCTCCGAGACATCTTCCGTTTCCTGACAAGAAACCGCTCCGTTAAGCCCAATGCCGTTCACTTAAGCCGGGTGCCCGTCGTTGCGCAGATAGCCGCTCATCTTGATTTTGACATGACGAGGGTAGCGTCGGTCGGTTCGTCGCTCGGGAAGAAGGAGCTTCCCGACGTCGAGGCGCATCCTCTTCA
>JACRNU010000052.1 GCA_016234805.1 Elusimicrobiota bacterium
GTGAAGAGGATGCGCCTCGACGTCGGGAAGCTCCTTCTTCCCGAGCGACGAACCGACCGACGCTACCCTCGTCATGTCAAAATCAAGATGAGCGGCTATCTGCGCAACGACGGGCACCCGGCTTAAGTGAACGGCATTGCTTTTAATCCAGCTGTTGCAGACGTGGACTCCGGCGGCTTGGTACGGGCTATTGGATTCGGAACGGCTGAAATCCAGATTCAGGGACACGGTATCTCGACGAATGTCCTGGTGGAGGTCGCTCCTCCCGATATTTCGTCACCGACAACAGGAATCCTTTTTTCCCCGACTCCCTTCCTGGAATCTAGCGGATTGGCTTTTATTTCGAGCCGCACTCTTATCGAATTGCCTGCAATTGATGGGGTGGCTGGATCAGCCATCGTCTCCGACCTGGAATACACCGGCTACACGACGGATGCTGATTCTCAGGATTTGCTGTACTTTGATGGTTACTATTCAAAATATGGCGGGATCACCCCGTTCTCCCTGACAGAGGGCACTCGCACGTTGCGCTACGGCTCAATAGACAAGGCCGGAAATGTGGAGGTGATCCGATCTACAAGTCTGTTCGTTGACGGCAGCGCGCCCGTCACCCGGCTTGCAGTGGAAGGCTCCTCTGCCAGCGTGGATGGCACGCTGTTCGTGTCCGCTTCCTCGACCTTGACGTTGTCCACCGTTGATCCGATCTCCAATGGTATCGCTTCTGGAGTTTCAAGGATTCTATTCGATCTGGATGGCGGTAGCGAATCGGTAGCATTGTCGAGCGCCGTTCTGAGCTTGTCCGCCGGGCTTCATGCGGTTCAGTACTGGTCCGAGGACAATGTCGGCAATGCCGAGGTTCCGGCAAACCTGTCGATCGGCGTGGATGCGGTTGCTCCAAATACCGCGCTGTTGTTCAAAGGGACGGAACTTTCTACGGGCTCCGTGGTGCTCTATTCGACCGGATCCTTGGCGTTCCTGGCAACGGACGATTTGAGCGGAATGCGGGCAACGCTCTTCTCGCTGGACCAATCCTCCTGGCAAGTCTTTGAGTCGTCCTTCACCATGGGATTTGGCACCCATACGCTCTCATACTTCAGCCGGGACCGGGTTGAAAACCTTGAGGCGTCGCGGTTTGTCTCCATCATGGTGGTGGACCCGCTTATGCCTCCCGATGCGCCCGCGGACCTGACTGCCGTAGTTGACGAGGCCAACGCTTCGATTCGGCTTGAATGGCAGGCTGCGGTCACGGGCTTCCCTGCGGCTTCCTTCAATGTCTACCGCGGCCCTTCGAGCGACCCTGGCAGTATGTCGGTGCTGGCTTCCGGCGTGATGACTGCCTTCTATATTGACGCAACCCCGTCTCAGGGAACTCAATACTACCAAGTGTCCGGGGTGAGCGTAGGCGGGATCGAGGGCCCGAGGTCTAACGCGGCCAGCGGGACGATTGCGACATGGAAGGGCCTTGCAGTAGCCGCCGATGAAGCCGGCAGTCTTTGGGAAGTCGTGTTGGGCAGCTCGGCCATCCGGCTGCACAAGTTTGACTCGGGTGGCGCTCCTCTTTCCTCTGTCCCTCTTCCGGACGCCGCCGAGGACGGAAGATGGAGCATCCAATTCGACGGCTCCGGCAATGCCTATGCGGTCGGCACAGCCTCCGGACCCGGCACGGTGGGGCTGGACCTGGCCGTGTACAAGGTCTCCACGGCGGCTGACCAACTCTTGGGATTCACCATCTTCAACAGCACCGGCGACGTGAACGACTACGCCGTGGATTCAGCCGGTGACATCTGGATCGCGGGCGCGGTCGAGTCTGGAGCCACTGGGCAGATGGATTTGGCCCTGTGGCGCTACGTCTTGTCCGACGGCTCCATGAGCCTGGTCACGACCTACAGCCGCGGCGGAGGCATGGACCTTGGGATGGGAATCGCGGCCAGAAACGACGACCTGTGGGTCTCCGGCTACAGCCGCGACCCGTCTACCGGGAAGCTCGACCTTGCCTTGTGGAGATTTAACGGAATCGGCGCGCTTGTGAGCGGGCCGCATCTGCGGGCAGGGTATCTCAATGATTTCGTAGACGGCATCAACGCGTCCCTGGCCGTGTCCGGCGATTCGCTCTTCGTCGCAGCGACCCGGCACAACAGCCAAGGCAATGTCGACCTGGCCGTGCTCAAGTTTGACGGGCAGGGCACTCTCTTGGGCGAGCGGATCTGGGCCGGCGCCGCCGGAGGAGACGACTGGCCCTCCGGGCTTGAGGCATCGGCGGATGGCTTGGTCGCGGCAGGCGGGAGCGTCTCGGGGCAAGACAAGCGGCTCGCGGTCTGGCGTATCGACAGCCAAGGCCGCATTGTGTCAGCGCAGACCTTGCCAGGGCAAGGCCCGGCCAACGGTTTGACCTTGGCAGGGGCTGACGTGTGGCTGGCATTGGGGTCGAGCGTTCCTTATCGGTTTACTGGCGGGCAAGCCCTGCCTGCGTTGGCCGATGATTCCCAGGGGTGGGGGATGGCCGTGGCCGTAGACTCCTCCAGCAACGTGTGGGAGGTCGTGGGGAGGCAGACCGGAATCAGTCTTGCCAAGCATGACTCCCAGGGCGGGTTCGACTACTCCGTCAGCCTGCCGGAGGCTTCTGAGAACGGCAAATGGAGCATCCAGTTCGACATGCAGGGTAATGCCTATGCGGTCGGCATCGCCTCGGGCCCAAGCACGCGAGGCCAGGACTTGGCGGTCTACAAGGTCGCGGCCGCGGGGAGCCCTGTGCTGAATTCGACCTTCTTCAACAGCGAAGGCGACGTCAACGAGTATGCGGTGGATTCGGCCGGCGACATCTGGATCACGGGAGCAATCGGCGATGCGGGACAGGGCCAGCTTCAAATGGCCTTGTGGCGCTACGCTGTGGCGGAAAACGGACTGATGAGCCTGGCCACGACCTATAGCCGGGGCGGAGGCATGGATGTGGGGTTCGGTATTGCCGCGACCGATGGACATCTGTGGGTCTCGGGATTCAGCCGTGACCCTGCGAGCGGCAAGCTGGACTTGGCACTCTGGAAGTTCGACAGCCAAGGCAATTCCGAGGGCCCGCCGCTTCTTCGGCCAGGCTACCTGAATGATTTCGTGGACATGACCTATGCGTCCGTGGCCAGGTTCGACGGGTCGATCTTCGTCGCTGCCACGCGCCACAACGCTCAAGGCGACACGGACCTGGCGGTATTGAAATTCAACGACCTGGGCCGGCTCCAGAGCGAGCGCGTCTGGCAGGGCGCGGCAAACGGCGACGATTGGGCTGCCAAGCTCAAGGCCTCTTCAGACGGCTTGGTCGCGGCAGGCGGAAGCATGAACGGTGCGGAGAATCGCCTTGCGGTGTGGCGGCTGGACAACCAGGGGCATGTCATCTCAGCCCAAACAATGCCGGCCGTGGGCGATTCCGAAGACTTGGCCGTTTCAGGAGCAGACCTTTGGCTCGCGGTAGGGTCCAGCGCCCCCTACAAGTTCACTTCCGGGCAAGCGCTCTCGGGCCAGGAAACGGTGTTGTGGACTGCCGCGCAGGTAGCGATGACTCCCACGGTGGGGCCGATTGGGATACCTTTCACAATCGCAGGAGCAGGATTTGGCGCCTATAACGGCGCCAACACCAGGGTGAAGTTCGGGGCGGCAGCGGCTTCCTTGAGCCTCTGGAACGACACGACCATCAGCGGGACGGCGCCTGGGCTCTCCACCGGCGCTTATGCCGTGGCTGTCGAGCGCCAGCATCCATCCTCGACCACGGTGTGGGATGCCGGGACCTTCAACGTGACTGCCTTACAGGCCGTGAGCCTGACGCCGTCGTCCGGGCCCATCGGTGTTCCGTTTACGATTTCTGGAGAGAGCTTCGGGCCCTATAATGGAGCCAACACCAGGGTCATGGTCAACGGAGCTGTCGCTCCTTTGAGCTTGTGGAACAACAGCACCATATCCGGGACCATTCCAGGCTCGCTTGGTTCCGGGACCCATGCTGTTCGGATTGAGCGCCAAGTGGGTTCTACGGTGAGCGCCAGCAACCTCATGGAATTTCTGGTCACAGTGCCTCAGATTGTCAGTCTCACCCCATCCTCGGGCCCTATCGGCGTCCCCTTCACCATCGCTGGCACGAGCTTTGGGCCCTACAACGGCGCGAATACCAGGGTCTTGATTGGAGGAGCGACAGCGCCGCTCTCGATCTGGAACGACTCGACCATTTCCGGCACGATCCCAGGCATCAGCACCGGGATCGCGACGGTCCGGGTCGAGCGGGCCGCCTCAGGCGGGCTGGTGGCGGCGGATACTTGGTACTTTGAAGTGACCATGCCCGTCGTGGCTTCCATCTCGCCCTCATCAGGACCAATAGGCGTTGCCTTCACCTTGACAGGTTCAAGCTTCGGGCCCTATAACGGGGCCAACACCCAGGTCTTTGTCGGGACTTCCACCGCGGCTTTGAGTCTGTGGAACGACACAACGATCAAGGGCACGGTTCCCGGGACTCTTGGACCAGGCCCTTATCCGGTGAAGGTGGTGAGAAAGACCTCGGACGGCGGATTGGTCGAAAGCAGTCCTGTGAGCTTCCAGGTGGCAGGGCTTTACCTGGCAGGCATCTCGCCCTCCTCCGGCCCCATCGGTTCTCCCTTCACAATCACCGGAACGGACTTTGACTCTTACGGGGGAGCCAACACCAGGGTGCTCTTTGGCGGCGCCACCGCTGCCTTGAGCCTCTGGAACGATACGACCATCAACGGCCCGGTGCCTCCTCTGGCTCCCGGGACCTACGAGGTTCTGGTTGAGCGCCAGAGCGGGGAAGGGGTCTCTAGAAGCAATACGGCTGTTTTCACGGTCAACGGCGTCCTGGCTCAAGGCATGACGCCAAGCTCAGGCCCCATCGGCGTAGCCTTCACCATCTCCGGCCTGGGGTTTGGGCCGTACAACGGGGCCAATACCAGGGTCCTGATTGGCGGGACCACGGCCCCATTGAGCCTCTGGACGGATACGGTCATCTCAGGAACGATCCCTGGGGTCAGCTCAGGGACTAAAGAGGTGTTTGTTGAGCGAGCCTCGGAAGGGGGCCTCTCACGGAGCGACACCTTCTACTTTGAGGTCACTGTGCCTCTTGTGGCAAGCCTGACGCCCTCCTCGGGCCCTATCGGCATGCCCATGACCATCACAGGGGCCAACTTCGGCTCTTACAATGGTGTGAACACAAGGGTGTTGATCGGCGGGGCGACCGCGGCCTTGAGCTTGTGGAACGACACGACGATCTCCGGCTCGATTCCTGGAATCGAGCCGGGGATGAAGGCCGTGGTGGTGGAAAGGCTGACTTCAGACGGGGGCAGAAGCACGAGCCAGACCCTGTATTTCGAGGTCCTCTTGCCTGAAGTCTTGACCTTGAGCCCGTCTTCAGGACCCATCGGCGTTCCATTCACGGTCACGGGCAGGAACTTCGGGCCTTACAACGGTTCTCTCACAAGAGTGCTGGTGGGAGGGACTACAGCGGCCTTGAGCGTCTGGAACGATGGGACGATCTCGGGAACGATTCCGGGCTTGGGAGCAGGAAGCTACCCCATGGTCGTGGAGCGCAGGACAACTGACGGGGGACTGGCCTCAAGCCTTGCCGGAACCTTTGAGGTGTTGACTCCAGCGATATCGGAACTTGCGCCTGCCAGCGGTCCCATGGGCATGCCCTTTACCATCACGGGAACGAGCTTCGGCCCCTACAACGGGGCGAACACCCGGGTCCTGATTGGAGGGACAACGTCTCCCTTGAGCCTCTGGAACGACTCCACCATCCAGGGCACGGCGCCGGCTCTCTCATCCGGGACGCACAGCGTGGTCGTGGAGCGTCAGAGCGGCGAGATTGTTGTGCAGAGCAACCTCGCCTGGTTCGGCGTGGTCGTGCCTGAGGCGGCCAGCCTCATTCCTTCCTCGGGTCCCATCGGCATGCCCTTCACCATCACTGGGACAGGATTTGGCCCCTATAACGGGGCCAACACCAGGGTATCGATCAGCGGAGCCACGGCCCCCCTGAGCATCTGGAACGACACGACCATAACCGGGACCGTACCCGGCAGCCTCTCAGCCGGAAGCCATCCCGTCGTCATTGAGCGGGCAACCACGGGAGGTCTTGTATCGGCAGATGCAGGCTCCTTTGAGGTCACTACTCCGCAGGTCGAGTCAGTCACGCCTTCCTCAGCGCCTGTGGGCAATGCGTTCACCATCAGGGGAACGAGCTTCGGGTCCTACAACGGGGCGAACACGAGGGTTTTGATCGGCGGGACAGCAGCGCCTTTGAGCCTGTGGAACGATTCCACGATTTCCGGGAGGTTGCCGTTCCTCTCCACCGGCGCCAAAGCAATCGTAGTCGAGAGAACGGCTGGAGGGAGCCTGGTCCAGAGCAACGAAGCCTCCATCGAGCTCGTGGCTCCTGTCATCACCACCATCACGCCTGCAGTGGCACTTCAAGGCACGCCCTTCGAGCTGATTGGGACAGGATTCGGGCAGTACAACGGAAGCGCGACCAGGGTCCTGATAGGCGGGACCACGGCCGCGTTGAGCTTGTGGAACGACACCATGATCAGGGGGCTGGTGCCTGATTCCCTCCCGGACGCGCTCTATGCCGTGGTGGTGGAGCGTGACGCCTTGGCTGGGACCGTGACGAGCGAGCCGGTGTATTTCATCGTGGATCCTCCAGGAAGCATGGCGGCTCCTGCCGCTCCCGAGTGGTTCAGCGAGGCCAGCCTCATCGTATCCACTGATACAGGCGGCAAGGTGGAGGCCCCGAGCAGGGCCAGCGTGGAAGTGCCTCCTGCGGCCCTGGAGGAAGAGACGGTCATCACGGTCTCCAAGCCCAAGGACGGAGATGACGAGGAGAAGCGCGAGAAAGCCAGGAAGGCCCAGCCCATCGTCAAGGCAGGCGAGCCTGTGGAGTTCGGTCCTGAAGGCACCAGGTTCCAGCAGAAAGTGACCATCGAGGTGCCCTTCGATCCAGAGCTGGTGCCTCCGGGCAAGACCTGGCTGGACGTGGCGCTCCACTACTGGAACAAGGATGCCGGCAAATGGGACCCCTTGGAGACCGAGGTGGACATGGTCAGCGAGAGGCTTAGGGCCAAGACGGACCATTTCTCCCTGTACCAGCCCATGGTGATGGGGATCAAGCCCGAAGCAACGGCGTCTGGCGACTTCAACTTCCGGGATGTCTATGTCTTCCCCAACCCGGCCCGAGGCGTCAATCCCACCTTCAGGGTACAGGTGGGCAGGGCTGATAATGTAGAACTCACCATCATGGATGTCTCGGGCATGGTGATAGACAAGGGCTCATGCGGGTCAGGCCAGGTCAGAGACATTGACAACGGCATGGGCAACCAGTTCACCTTCGAGTGCACATGGGACGCTCATCGCGCGGGCTCAGGGGTCTACACCTACATGGTCAGGGCGAGAAAGGCGGGCTTCCCTGATATCCGGGTGGTCAAGAAGCTGGCGATAGTGAAATAGGCGACAACCATGAAAACCATACTCGTCGTGCTTCTTCTCTCGGCAAGCCAGGCTCTCGCAGGCGAGACTGCCCAGTTCCTGAAGATCGGCGTAGGCGCCAGGGCCGTGGGCATGGGAGGCGCCTACACAGCAGTGGGAGAAGACCTCACTTCCATGGCCTGGAACCCGGCAGGACTGGCAGGCATGGAGAAGCGCGAGGTGGCTGCCATGTATGCCAACCTCGTGGCTGAGACGCACTACAGCTTCATGGGCTATGGCCACCCCACGAAGTACGGCACATTCGGGGCTGGGCTCATGTACCTGGGGCAAGGCTCTCTGGACGGAAGGGACGCTCAAGGCAGGGCTGATGGAGGGTTTACTGCCTCGGACATGGCCTTGGGGCTCTCTTATGCCGCCAAGGTCCTGCCTCGGTTGGGCATGGGCATCAACGCCAAGTTCGTCAGGGTCAATGTCGGGTCGGATACAGGCTACTCCGCGGCCTTTGACTTGGGCTCGAAGTACGATTTGGGCAAGTTCGGGCCAGGGGGCCTGAGCGCGGGCTTGGCGGTTCAAAACCTCGGGCCCGGCATCACATTGCTGGACCAGAGTTCACAACTGCCGTTGACCCTGGCGACTGGGCTTGGCTATAGACTGCCCTTCGGCCTGACCGTGGGGCTTGACTACAGGAACAGGCCGCATTCTGGAAGCTCGGAGGTGAGCCTGGGAACCGAGCTTGCTGTGGGCTCGCAGATAGGCCTGCGGCTGGGGTATGCCTCCACGCATGGATTGATCTCCGGGGCGTACAAGACCAGCGAGCTCATGGGCCTGGCAGCCGGGTTGGGGATCAAGGCATACGGCATGAACCTGGACTATTCCATGACGCCTTTTGGCGGCTTGGGCAACAGCCATAGAATCAGCTTGGGCGCGAAATGGTAATATTTTACGGTCATCTTGCGACATGACGGAAGAAGAGAAACCAAAGCCTAACGCCATCCCGGTTCATTCCTCGACCGAGGGGCAAGTCGGCGGCTCCATACCGCAAGTCCAGCCGCCGGCTAAGAACCTCTACCCCAAGCCCGTCTACAGCAAGAAAGCGGGCAAGCTCCTCAAGACCCGGCTGTGGCCCACCGAGCGCTGGGCCAACCCCTGGTCCCAGCCGGAGTACCGCAACGCCGCGTTCCAACTGGCCGCGATCATCGGGGGGGACCTCCTCTACAAGTACCTGCTCGCCGGCACCGCGCTCCTGCACCAGCACCTGGCGGCCCGCGGCATCCCGTCGGGCCCCCTGGCAGACCCTGCTTGGACCGGGGCCGCCCTGCGGACCGGAGCGGAGGTCGCCTGGACCGCGTTCAAGGTGATCCTGGTCGTGGGGGTCATCAACGTCAACGGCCTCTGGGCCGTCTGGTGGGAGCGCAAGCTCTCGGCCCACATGCAGTCGCGCCTGGGTCCCATGTACGCCGGCGGGTTCCACGGCTGGGCGCAGACCGCGCTCGACAGCATCAAGCTCCTGCTCAAGGAGGACGCCACGCCCGCGGACGCCGACCGGGCGGTGCATCGGCTGGCGCCCGCCATCGTCATCGTGCCCGCGGTCCTGGCCTTCGCGCCCGTGCTCTTCGGCACCGAGCTCGCCGCAGCCAAGCTCGACGTGGGCGCGCTCTACATCCTCGCGGTCTCCGGGGTCTCGGTCATCGGCGTGGTCATGGCCGGCTGGTCGTCGAACAACAAGTTCTCCCTCCTGGGGGGGCTGCGCGCGGCCGCCCAGGTCGTCAGCTACGAGATCCCCCGCATCTTCGCCGTGGTGCCGGTCATCATGTTCGTCGGGTCCCTGGACCTGGCCGCCATCGACGCGGCCCAGAGGGGCTACTGGCTGGGCTTCTTCCCGCGGTGGTTCGTGTTCTGGTTCCCGGCCGGCCCGATCGCCCTCATCCTCTTCCTCATCGCCTCCCTGGCCGAGACCAACCGGGTCCCCTTCGACATCCCCGAAGCCGAGTCCGAGCTGGTGGCCGGGTTCATGACCGAGTACTCCGGCATGAAGTGGGCGCTCTTCTTCCTGGCCGAGTACGCCTACGTGCTCCTGGCCTGCTTCATGATGTCGGTCTTCTTCCTCGGAGGGGGCGCCGCGCCGCTCCCCTTCCTGGCCATCGTGCCGAGCTGGATCTGGATGCTCGCCAAGGCCCTGTTCATGATGTTCGTCTTCATGTGGCTGCGCTGGACCCTCCCGAGGTTCCGGGTGGACCAGCTCATGGATTTCAACTGGAAGTTCATGCTGCCGTGGAGCTTCGCGGTCGTGGCCCTGGCAGGGGTGACCATCGCATGGCTATGATGTCCTATCTCGGACGCATCGCCGGCGACTCCTTCGCCGTGTGCAAGGGCATGTGGGTGACCCTGCGCACCCTGGTCAAGCCCTCCATCACCGTCCAGTACCCGACGGAGAAGCTCACCCCGGAGCCCATGTTCCGCGGCGTGCTGCTCTACGACGTCGAGCGCTGCACCGCCTGCGGCCTGTGCGTGAAAGCCTGCCCCTCGGGCTGCATCGCGGTCCAGAACCAGGTCAACGAGGCCGGCAAGCGCGTGCCCAAGGCCGCCTGGTACTCCATCGACCTCGGACGGTGCAACTGGTGCCGCCTCTGCGAGGAGTCCTGCCCCTTCAAGCCCAAGGTCGTCTGGCACTCCGTGGATTACGAGCTCTGTTTCTTCTCGCGTTCGGAGATGACCCGCTGCTGGAAGCCGGGCTTCCCGTTCCTCGGCAAGGTCTACGACCGCAGGAAAGACGCCTTCTTCGACCCGCCGGCCCAGATCGTCATCCAGGAAGTCCCGGCCCGGCACGACGACAAGGGGCCCAGGTGGGACTGACCTCATGATGGAACAGATCGCCTTCTACTCCATGGCGGGACTGGCGGTCGTCTCCGCCCTGGCAGTCGTCACCCTGCGCAACACCGTGCACTGCGCCCTCTTCCTCGGCCTGAGCCTGGCGGGCGTGGCCGGGATCTTCGGAGTCCTGGGCGCGGACTTCCTCTTCGCCAGCCAGATCCTCATCTACGTGGGCGGCATCGCGGTCCTCATGATCTTCGCGGTCATGCTCATGGGCCGCGCCTCGGACCTCACCCTCAGGCAGGTCAACCAGGAGTGGCTGGCCGCCCTGCTCGTCTGCGCCATCACCGCCGCGGGGCTCCTGCGCGGGGCCAAGGCCTACCTGGGCAGCGTCGCGGCCGGGGCCCCGGCGCCTTCCACCAAGCCGCTGGGCAGGCTTATGCTGGGGGACTATGTCCTGCCTTTCGAGCTCATCTCACTGGTGCTCACGGCGGCCCTATTGGGAGCAATTTTCTTTACGAGGAAGGAAACTCTTCCGAGTGGGGGAGGCAAGTGACATGACCCTGGCCCATTACATCGCCTTGGGCGCGGTCCTTTTCGTCATCGGCATCTTCGGGGCCCTGACCCGGCGCAGCGTCATCGGCATCCTGATGTCCATCGAGCTCATGTTCAACGCCGCCAACATCAACCTGGCCGCCTTCAACCGCTACCTCCATCCGGAGGGCGTCGCGGGGCAGGCCTTCGCCCTGTTCATCATGACCGTGGCCGCCGCAGAGGTCGTGGTCGGACTCGCCCTGGTGCTGGCCATCTATCGGAACTGGGACAAAACCTACATGGAAAACATCAATCTGCTAAAAGGCTGATGGGAACGACCTCTGCCCCCACAATCCTCGTCTCCCCGCCGGGGAGGCTCGGAGCATGATGATAGAGAACGTCTGGCTGGTCCCGCTCCTGCCCCTGGCCGCCTCCCTCGTCATCCTCTTCGGCGGCCGCGAGCGCGAGGATTCGCCCATGCCGTTCGTGGGCATCGCGGCCATGGCCGCCTCCCTCTATATCTCCCTGGCCGTCATCTTCGACGCCGCGACCGGAGCCGCGGCCCTGCCCTTCGAGAAAGAGTGGCTGTGGTATTCCTTCGCCGCGAACCTGGGCGGCCAGCCCTCCATCTTCGAGATGAGGGCCGGGGTGCTCATCGATGGCGCAGCCGCGGTCATGCTCGGGGTGGTCTGCCTCGTGAGCCTGCTCGTGCAGATCTACTCCCTGGGGTACATGCACGGGGACCGCAAGTTCAAGCGCTACTTCGCCTACATCTCCTTCTTCACGGCCTCCATGCTCGGCCTGGTGGTTTCCAACAACCTCATCGTGGTCTTCGCGTGCTGGGAACTCGTGGGCGTGTCATCCTACCTCCTGATCGGCTTCTGGTTCGAGAAGGAAGCCCCGCCCTACGCGGCCAAGAAGGCCTTCATCACCACCAAGCTCGGCGACCTCGGGTTCTTCCTTGCCCTGCTCCTGATCTTCACCTACGCCGGCAGCTACAACCTCGTCCGCCTCAAGGAGACGGTCGAGATGGGCTACCTGCCTCCCATGGTGCTGACCCTCATCGGCCTGGGCCTGCTGTGCGGGGCCGCGGGCAAGTCCGCCCAGGCGCCGCTCTTCATCTGGCTCCCGGACGCCATGGAGGGCCCGACCCCGGTCTCCGCCCTCATCCACGCAGCGACCATGGTCGCTGCCGGCATCTACCTGGTCGCCCGCTGCTACTTCTTCTTCCTTGCCAGCCCGATAGCCATGGAGACCGTGGCCTGGGCGGGACTCATCACCGCATTCCTGGCCGGCAGCATGGCGCTCGTGCCCTACGACATCAAGCGCGTGCTCGCCTTCTCCACGGTCAGCCAGCTCGGGTTCATGATGTGCGCGCTCGGCGTGGGAGGCTACACGGCCGGGCTCTTCCACCTGACCACGCACGCCTTCTTCAAGGCCCTGCTGTTCCTGGGCGCCGGCTCCGTCATCCACGCGGTCCACACCAACGACATGCGCTCCATGGGCGGGCTCTCCAAGAGGATGCCCTGGACCTTCCTGACCATGACCGTGGGCTGTCTGGCCCTGGCCGGCATCCCGCCGTTCGCCGGGTTCTTCTCCAAGGACCAGATCCTCGAGAAGGTCTTCGAGCACAGCCCGGTCATGTTCGCCGTCCTGGTCTTCACCGCGTGTCTGACGGCCTTCTACACCTTCAGGATGCTCTTCCTCACCTTCTGGGGCGACGGCCGCGACCATCACCGGGTCGACCACGCGGAGGAATCCGGAGCCGTGATGACCGTCCCTTTGATGATCCTGGCGGCGCTCTCCCTGGTATCGGGCTGGGCCCTCGAGCACGGGCACGCCTTCGCCTCCTTCGTGGGCTCCGGAGGCGCAGCCGGCCACGCGGCCGAGGCAGCCGGGCATGCCGCGGCAGCAGGGCACGCCATCAACCCCATGGTCCTGGCCGCGGGGGTGACCGCCGGGGCGTGCTTCTTCATCGCCTTGGCCTACTCCCTCTACGCCGGCCGCGACTTCAGCCGCGCCCAACGGCTCAAGTCCCTCTTCCAGCCCGTCTTCGACCTGCTCGAGAAGCGCTACGGGTTCGACGCCTTCTTCCTCGGCCTCGTGGACCTCGCGGACCGGATCGCGGTCCTGTGCCGCTGGGTCGACATCGAAGTGATCGACAAGGTCTTCGTGGACGGCTGGGGACTGCTGTGCCGGGTGGCCGCCGAGATCAGCCACCTTTTCGACGCCCTCTTCGTGGACCAGGCCGTGGACGGGTGCGGCTACGTCAGCCGCGACATCGCCGGAAGAGGGCTGCGCAGCCTCATCGCGCGCGGCCAGGTCCAGGAGTATATGCTCTACCTCGCGGTCGGGGTGAGCCTGTTCGCAATCTTGAAATAAATAGGATGAAACGATGGAATTTCCTCTTCTCTCGCTGATCACTTTCATCCCCCTGGCGGGGGCTCTGGCGGTGCTGTGCCTGCCCAAAGACAGCAGGCGCGCCATCGAAGCGGCGGCCCTGGCCGCGTCCGCGGTCTCCTTCGCGCTTTCGGTCTGGCTCTACTTCGCCTTCGACCGGTCGACCGCGGCCATGCAGTTCGTGGAGCGCCACGCGTGGATCGCCGCGGACGCGGTGAAGGTCGACTACTACCTCGGGGTGGACGGCCTCTCCGCTCCCCTTGTCATCCTGACGACCCTGATGTCCCTGATCGCGCTGATCGCCTCTTTGGGCATCAAGGAGCGCTTCAAGGAGTACTGCTTCTGGTTCCTCATCCTCGAGGTCGGCATGCTCGGGGTCTTCGAATCCCTGGACTTCTTCCTCTTCTACGTCTTCTGGGAGATCACCCTGGTCCCGATGTACTTCCTCATCGGCATATGGGGCGGCCCCCAGAAGGAGTACGCGGCCATCAAGTTCTTCCTCTACACCCTGGCCGGGTCGGTCTTCATGCTGCTGGGCATCCTGGCCCTGTACTTCAAGGCGGACCCCCACACCTTCGACATGCTGGCGCTCATGAAGATCCACGGGACTTTAAGCTTCCGCTTCCAGGTCCTGGCCTTCCTCGCGTTCTACTTCGGGTTCGCCATCAAGGTCCCGGCGTTCCCGTTCCACACTTGGCTTCCCCTGGCGCATGTGGAGGCCCCGACCGCGATCTCGGTCATCCTGGCGGCCGTGCTCCTGAAGATGGGCGTCTACGGCATCCTGCGGGTCAACTACTGCATGCTGCCCCTCGGGTTCGAGTGGTTCCTGCCCATCCTCGTGCTCATCGCGGTCATCAACATCGTCTACGGGGCGCTCTGCGCCATGGCCCAGAACGACATGAAGAAGATGGTCGCGTACTCCTCCATCAACCACATGGGGTACTGCCTCCTGGCCATCGCCGGCGTCTCGGCCACGGGCTTCTCCGGCGCGGCCTTCCAGATGATCAACCACGGGATCATCACCGGGGCGCTGTTCCTTCTCGTAGGCGTGGTCTACGACCGGGCCCACACCCGGGACATCGGGGCCTTCGGCGGACTGGCCGCCAAGGTCCCGGTCTTCGCGGGCCTCATGTCCCTCTCCTGCTTCGCGTCCCTGGGCCTGCCCGGCATGGCCGGGTTCATCAGCGAGTTCCTCTGCTTCCTCGGGGCCTTCCCGCGCTGGAAGATCTACACGGCCGTGTCCGTGCTCGGCGTGATCATCACGGCCGCCTTCTTCCTGCGCATGATCGAGAAAGTCTTCCTCGGACCTCTCAACAAGCGCTGGGCGGACCTGCCGGACATGAATACGCGGGAGCTCGTCTCGGTGGTCCCCCTGGCGATCCTCATGGTCGCGCTCGGCATCTGGCCGAAGTGGGCCCTGGACATGATGAACACGACCATGGTCAGCCTCGCGGGTCTCTTTAAATAAGATGCTGAACCTCGCCCTGCTGAAGTCCGAGATAGTCCTTGGCGCCCTGGCCCTGGGCCTCTTGGCCGCGGACCTCCTCCTGCCCGAGGGGAGGAAGCGCGCCCTCTATGGCCTCGCGCTGCTCGCCTGCGGCATCTCCCTCTTCCTGACAGGCTCGGCTCTCCTGCCCGCGCCCGGCGTCTTTGGCGCGGGCGTGCCGCTTCCGCTGCCGACAGGAGGCGGCCCGGCCGCGGCGCTGGGGGCCGGGGTCGGAACGCTCTGGTCCGTGGACCCCTTCAGCTTGTTCCTGAAGATGGTCGTGCTCGGGAGCACGGTCCTGGCCCTGCTGCTCACCATGGACGATTCGAGCATCCCGGACTCCGAGGCCGGGAGCTTCAGCTGTCTGCTGCTCCTCTCCGCGGTGGGGATGATGCTCCTCGTGTCCGCCACGGACCTCCTGCTGATCTTCGTCAGCCTCGAGCTCGTCTCCATCGCCTCCTTCATCCTGGTCGGCTACGAGCGCCGCAATCCCAAATCCAACGAGGGGTCGCTGAAGTACTTCATCTTCGGCGCCTTCTCCTCCGCGGTCATGGCCTACGGCATCTCTCTCTTCTACGGCGCCACCGGGGCCACCTCCCTGGTGGCAGCCAAGCCTCAGGGCGCCATGGCGCTCATGGGCCTGCTGTTCATCCTCGTGGGCTTCGGGTTCAAGGCCGCCATCGCGCCCATGCATTTCTGGGTCCCGGACGCCTACGAGGGCGCTCCCACCCCGGTCACGGCCTACCTCTCCGTGGCGCCCAAGCTCGCGGCCATGGGCGCGCTGGCCCGCCTGCTCACGGCGCTGGTCCCGGCCGGATCCATGGACCTGACCCTGCTGCTCTCGCTCCTGTGCGGCCTGACCATGACCTGGGGCAACCTCGTGGCGCTCTTCCAGCGCAACATCAAGCGCCTGCTCGCGTACTCATCCATCGCCCAGGCCGGGTACATCATGATGGGCATCGTGACCGGCGACGCCATGGGCCTCCAGGGCATCCTGATCTACTCCTTCGTCTACGTGGCCATGAACATCGGGGCCTTCGCCCTGGCCGTGGCCCTGGCCGCGGATCGGTCCGACGCCCTCGACCCCTACGACCTGGACTCCTTCGACGGGCTCTCCAGCCGCTCCCTGCCCGCGGCCCTGGCCATGACCCTCTTCCTGCTCTCGCTGGCCGGCATCCCTCCCCTGGCAGGCTTCATCGGCAAGTTCTACCTGATCGGGTCCGCGGTGGGGACCGCCCACTACGGCCTGGCAATCGTGGCCGTGCTCAACAGCGTGGTGTCCGTCTACTACTACATGTCCGTCTGCTACCGCATGTTCTTCACAGCCCCGAGGAAAGGCGCCCGCGTCCCACGCTTCGGCGCAGGCATCTACGCCGCCGCTGCCCTGGCCCTGGCCGTCACCCTGTTCTTCGGCGTGTTCCCTCACCGCCTCGCGGTCTGGGCCCAGTTCTCAGCCAAGTTCCTGCCCTAAGCCAGCGCGCAGCGCTGGCTTAGGAGGTGCCTGGTTCCAGGCCCTCCCGCAATCATCCCGGTTTAGGAACCTGGCACCTGCGACCCATGTTGCGCCGGACCAGGAGACAGGGAGAGCCTGGGGTTCCCGATCCGGCTTGGACCAAGGTGACTACAGGCATCACGAAGTATGCCGTAGGTCATTCTCTGGATTTGTCATATGCTGTACCATGGAATAATCTAGAATACGGAGCTTGGCCATGCAGAAGCTCGATCGACGCGCCTTCCTGAAGAACACCCTGGCGCTTGCCGGCGCGGCCGGCCTGCAGGCCGGGACCGCGCACGCCGGGCCGAAGAACGCGCTCTCGCCGGACCGGATGGGGGTGCTGGTGGACACCACCGTGTGCATCGGCTGCAGGAACTGCGAGTGGGCCTGCAAGACCGCCCACGGCATGAAGACCCCCCCGATCGAGTCCTACGAGGACCGGGCGGTCTTCTCGGCGATGCGCCGGCCCGACGACACGGCGCTGACCGTGGTGAACGCCTATCCCAACCCGCGCAGGCCCGAGGTCCCCTTCACGGTGAAGGTCCAGTGCATGCATTGCGGCCGCCCGGCCTGCGTCTCCGCCTGCATCGTCGGGGCCTTGTCCAAGCAGGAGAACGGGGCCGTGGTCTGGGACGACGCCAAGTGCATCGGCTGCCGCTACTGCATGATCGCCTGCCCGTTCCAAGTGCCCGCCTTCGAGTACCGCAAGGCCATCGAGCCGAAGGTCATGAAGTGCGACTTCTGCTTCGAGCGGCGCAAGCAGGACGGCCTCCCCGCCTGCGTGGAAACCTGCCCGGTCGAGGCCCTGACCTTCGGGCCGCGGGAGGAGCTCGTGCGCGTCGCCCGCGACCGCGTGAAACGCCGCCCGGAGCGCTACGTGAGCCACGTGTACGGCGAGTTCGAGGTGGGCGGGACCGACTGGCTCTACCTGGCCGGGACGGACTTCGCGGGCCTCCAGTTCCCGAAGCTGGGGCGCAGCCCCGCCCCGGGCGTGTCCGAGAGCATCCAGCACGGCATCTTCGCGTACTTCGTCCCGCCGGTCTCGCTCTACGCCCTGCTCGGCCTCCTGATGTGGATCGCGAAGAACGCCCCGGCCGAGGAAGGGGACTGACCTATGGACCACTACAGCAGGCCCGCGCCAATCGTCCGGCCCTTCCTCACCCCCGGCGTCATCGCCCTGATCGTCCTGGCGGTCAACGGGCTCGTCTTCCTCGCCGGGCGGCTGCTCTTCGGGATCGGCGCGGTGACGAACCTGGACAACCAGCATCCCTGGGGCATCTGGATCGGGCTGGACGTGGCCTCCGGGGTGGCGCTCGCGGCCGGCGGCTTCACCACGGCCGCGCTCGCCCACGTGATGCACCGCGAGGAATACCACGCCGTGGTGCGCCCAGCCCTGCTCACGGCCCTGCTGGGCTACACCTTCGTGGCCCTCGGGGTCGCGATGGACATCGGCCGCTGGTACTCCATCTGGCACCCGCTCTTCATGTGGAACGGCAACTCCGCGCTCTTCGAGGTCGGCATCTGCGTGGTGATCTACGTGCACGTCCTCTACATCGAGTTCCTGCCGGCCGTGGCCGAGCGCTTCATCGGCCGCGTGGCCCTGCCGGGACCGCTGGCGCGCCTCAACGGGCCCGTGGACGCGGCCCTGCGCCTCATGGACCGGGGGCTCTCGAAGACGATGTTCGTCTTCATCATCGCCGGGGTCGTGCTCTCGACCCTGCACCAGTCGTCGCTCGGCACACTCATGGTCATCGCGGGCCCCAAGATGCATCCCCTCTGGCAGACCCCGATCCTGCCGCTCCTCTTCCTCCTCTCCGCGGTCGCGACGGGCTTCCCGATGGTCATCGTGGAGTCCCTGCTGGCCTCGCGCTCTTTGGGCCTCAAGCCGGAGATGGCGGTCCTCTCGAGGCTGGCCGGCATGGCGGCCGCCCTTCTCGGCGTCTACCTCGCCTTCAAGATCGGGGACATGTTCGTCCGGGAGACCTTCGTCCACCTGCGCCGGCTCGACACGGCGAGCGTCATGTTCATGGCCGAGGTCCTGCTGGGCGTCGTGCTGCCCCTGCGCATGCTTCTCTCCCCCCAGGTGCGCCGCTCGCCAGGCCTGCTGTTCGTCGCGGCCCTCCTGGTGGTCCTGGGCACGGCCCTCAACAGGGTGAACAACTTCATCGTGGCCTACACCCCGCCGTACTCGTTCCGTTCCTACGTCCCGTCGCTCGGCGAGGTCTCGGTGACCGTCGGGTTCATCGCCCTACTGGTCCTGGTCTACAGGGCCGCGGTCATGATCTTCCCGGTGATCAGCCTGCCGGACCGGAGCCTCTCCCCGAGGGAGAAATACACCATCCGGGCCTGAGCCATGAGAACCTTCCTCGGAGTCTGCGCCGTCTTCCTGTTCTCAGCCGCGGGCCAGGCCCAGGTCCACCGCCGGCCGGGAACGCCGGGCATGTCCGGAGACTGCCTGAGGTGCCACGCGACCGCCGCCCCGACCAGGGAGCGCCACCCCCTGTCGAACTGCCCGCGGCCCGGGAAGGGGCGCCGCTCGGCCGGCCAGGGTCCAGGCGCCATCACCATGGGCGAGATCTCCGACCAATACGGCCCGGTGACCTTCTCCCACCGCAAGCACGCGGACATGGCCGAGATGGGCGAGGGCTGCGTCTCCTGCCACGAGGACACCGATGGGCCGTTCCGCAAGTGCGCGGCGTGCCACTCCACCTCCCGCCGGCGCGACGACCTCTCCAAGCCCGACCTCAAGGCCGCCCTGCACCGGCTGTGCGTGGACTGCCACCTGGAATGGGGGCGCTCGACGGAGTGCCTCTTCTGCCACGCGCCGAAGCCGGGCACGGTCCGGGCGGACTCCCCGGCCGCCAACGCCTTCCCCAAGGGCGGCCGGGACGGCGCCCTGCCGGGAACCGAGTTCGCCGCCCCGGCGGCCAAGGGGTTCCCCAGGGCCCGCAAGCCGGGGCGGCTCGTCTTCGAGACGAACTTCGAGGGTGGGCGGGTGGTGACCTTCTTCCACGACGACCACGCGGAGCGTTTCGGCCTCAAGTGCGTGGACTGCCACCGGAAGCGGTCCTGCGCGAGCTGTCACGACCCGGCGAAGGCCGGTGCCGGCCCGCAGGCGGAAGCGCCCGGCCCGGCGCGCAAGACCGCCTCCATGGAGGACCTCCACCGGCCCTGCGCCTCGTGCCACGCCGACGACTCCTGCGCCTTCTGCCACCGGGACCGGCCCGCGGAGAGGTTCGACCACGCCAAGAAATCCGGGTGGCCCCTCAACAGGTTCCACGCCCGGCTCGCGTGCCGGCGCTGCCACGGGGCCGGCCCCGCGGCCCCCAAGCCCCCGTCGGGCTGCGACGCCTGCCACGCGGGCTGGCAGGCCAAATTCGAGCACAAGAAGACGGGGGCGCCCTTGAACGAGGCCCACCGGGCGCTCGAGTGCTCCTCCTGCCACGGAGAGAAGGAATTCTCTGCCCCGCCCGCCTGCGGCGGCTGCCATGAGGGCCGGTCCTACCCGAAGGACAGGCCGTGAAGAAGATCGGCCTGAGGCTGACCTTCGCGGTCATCGTGACCGCGCTCATCACCAAGGGCGTCTTCGCCTTCTTCAGCATCCGCGCCGAGAGGGACAGCCTCCTGGCCGAGGTCGAGCGTCACGCCGACCAGCTGAGCGAGACGGTGAAGCTCGACACCGAGTACGACATGATGCTCAACCACCGCGACCGTATCCGCGAGAGCATCACGAGGATCGGCACCCAGCCGGGCATCCAGCGCATCCGCGTGATGAACAAGGGCGGCAGCATCATCTACTCGTCGGAGGCCTCCGAGGTCGGCAAGACGGTGGACAAGAAAGCGGAGAGCTGCTACAAGTGCCACTCCGCCGCCAACCCTCTGGAGCGCTTGGAGAAGAAGGAGCGCTCCCGGGTCTTCCGCCCCCGCCCCGAGTCCCCGCGCCTGCTGGGCATCATCAACCCCATCTACAACGCCCCCTCCTGCGCCACGGCGGCCTGCCACGAGCACCCCAGGTCGCAGGTCGTGTTGGGCGTGCTCGACGTGACCCTCTCGCTGGCGGAGATCGACCGGGCCATCCGCCGCGGCCAGGTCCGCATCATCATCTTCGCGGGGGTGGCGGTCCTGGCCCTGAGCCTCATCGTAGGGGTCCTGGTCCGGCGCTGGGTCGACGTGCCGGTCAAGGCGCTCCTCAAGGCCACGCAGGAGGTGGCCGGAGGCAACCTGGGCTACGTCATCGGGTCCCGCGGGGACGACGAACTCTGGACCCTCGCGGCGTCGTTCAACGTCATGACGCAGAAGCTCGCCGAGGCCCGGATGCAGCTGTTTCAGTCCGACAAACTGGCGTCCCTTGGGAGGCTGGCCGCGGGCGTCGCGCACGAGATCAACAACCCCCTGACCGCCGTGCTCACTTACAGCAGCTTCCTCGCGAAGCGCTCCCAAGGGTCGCCTGAGACGACCGAGGACCTCAACGTGATCGTCCGCGAGACCATCCGGTGCCGGGAGATCGTGAAGAGCCTCTTGGATTTCGCCCGGCAGTCCGTCCCGAGGAAGGCCGAGACCGGCGTCAACGAGATCATCGACCGGGCGGTGGCGGTCGCCGTCAACCAGCTCAACCTCAACCACGTCCAGCTCGTCAAGGAGCTCGACCGCGCCCTGCCCAAGGCGGTCCTGGACGCCAACCAGCTGCAGCAGGTGTTCATCAACCTCATCGTGAACGCCGCCGACGCAATCGGCCCCGGGGGCGGCGTCATCACGCTGAGTTCCCGGTCTCTGACCCTGTCGGCGGCCGGCACGGTGCAGATCAAGAAGGCCGTCTGCCCGAAGCGGCACTCGCTCATCGACGAGCAGGTCCGCATCGGGGGCAAGCCCGCGGTTTGCCTCAAGGCCGTCCAGGAGGGCCGGGAGGCGCTGGTCTACGTGGACCCGATGTACGGCGTCCGGACACACCGCCACGGGCTGCCGGGCGCGGGGGCGGCGAAGACTCAGTTCTCCTGCCCGCAGTGCCAGTCTCCGCTGGACGCGCAGGGCCGGGCCTGCCCGGACTGCGGGGGCGCGGTCTACTCCTTCGAGGTCCCGGGCAAGGGGATGCTCGACGGCTGCGCGAACCGGGATTGCGGCTGGCAGCGCTGGGCGGAGGTGGACTCCGTGGGACCCAGGCTGTTCATCGAGGTCAAGGTCCGGGACACCGGATGCGGCATCCCCAAGGAGCGCATCCCGCTCCTCTTCGAGCCCTTCTCCAGCACCAAGGGACAGCAGGGCACCGGGCTCGGGCTGGCGGTGACCTGGGGGATCGTGGACAACCACGATGGGACGATCACGGTCGAGAGCTCGGAGGGGGCAGGCGCGACCTTCACGGTCCGCCTCCCGGCGAAGCCATGAAGAAACGGGATGTCCTGGTCGTGGACGACGAAGCCGCGGTCGCGGACGCGGCGCGCAAGGTCTGCTCGGCCGAGGGGCTCGTGACCGACACCGCGCAGAGCGCGGCCGCCGGCCTCGCCCTGCTGGATCGGAACTCCTACCGCCTCATCGTCAGCGACATCATGATGGCGGGGACCGACGGCTTCGGGCTGCTGATCCAGGTCTCGGCCCGCGGCCTCCTCACCCCCGTGGTCATGGTGACCGGATTCGCCACGGTCCAGAACGCGGTGAGGTCCATGCTCTCCGGCGCCATCGACTTCATCCCCAAGCCCTTCACCGCCGACGAGCTGCTGGCGGTGGTCCGGCGCGGGCTGAAGTACGAGACCCTGCGCTGCGAGGCGGCGGCGAAGGGGGCCTCCGCCTCCGCGATGTTCGTGCCGTACCCGCGGTTGTACCGCCGCCTGGGGCACGTCAGCTGGGCGGTGCCTGAGCGCGACGGCAGCGTCCGGGTGGGGGTCTGCGACCCGTTCCTGAAGACCGCGGGCCCCGTGCAGGGCATCGACCTGCTGGCGGCGGGCTCCGACGTGGTGCAGGGGAGCCGCTGCGCGGCCGTGCTCGGGTCGGACGGGCTGACCTACTCCCTCCTGAGCCCCTTGAGCGGGAGGGTGCTGGATGTCAACGCCGGGGCCGTGCCCGCGCTGGTCGGGAAGGACCCGTACGAGCAGGGCTGGCTGTACAAGGTCCTGCCGACCGAGCCCGGACCCGAGCTCGAGCAGCTCACCATCTGCAAATTCGATATCCTATGACCGTGACTCAAGCGTCTCGCGAGGAGGCCTGAAATGATGATCGTGCTGCTGTTCCTTTCCGTCGTGCTCTTTGTGCTCGCCGACCTGGGGGTGCGCGAGGTGCTGCGCAGGCACCGGGAGGGCAGGCTCCGCGTGGAGCGGGAGACCGCCTTGGCCGAGAGCCTCAGGCTCGACTTCACCCGCGAGTCCAAGACGCTCAAGCGCGCCGAGGTGGCCGACCCGGCCGCGCGCATCCTCTGCGTGGACGACGAGGACGTGATCCTGGACAGCTTCCGGAAGATCCTCGTGGTGGACGGCTACTCCGTCGACACGGTGCAGACGGGGCCCGAGGCCCTGGGCCTCATCCAGACCCACCACTACGATTTCGTCTTCACCGACCTGCGCATGCCGGTGATGGACGGCGTCGACGTCGCCAAGTCCGTCAAGCACATGCGCCCAGACATCGACGTCGTCATCATCACGGGCTACGCCACCGTAGAGACGGCCGTCGATTGCATGAAGCACGGGGTGATGGACTACGTCCAGAAGCCGTTCACCGAGGGGGAGCTCCTGGCCTTCGTGAAGAAGGCCCTCATCAAGCGCCAGGACCGCATCCAAAAGCTGCTCGGCCCCAAGGTGCACGTGACGCACGTCGCCGAGGAGGGGCAGCCGCGGGCCGGGGAGTTCTCGATCCCCGGCGGGGTGCTGATCTCGCGGGGGCACTGCTGGGCCAGCATGGCCCAGGACGGCTCGATCAAGGTGGGCCTCGACGACTTCGCGAAGAAGATCATCGGCCGCGTGGACGGCATCGAGCTCCCGAACGTCGGCATGGCGGTCAAGGCGGGCCAGGCGCTCTTCGGCATCCGCCAGGGCGGCCGCAGGGCCCAGTTCCACTCGCCGGTCAGCGGCAAGGTCGTGAAGGTCAACCCCGCCCTCGCGGAGGACTGCGAGACCCTGGAGATGACCCCGTACCAGCGGAACTGGGTCTGCGTGATCGACGGCGACTGCCTCGACGTGGATGTCCCGGCGCTGAAGATCGGCCGGGCCGCGGTGTCTTTGTTCCAGGAGGACATCGAGCGGCTGCGCAAGGCCATGAAGGATTCCGGGCAGAAGGCCGGGAGCGGCGCGGACGCCTCGGTCTACGTCGGCGAGCTCGAGCGCCTCGATGACGCGCGGTGGGAGAGCGTCACGAAGGAGTTCTTCGGGAGCTGACGCCTTCAACGTCGCGGGAGAGAAGGCCTACTCGGCGTCCTGATGATCCGGACCCCGCCGGATCTTCCCGGTGATCCAAGCCCAGTTCATGGGATAGACGTCGACGTCGAAGACGGTCCAGTAGGAATGCCAGACCAGGATGGCCAGACAGGCCAGGATGGCCTCCATGAAATGGATCAGCAGGGCCAGGTCGATGCACCATTTGGGGATGAACCTCAGCGATAGGTCCCGGAACCACGCCACGCAGCCGGTCGCGACCATGACGAAGCTTCCCCAGATCAGGGCCCAGTACTCGGCCTTCTCCATGTAGTTGAAGCGGTCGAACTTGGGCGGGGTGCCGCGGTGGAGGAGGTTGTACAGCTGCAGCTGGAACGCGTCCACGACGTCGCGCCGTCGGGGCAGCATGGCGAGCAGCTCGCTCCGGCCCTCTTTCGCGGCCCCTAGCCAAAGGATGTGGTAGACCGACAGGCCCATGAAGGCCGCGGCCAGGGCCCGGTGCAGGAACGAGCGCGCCGCGGCTCCGCCCGCGCCATGGAAAACGACCTTGGACCAGACCGCCTCCGGGTAAGTGTGGCAGAAGCCCGTGTAGGCAAGCCCGATGAAGGTCGCCATGAGCGCCAGGTGCTGGAGCCGCTCGTTGAGGCTCAAGCGTTCGCCGGCCGCGTGGCCGTGCGCCGGCCCGAGGAGCATCTTGCGCTTGTGGTCCAGCATGTTGTGGCCGAGCATCCCGCCGATGGTGAGCGCGATGAGCAGGACGTAGCTCCACTTCACCAGGCGCAGGACCTTCTCCTGGAAATCCGGGGCCGGCGTGCTGTTGGCCCGGTGGACCTTGCCCATGCTCACCAGCTCGCCGGCTCGGGCGTGGCACGCGCCGCAGGTCTTCTGGAGGTTCCCCGGGTGGACGGACGAGGCCGTGTCGGAGGAAGGCAGGATGTCGTGGTGCCCGTGGCAGGAAGAGCAGTTGGCCGAGGATAGGTTCCCGGCCCTGAAAGCGACCCCGTGGTAGCTGTCGCTGTAGGCCTTGGTCGGGTCCAGGGGCATCCCGAACTTGGCGATGAGCTTCTCGGAGCCGTGGCAGTTGCTGCAGGTCTTCACGATGGAGCCGGTGAAGACCGATGAGCCGGGCTCTCGCTGGGCCTTGATGGTGTGCTCCCCGTGGCAGTCCGTGCACACGGGCGAATCCTTGACCCCGGAGGCGGCCTTGGCCCCGTGGATGGACCTGGCGTAGGCCGCGGCCGGCCCGGGATGGCACCGGCCGCAGGTCTTGGGGATGTTGAACCTATAGGCCTTGCTGGAGGAGTTCTTGGCGTAGTCGAGGTCGTGGCTGCCGTGGCAGTCCGTGCACACCGCGGCGCGCAGGTTCTTCTTGCCCAGGAAGGCCTTGCCGTGCACGGTGTCCGCGTAGCTCGACATCGGCTCCACGCCGAACTCCGCCTTGAAATCCCGCTTCTGGTGGCACTGGTTGCAGGTCTCCAGGATGTGCCCCCTGCTGACGCTCGCGTGCGCGTCCTTGACCCTGCGCAGGTCATGGGGGGAGCTGTGGCAGGACAGGCAGAGGCCCGCCCCGGACTTGGACTCGAACTTCACCAGGTGCCTGCCGTGGTCGGAGGCGCGCACCGCCTTCGCGGCCGCGTCATGGCAGCCCGCGCAGGACACGGCGGCGCTCCTCTTGGCGTGCGGATAGCCATCCTTGTCCGAGTGGCACCCGGAACAGCCGAGTCCGCCGTGCACGGACCTGCTGAAAATCTCCCCTGACACCAATGGGACTCCCGAGTCCTTGATGCCATGGCAGTCCAGGCAGGCATGGTCAGGCTCGGCCCGGACCTCGGCGGCGAGAGCGAAGCTGAGGAGGAGCGTCAGGGATGCGGCGGCGAGGCGTCCCATCGCGTACACTATATCGCACCCGACGTCTTGACACTATGACTGTCGGCACCCAGTGGGCTGACGACAGTCATACAGCCGGGCTTCGCGTACTCAGGCCGACGACGGGATGATGGCCCATATGGTGTAGACGGGATCATCCCCTCAAGGTGTTGGGAAACGGGGGCTCTTGGACCGGGACATAGCAGGTCCCTTCGGGCGGACCGCTCCGCGCCAACTCCCGCAAGGCCGTGAGCACGCCCGCGTGGGCAGAAGCGCATGGCTGGGCGCTCAAGGTTTTCTTTCAGTTCACTGCATCCGGCAGTTTGGCCAGCATTTCCGATATTTTCTTGGCGAAGGCGGCTTCGTCGGCATTGCCGGAATCGTTGAACTGATCCTGCCAGATGAGAACACCGGCAATGGGCTCAAACATCCTGAAGGTGAGCGCAAGATTGTCCTTATCCATGTCTAGGAATTTTACATTGCCCCCGCCCCCGCCCCCGGCAGCCATCCCGATGACCACGATCGTATTCAAGGCCCCTTTGCCGACGTTGGCAACAACAGCGCCGCCGCTGATGAAATATCCCTGGGCGTTTATGAGGACGACAGGCATTGCCCCGAATGGATTGGTTCCTGGCGGGAGCGATTTTCCCGCCGAACCGACTCGTTTCCTCCCCCGTTCACCTCTCGACTCATTCGTATTAGTGAAGAGAGTCCTGATGTGCTCATCGGAAACCGCATCGCTTGTCGGCGCCAAGAGGAAAGGAGGAGAGACGGGTTTAGGGGCCGCAGGTTCCGTCTCATCGCCGAAAATCACTTCGAGGCGGGCGGGGGCAGCCATGCCGACAGCGCGCACGGGGGGCAACGGCAAATAGCCTTTTGCTCTCAGAACATCGGCAGTGATGGCTCCGAGTCGGGCGGCTATTGATTCGTTTTCAGCGACGTTCAGTATGGGATCTTTTATCGTGCGTCCGTGCGTCACCGTGACATCGACCACAATGGCAATTTCCTTAAGATGCTGGACCTTCCCGCTTTCCCGTGCAAATCGCTGCGTTGCGCAAGCTGCTAGGGACAGCAAAATAAAAGTGATGCTTGCTGTCCTGAAATTGAATGCGCTCAAGTCTCTCAGCTTCATGTTGTCTCCTTCGACACGTCCGGGTTGCAGGATACGCCTAAGCGTATCCCACCAGCCGGCCCTCGATCTTCTGGACCACGGGCTTGCGCTTGGGGAAGAAGACCCAGGACCCGGCGTAAAGGAAGGCCACCCCGGTCCAGCGCCAGAACCCCTGGGACGCCAGGAACGACTGGAATCCCATGGTCAGGAGGCGCTTCAAGCCCGCGAACCAGGATCCGCCGTGGCCGCTCAGACGCAGGCTCGCCCCTCCGAGCGCCAGGAGGACCACGGCCGCGGCCAGCAGCCACAGGGCGAGCTCGAGGCTCCGGGTCTCCTCATCGAAAGCGCCCTCCCAAAGGGAACCCAGGCCCGCGGCAAACCCAAGACCGAGCAGGATGAGGACCTCCACGGAAGGCGCGGCCGTCGGGACCCAGGTCGCCAGGCCTGGCAGGCCGAATTTATAGAACGACAGGCACATGCACAGGAAGACCGCCGTCGCCAGGGTCTTCCTCATCCAACCGCTCCTCTCCCCGAGATAGAACGCCAGCAGGAACAGGGCGGAGACCAGGCCCCCGGCCAGCCAATCCGCTTGGACCGCGTTCAGCCAGTCCCTGCCGAACGCGGCCACGACGATGCCCACGAAGATGGCCTTGGAGGATAGCGTGGGGCGGATATCCCTGTGGGGGGGCGGAGGGGGGGGCGGCGGCAGCATCCTATCGGTGCCGGCAACATCCGCCGCGGATTGGCTCTCGACGAGCATCTCGGGCGCGTTGAGGGCGGCGAGCATATCCTCGGCGCTGCGCGGCCTTCCCTCCGGGGTCTTGGCCATGAGCCTGCTGATGAGGGCTGAGGCGAATCGCGTCACGCTCGGGTCCGCGTCCCGGACGTCCGGGATGGGAGCGTCCCGATGCTTGAGGATGGCTTCCCGGGTGCTCTCGCTGGGATAGGGAATCTTGCCGGTCAGGAGGAAGTAGTACATGGCCCCGCACGCGTAGAGGTCCGTGCGGGGGTCGGGCTTGGCGCCGTAGGCCTGCTCCGGAGCCATGAAATCCACGGTCCCCGCGGCCTGGGCGTCGGCGCCCACCGCGCCGGCGATCCCGAAATCCATGAGCCGCACTCCGCCGTCCTCGTCGATCATGATGTTGCCGGGCTTGATGTCCCGGTGGACGACGCCCATGCGGTGGGCGACGGCCAGGCCGGCGGCGACCTCCTTCATGATCTTGAGCGCCTCCGGCGGGTTCAGGAACCTCCTCTGCGCGAGCCTGCGATCGAGGGTCTCTCCCCGGATGAGCTGCATGACGATGTAGCAATAAGGCCCCTGCTGGCCCACGTCGTAGACCTGCACGATCCGGGAGTCCTCGATCTTGGCCGCTGCCCGGGCCTCGCGCAGCACCGCCTGGATGACGGCCTCGCCGTTGACGAGAGGGGGCTCGATGATCTTCACCGCGACCTCGCGGTCGAGCGCGAGGTGCCTGCCCCGGTACACGTTGCCCATCCCTCCCCGGCTGAGGAATTGGTCGATGCGGCAGGGGCCCAGAACGGTGCCCAGCAGGGGGTCGGAGGCCGCGGGACTCTCCATCTTGGCCCTATTATACAAGACAGGGGCAATCTTGGCGAGGCAAGCCTGAAAAATGCTTAGATGGGTATCACGCCTGCACCCGCATGGACGACAACAGCCGGCTCCAAGAGCTCTACCTCGGGGACCAGAAGGACCGCGAGCAGGTCTACCACAGCAAGGCCAGGGTGGATGACCTCTCCGCCCGCGACAAGCTGCGCCGCGAGCTCGTCTACGAGATGATGTCCCAGGGCGCGGTGAAGACCCCTCTCGACTTTTACCATGCCGCGGTCATCCTCCAGCACGGCGCCCTTCCCAAGGATTTCCTCGCCGCGCACCGTCTCGCGGTGCTCTCCGCGGTCGGGGGGCACCGGCCGGCGCGGTGGCTCCTGGCGGCTTCCCTCGACCGCTACCTCGTCTCATCCGAATGCCCCCAGATCTACGGCACCCAGTTCGAATTCGACGAAGCGGAGAACCAATACCGCCTCAACATGCCCATAGACGAGTCTTCCGTGATGCCGGCGGAGAAGACGCTGCTCGACGTCCCCTCCGTGCCGGAACGACTCAAGCAGCTCAACAGCCGCATCCATGGCGGGGGAGGCAAGAAGTGACCGCGGCCTGGGACCTGGTCATCAAGGGCGGCACCGTGGTCACCCCCTCCGGCAGGTCCGTGGCGGACCTGGCCGTGGCCGGGGGAAGGATCGCGGCGATCGGCGCCCTCGACGGCATACCCGCCGGGGCCAAGGCTTCGGCCGTGGATGCCCGGGGCATGGTGGTCGTGCCCGGAGGAGTGGACGCCCACACCCACCTGGCCATGCCTTTCAAGGGCGGGACCACGGCCGATGACTTCGCCTCGGGCTCCAGGGCCGCGCTCCTGGGCGGGACCACGACCATCATCGATTTCGCCGCGCCCGGCCCAGGCGGCTCCCTCGAAAAGGGACTCGACGCCTGGCATCGCAAGGCGGAGGGCGAGTCTTCCGTGGATTACGGCTTCCACATGACCATGGTCGGAGCCCCGGAGCGCTCCCTGCGGGAGATGGACCGCCTGGTCCGGCAGGGCGTGGTCTCCTTCAAGCTCTTCACCGCCTACCCGGACCGCCTCATGTCCGACGATGGGGCCATCTTCAAGGCCCTGCGGCGCTCCCGGGACAACGGGGCGCTCGTTTCGGTCCATGCCGAGAACGGCCCGGTCATCGAAGCCCTCACCCGGGAGGCCCTCGCCGCCGGCAACCGCGCCCCCCGGTTCCACGCCCTGACGCGGCCCATGGCGGCCGAAGCCGAAGCCGCGGCCCGGATCATCGCCCTGGCCGAGATGGCCGGGGCCCCGGTCTACATCGTGCACGTCTCCGCCGCGGCGTCGCTGGCCGAGATCCGCCGGGGCCGCAAGCGGGGCGTGGTTGTGCTCGCCGAGACCTGCCCCCAGTACCTGTACCTCACGGCCGAGGAGTACGAGCGGCCCGGGTTCGAGGCCGCCGGGTTCGTGATGTCGCCTCCGCTCAGGCCCAAGGGCAACGAGACCGCGCTCTGGCAGGCCCTCAGGGACGGCGAGATCCAGGCGGTCTCCACCGACCACTGCTCCTTCTTCATGAAGAGGCACGGACGGTCTCCGTGCAAGGAGGACGGCCGGAAAGACTTCTCCAGGATCCCCAACGGCGCGCCCGGCATCGGAGCGCGGATGCTCCTGATGTGGGACGCGGTCCAGAAGGGCCGGATCACGGCCGAACGGTTCGTGGAAGCGACCGCGTCCTCTCCGGCGCGGATCTTCGGACTCCACCCCCGCAAGGGGAACCTCGCGCCCGGCGCCGACGCCGACATCGTCGTCATCGACCCCCGCAAGACGCATTCCTTCAGCGCGTCGAACAACAACTTGAACGTGGACTATGAGCCCTACGAAGGGCGGACCGTGCACGGCGCCGTCAGGGACGTCTTCCTGCGCGGCCGCCCCATGGTCCGCCACCACGCGCTCGTGGCCCGCGCCGGAGGAGGGACGTTCCTCCGCCGGATACCCCGTTGAGACTGGAGCAGACATGAAGATCGCCGCCGCCGACATCCTCAAGGAGACCCAGCGCACCCTCGACATCGTGGCCAAGGCCGACCTCACCGACGAGGAGCGCGACGCCCTCACCGAGACCACCGTCTCGGCCTACGCCAACTACGTCAACCCGGGCATCCTCGAGTACCGCAAGTCCGTTTCCACCGAGTACATCTCCATCGAGTGGTCCGACTCCGCCAACACCTTCAACGACATCAAAGGCAAGAAGTACATCGACTTCCTCGGCGGCTACGGGGTCTTCAACGTGGGCCACCGGCACCCCAAGGTCATCGCGGCCGTGGCCAACCAGCTCAAGAGGCAGGCCCTCCACTCGCAGGAACTGCTCGAGCCTTTCCGGGCCATCCTCGCCAAGCTCGTGCACGACATCACCCCGGGAGACCTGCAGTTCAGCTTCTTCGGCAACTCCGGGGCCGAGGCCATCGAGGGAGCGATGAAGCTGGCCATGCTCCACACCGGACGCAAGTCCTTCGTGGCCGCGGTGTCCGGCTTCCACGGCAAGACCCTCGGAGCCCTCTCCGCCACGGCCAAGGCCAAGTTCCGCCAGCCCTTCCTGCCCATCCTGCCGGACTGCTACCACGTCCCCTACGGCGACGCGGACTACGTCGAGTCCATCCTCAAATCCGCCGACGAGGTCGGCAACGACATCGCGGGCGTCATCCTCGAGCCCATCCAGGGCGAGGGGGGGATCAACGTGCCCCCGGACGACTATCTCCCGCGCGTGCGGGACCTCTGCGACCGCTACGGGGCCCTCCTCATCGCCGACGAGGTCCAGACCGGCATGGGCCGCACCGGCAGGATGTTCTGCGTGGAACACTGGAACGTGGTCCCGGACATCCTCTGCATGGGCAAGGCCTTCGGGGGCGGCGTGATGCCCATCGGCGCCTTCGTCTCCAACAAGACGGTCTGGGAGCAGCTCTTCCCCGAGCCCTGGCTGCACTCGACCACCTTCGGCGGCAATCCCCTGGCCTGCGTGGCCGCCATCGCGGCCATCCACGTCACCCTCGAGGAGAAGCTGCCGGAACGGGCCGAGAAGATGGGCAACGAGATGATGGGGCGCTTGAAGGCCCTGCGGCGGAGGTTCCCAAAGCTCTGCGTGGACGTCCGGGGCAAGGGCCTCATGATCGGCATCGAGTTCCCGTCCGACGCGATCGGCTATGAGATCGCCAAGGGTTTCTTCGACAACGGCGTGCTCGTGGCCGGCACCCTCTTCTCCGCCAAGACCATCCGCATCGAGCCTCCGCTGACCATCACCACGGCGGAGATGAACCAGGCCCTCGGGGTCATCGAGAAGGTCTTCAAGGAAGTCAACGCCCGCCACTTCGAGCCGCCCAAGCGGCCCGGCCCTGCAAGACGCTGAAGGCGCCCGGCATGCTCCGGACCCTTCTGCCTGTCCTGCCCGGCCACATCCATCTCGACCGCAAGCGGACGATCTTCTCCCTGCGCGGGGTCATCTCGCTGCTCATGCTTTTCTTCCTGCTCTACCACCCCGCCTCGGACCAGGGCCCCCGCTGGACCGCGGCTGTCCTCTTCGCCGGCCACCTCATCTCCAACCTCCTCCTGCTGAGGATGCCGTGTGCCTGGCTCGAGAGGGCCTCGGTGCAGGCCGGGGTCTTCCTCTTCGACATCCTGGTCATCTCGGGGCTCATCTTCGCCTGCGCCGGCCTCGACAGCGACCTCTACCTCGTGTACTTCGTCGTGGTCCTCATGTCCGGCCTCCAGATGCGCGTCTGGCAGAGCCTCCTCATCGGGGCGGCCGCGAGCGCCGTCTACGTCACCCTCTGGACCAGGTCCAACCCCGGGGCGGACCTCTGGCACGCGGACCTGCTGCTCCGTCTGCCCTTCTTCTACATCGTGGCGGTCTTCGCGGCGTTCTTCGCCCAGCAGGCCAAGGACCGGGAGTCGGCCATCAAGGAGGAGTCCATCCAGGAGGAACGGTCCAAGCTCCGAGCCGTGTTCGGCCAGATGCAGGACGCCGCGGTCCTGACCGACGCGCCGGGCAAGGTGGTCCTCCACAACGAAGCCGCGGCCCGCCTCTTCGGCATCTCCGATCCCCGGGCCGGCACGCTCGCGGACCATCTCCTCGGCCTTTCCGTGGATCCCCCGGTCCCGGCCATCCTCGACTCCTCCGAGGCCACGGTATGCTTCGAGGTCACGCGATCCTCTCCGACGAAGCTCATCCTGGCCGGCACCGCGACCGCGCTCGCCTTCGAGGAGGCGGCGGAGCGCCCCGCCTGGCTCGGCCGCCTCTTCGTCTTCCGGGACGTCACCACCGAGCGCCAGGAAGGCCTGCTCAAGCGCTCCTTCCTGTTCCTCATCCAGCACAAGCTCAGGACGCCCCTGGCCCTGGTCATCGGGTTCTCCCAGATGCTGCTCAAGCGCCGGGGATCAGCGTCGGTGGCGGAAGCAGGGCAGGATGAGAAGGCTCTCGACACCATCCTGTCCCAGAGCCGCAAGCTCAATGACCTGGTGGACCGGCTGCTGGACTTCGTCTCCGTGGAAGCCCTGGACCCGGCCAGCCTCGAGCGCAAGGCCTTCCCCCTGGCGGAAGCGATTCGTGACGCGGTCAAGCCGCTAGAGGCATGGATGGGGGAGCGCGACGCAGTGCTCGACCTGGCCGTGGATCCGGCCCTGACGGCCTACGGCGATCAGAAGCTCATCAGCAGGGTCTTCAGGAACCTCATCGAGAACGGCGTGAAGTTCAATTCCAAGCCGGAGAAGAGGGTCACGGTGCGGGCTTGCGCGCGGGACGGCGGCATCGCCGCGTCCGTCGAGGACCAGGGGGACGGCATCCCTCCCGAGGACCGCGACCGGATCTTCCAGCGCTTCCACCAAGTGGAGCCCTCGTTCACCGGGAACGTGGAGGGCTGGGGCCTCGGACTGCCCATGGCCAGGAAGGTGGTCGAGCACCACGGCGGCCGGCTCGCGGTCGAATCGAGCCTGGGCAACGGCACCACGGTCTCGTTCACTTTCCCCAAACCTCCGCCCCTTCCTGCGGACTGAGGACGGCCGGCCCACCACCGCCGCGAGACAAGGCTTCATCCCCGCAAACCCTCCAGATCATCGAAGAACCCCGGGTAGGAGACGGCCGCGCAGGCCGCGTCGGGGATCCGGGTCTCTCCGTCGGCGACGAGGGCGGCGACGCCGAAGGACATGGCGATGCGGTGGTCCCCCAGAGAGGCGATTTCGGCGCCCCGCAGGCGGCAGGGGCCCGAGACCGAGAGCGTGTCGCCCTCCACCACCGCCTTCGCGCCCATGGCGCGAAGGGCCGCGGCGGTCGCGGCCAGGCGGTCGGATTCCTTGACGCGCAACTCGCCCAGGCCCTCCAGGCGGCTCGTCCCCTCGGCCTGGGAGGCGACGACCGCGAGAAGCGGGATCTCGTCGACGAGCGCGGGGACCTCGGCCGCCGCCACCCGCGCGGCCTTGAGCCGCGAATGAGAGATCCCGACCGTGCCCACGGGCTCCCCGCCGCTCGACGCGTCCTCGGCGACCGCGATCCGGGCGCCCATGCGGCGCAGGACGTCGAGGAACCCCGCACGCCTCGGGTTCAAGCCCACCCGCGTGACCGAGACCTCGGAGCCCGGGACCAGCGCCGCCGCGGCCGCGAAATAGGCCGCCGAGGAGAGGTCCCCCGGGATGGCCAGGGTCCGGTCCGAGCGGAGGGGCCCCGGCCGCAGACGGACCGTCCGGCCATCGAGCCGCAGGTCCGCACCGAGCCAGGCGAGCATGCGTTCGGTGTGGTCCCGGGTGCGGAAGGGGTCCTCGACCGCGCTCTCTCCCTCGGCCGACAAGGCGGCCAGCAGCAGGGCGGACTTCACCTGGGCGCTCGGCACGCTCAGGCGGACTCCGCAGGCCGCCAAGCCCGCCTTGCCCTGGATCGTCACGGGCGCGCCTTCCCCGCCCGAGAGCTCGATGGCCGCGCCCATGGAGGCCAGGGGCTCGGCTACCCGGCGCATGGGCCGGCGGGAAAGGGAGGCGTCTCCCGTGAGCACGAACCGTCCCGGGCAGCCGGCCAGGACGCCCATGAGGAGCCGCATGGTGGTCCCCGAATTCCCGCAGTCCAGCTCGACGCGGGCGGAGGGCCGCGGCCGGCGCGTCCAGCCGCCTTCAACCAGGAGAGCGCCCTCGTCCTCGCGGATCGAGGCCCCCAAGGCCTCGAGGCAGGTCCGCGTCGACCGCACGTCCGCGCCTCCCGGGAGGCCGGCCACGCGCAGAGTGCCTTCCGCCAGGCTTCCCAGGATCAGGGACCGGTGGGCGATCGACTTGTCCCCGGGGACCGACAGCGTCCCCCTCAGGGGGGCCGATGCCGGCGACACGACGCGCGCGCCGCTCACATCACGTAGCCCAGGATCGGCCCCATGGCCTTGAGCTGCTTGACGAGATCCGCGAACATCTCGGGGGAGAGCGCCTGCGGCCCGTCGCAGAGCGCCTCGTTGGGCCGGTCATGCACCTCGACGATGATGCCGTCGGCGCCCACCGCGGCGGCGGCCCGCGCCAGGGGGACCACCTTGTCGCGTAGCCCCGTGCCGTGGCTGGGGTCCACCAGGATCGGCAGGTGGCTCAGCTTCTGCACCACGGGGACGGCGTTCAAGTCCAGGGTGTTCCTCGTGTGGTTCGAGAACGTGCGGATGCCGCGCTCGCAGAGCATGACGGCGGCGTTGCCCTCGGCCAGGATGTACTCCGCCGACATCAGCCACTCGTCGATCGTGGCCGAGAGGCCCCTCTTGAGCATCACGGGCTTCTTCGCCCGGCCGATCTCGCGCAGGAGGCCGAAATTCTGCATGTTCCTCGCCCCCACCTGGAGGATGTCCGCGTAGCGGCAGACGGTGTCGACGTCGCCGGGGCCCATGACCTCGGTGATGACGGGCAGGCCGGTCTCGGCGCGGGCGGCCCCAAGGATCTTCAAGCCAGCCTCTCCCAGGCCCTGGAAAGCGTAGGGCGAGGTCCGGTGCTTGAAGGCCCCGCCGCGCAGGACGTGAGCGCCCGCCGCCTTGACCGCGCGCGCGATGCGCACGGTCTGCTCCTCGCTCTCGACGGCGCAGGGCCCGGCCATGACGACCAGGGTGTTCGAGCCGACCACGACCTTGCCGTCGCCGATCGGGATGCTGGTATCGGCGGTCCTCCATTTCCGGCCGGCGAGCTTGTAGGGCTCCGACACCGGGATGGCGTGGTGCACGCCGGGCAGGATCTCGAAGATGCCGGGGTCCAGAGGACCCGGGTTGCCCGTGATCCCGACCGCCGTGTTCAGGGAACCGGGCAGGACATGGGCCTTGAAGCCCAACGATTCGATCCTGCTGACGACTCCTTTGAGATCCTCGTCCCGCGGCTGCGCGTCCATGACGATCAGCATGGCATCATCTCCTGTTCCATCGCCCTGACCATGGCGCCCGCCGCCTTGCGCAGCCGCCGGGCCGCCTCCCGGGGCGGGTGCTCACCCACGATCCTCACCAGCGCGCTCCCCACCACCACCCCGTCGGCCAGCCGTCCCACCGCCGCGGCCTGCGCCGGCGTCGAGATGCCGAAGCCCGCCGCGATGGGCCGCCGGACGTGCCTCTTGAGGCAGCGGAGCTCCCGGGCCAGGCTCGCCGAGAGGGTCCGGCTCTCGCCGGTCACCCCGAGCCGGGCCGCGTAGTACACGAAGCCCGTCGCCGCCTCGGCGATGAGGGGCATGCGCGCCACGGCCGTGGTCGGCGAGGCCAGGAACACCGCGCCCACCCGCGCGGCGGCCAGGACGCGGCGGAACTCCCCGGCCTCCTCGGGCGGCAGGTCCACGGGGAGGACGCCCTGGACGCCGGCGTCCCGGCAGCGCTCCGCGAAGCGGCCCAGGCCCATGCGCAGCGGCGGGTTGATGTAGGTGAACAGGACGATCGGGGTCGTACGTCCCCGCCGCCGCCACGCGGCAACCGCGTCCAGGATCCCGGTGAGCGTGGTCCCCGAGCCGAGGGCCCGCTCGGCGGCGCGCTGGTTCACGGGCCCGTCCGCGACGGGGTCCGAGAAGGGAACGCCCAGTTCCACTACGTCCGCCCCGGCCTCGGCCAGGGCGTCGAGGAAACGGCCGGTCCACTCGAGCGTGGGGTCGC
>JACRNU010000091.1 GCA_016234805.1 Elusimicrobiota bacterium
CGACTGTGGGCATGTCCCGGCATCCAATGCCCTTCGACCCCCTCGGCGTGGGGCCCTCGGCGGAGGGCTGCCCGCAGATTCAAGCACTTTTCCTTATATGGGCGCACGATGAAACGCGGAAATTAACCTAGGAGCGATGACCCTCAACCCGGGAAGAGGCGCGGACGACCTCAGGCAGCTCATCTTCTTCCCGGACGGACACCTGCGCTACGACTGGCGCTATCAGGGCGCCATCCTTCTTTGAGCAGGAGCTTCTCCGCCAGCATCCCCGCGAGGATGTCGTTGAGCTTGGGCTTGGGGTGGAAATCCTTGCCGTACCAGAGCTCGGTCGGCCGTCCCTGATACTCGAGCTCCGAAGGCAGGCCCACGACCTCGCTGGTCGAAGGCAGCGGAGGATGCGCAAAATATGCGAGGAACACCAGGCGGTAGCCGCGCTCGACCGCCTTCCGGGCGAGGTCCTCGCGGATCCGCTCGGAGACGGCGGCGTTCTCGGGGGAGGCCCAAACCGACTGGCTCCGGATCGAGGCATCGTGGACCTGCTGGAGTGTTCCCAGATTCAGCAGCAGGTTCCGGAAAGGACGGGCGGACGGGACATGGTCCAGCAGGAACTGCGCGTCGAAGGGGTCGTGGTCGGCTCCGCCCAGATAGCCCACCACCACGATCTTGGGCCGGAAGCGCTCCCCGACCGCGTCGATGAACTTCGCATAGCCGTAGAGCCCCAGCCCGGGGTAGGCCGCGGCCATCACGCTGAAGCGCCCTGGCGCGGACCGCTCCAGACGCGCCCGGAGCCGGTAGGCAAGGGTCTCCTCGTTGGCCGCGATGCCGTCTCCCCAGACGTACGAGTCGCCCACCACGAGCACGCGCTGGCGGCCGCCTCCTGGCGCGGAATCCGGCTCCTCGTCACGGAATCCCAGGGAGTTGTAGCTGAACCTGCACACAGGGTAGCGGTCCTTGTTGGAGTGGCCGGAGTAATCCTCCGTATACACCGTGCTCTCGAAGCCGGAGATGAGGCCCAGGACGTTGGTCTGCGCCCTCATCGCGCCCGGCCATAAAGCCAGCGCGGAAGCGAGCACGACCATGCCCGCAACTGATCCGGCCAGCAGGGACCTCCGGGAAGGGACGCCTCCGCCCATCCAGACCGCAACCGGGGCGATCAGCGCGGCCAGGGCCATCGCGGCCAGGGGGCCAAGGAGGAATTCCGACCCTCTCCATAAGGGCCCGCTGAAAGCGAAGGCGAGCAGGGCTGCGCAGGCGCAGGCCGCGGCCGCCCTTCCCGGCCAGCCGCGTCTTGCCTCCGGGACCGCCCGGGACGCGGCCAGAACGAGCCCCGCGGCCAAGCCTGCCAGGGGCTTGGACATGAGCATGAGGAAGTTCCTGGCTCCCAGACCGCCGTCCGTCATCGTCCAGAGGAGCACGCCCGCGGACAGGAAGCGCAGGAAGAACAGCGAGCCTACCGCGACAGCCGCGCCATCGAGGACGGCGTCGATGAGCTGCTCGCGGCCGCCGCTCCTGTCCCGGCCGCGTCCCGTCATGGGCGGGCTCGGCCAGTTGGCCGGCCAGGGGGCCGCGGCTCCCCGACCCGGTACAGGACCACCTCGACCTCCTGGCCGTCGTATCGCCAGCAGTCGGTGCTCGACCTCGCCGGAAACCGCCGGCGCGCCGCCTCAGCCAGCCGCGGGTGGCGGTCCATCCAGGCGCAGAAATCCGCGTACTCTCCGAACGAGCACACCGACGTCCGGATGTAATACCGGCAGCCGGGGCCGGAGACCGCGTCAAGGAAGCCCTGCTCGGAGGTCACCCCGATGACCTTCGGCCCTCCATGCTCCCCTCTGCCGCCACGGACATACTCCGGCACGCGCAAGACCGGATGATGCGCCGGTCCAGGGGAAATGCAAATGCAGTCAGCCGGCAGGCCGAGCAACTGCCTCCGCAGGAACCCGTACTCCAACTGCTCGGTGTTCTTCTGGAGAATGCGCGGAGCATACGCTGTCAGCACCGTCCCGACCCACAGCGGCACGGCCAGGAAGCACGCGGCTCCCAGGCGAGCGGGCAGAAGGGCCGCCAGGCCCGCGAGCAGGGCCGGGAAAAACAGCCGGTCGTGGCCCGCCGTGAACATGTGACTCATGTCATAGGTGTCGCGCGTGGCCACCAGGGCGATCCAGGCCGCGGCCAGCACGGCCGCGACCCGTCCCTTGCCCCGAAGCCAGAGGAGCAGAGCGACCGGGACCGCGAGCGCTCCCGCGAGCCAACGGCTGGTCCCGATGAAAAGGAACGTCCTGAAGGGCAGAGGCACGGGATTGTCCCCGCGAGGCTTGACGATCTGCTGGAACACCTCGACAAACCGGGCCAGGCTGACCCCCAGGCCTGTCGCGGCCGCTATCCCGGCCAACTTGAGGCTGGAAGCCAGGGCAGAGCCAGGACGCTTCCGGTTCTCCATGACCGCCAGGGAGAGAGGGGCCAGGCCGGTCGGGATCCAGGCGATGGGGTGGATCCGCGTGGCCTGGGACGCGAGGAGTCCGGCTGCCATGGACAACAGGACCGCGGAAGACCCGCGCCCATCATCCTCCAGCCGCGCTGCCAGCACCAGAAGGAGCGACACCGACAGGACCAGCGCTATGATGCTGGAGAAATGAGCCTCCGAAGCCGCGTACCTGACGGAGATGGGATCGCAGAGCAGCAGGCACGCCGCCAGATCAGCGCGCCTGCCGCGGCCGCATATGCCGGAGACCAGGGCCAGCACCAGGACCGGGCATGCCGCGGAAAGCAGGGCATTGAACGCGAACAGAGGCAGGTCGGGCGGGATCGGCAGCCAGGCGATCCAGCCCATGACCTCGAAGTATCCTGGACCGTAGAAGAGAGGATCCTTTCCAGGCGGCCCGATCGCGATCCAGACCCAGTCAGGCCCCTGGCCATTGTGGTGGTAGGGCCCCCACAGGCCCAGAGCCACGCGCAGGGCGAGTCCTGACAGGAAGAAGAACGCGCACCGGCGCTCGCTTGGCAGGAATGCCCGCCCTGCGCCCTGGCGGCATGCCCAATACACGAGCCCGACGGCGCAGATCAACCGCCATCCAGGGGTCATGGTTGCCTCCCACGGCGATGGACGCAACCATTTCCTCGCTTATGCTCGGTCATGGCCCCGCTATGATACCATAGCTTTGTCGGCTGGCCGGAGAATTGCTATATAGATTAGGATGAAGCTCCTGCTGGTGCCTGACCCGACCTCGCCGCACTCCGAGGACGCCTTCTGCCGGGAACTCTCCAGCCGCGCGGCCAAGCGAGGCCACGAAACGCGCGTCCACACGGTCCCCAACGGCCCGCTCGAGGCCACGGTCGAACAGCTCTCGGCCACGGGGTTCGGCCTCGCCTGCGACGCGGTCTTCGTCAACAGCCTCCAGCCCGCGGCCATCCTGGCCGCGAGGGCCTCGGGCCGCAAGGTCGTGGTCCGGTTCATCGAATCCTATGCCGGAGCCTCGGCCGAGGCGGTCGCGGGCGTCCGGGACCTGCTCTCCCAGGCCGACCTCCTCATGGTCCCGAGCCGGTACCTCGAAGGGATCGTGCGCGGCTGGGGCGTGACGGTCCCCATGGCGCAGGTCCCCTACGCCTACGACCAGATCCGGGCGCAGGAGATCACCCTGGTCACGCTCCGGGCCTCCCGGCCCACGGGCTTCCCCATCGTCGCGGTCGGCCTCATCAACGAGTCCCGCCTGCCCTGCTACGAGGTGCTCCTCATGGCGCTGGCGAAGCTGCGGCTCGACTGGCATCTCACGCTCATCACGGGCGGCCCCGCCCGGCCCGCCCTTGAAGCCCGGGTGGAACGATTGTCGCTCATGGACCGGGTGGCGTTCCTCGACCCCATGCCGCACGAGAAGGTGATGGAGTACCTGCGCGCGGCCAAGGCCTTCGTCGATCCCTGCGGGCTCGAGGGCTTCCCCATGCTCGCCCTCTACGCCCAATCCGAGGGCTGCCCCATCATCGCGGCCCGCCGGGGAGCCTACGAGGAGTTCATCACGGACGGCGAGAACGGCCTGCTCTTTCCTCCCGGGGACGCGGGCGCTCTCTCCGAGGCCGTGGTGACGCTCGCCTCCGTGCCCGGGCTCTCGCTCAAGCTCATCGGCGCGGGCATCAGGACCGTGGAGGAGAAGTCCTGGGACCTCACCGTGGAAAAGGCTTTCACTGCTTTCGAAGACCTCATGAAACCCGCATCCCCCCCGGCATGAACTGCGCCCTGGCCATCGACCTCGACGGTCTCCGGGAATGCCCGCCGGACGCCCAGGTCATGGGCCGCACCCTGGCCGCCTACCCGCTCATCTCGGCCCAAGCCTGCCGCGCGATCAAGCGCATCTACCTCGTCACCGATTCCCTGCCGGTCAAGGCCGTGGCCCTGCAGTACGAGGCGATCATCATCGACCCTCCGGCCGACGAGAGCCGGCCCGAAGCCGCGGGCCGCGTGGCGCAGGGCTGGCGGTTCATGAAGGAGGACCTCAAGGCCGAGGAGCCCGTGGACCTGGTCGTCCTGATGTTCGCCCATGCCGCGGCCGTCACCACCGAGACCCTCGACCAGGGCATCGAGCTCATGCTCGCGGACCCGAAGCTCGACGCGGCCGTGACCGTCACCCGGCCCGAGTTCTGCCATCCCAGGGCCGCCCTGAAGGAGCATGACGGACGCCTGACACCCTTCCTCTCCCCGGCCCCGCCTTCCGGGGAGGCGTGGTTCCCGGACCTGGCCGCCGCGATCCTGCGTCCCCGATGCCTCGACGCCATGGGCACGGACGGGCCCTTCCCCTGGCTGGGCGGCAACGTGCTCGCTCTCAAGCGCGACGGCACCTGCCCGGTGGACCACGGGTGGCAGATGTCGCAGCTTTCACGCTGGCTCAAGGACAACGGGGTCGTGGACCTCTCTTCCGTCATGGAGCCCCAGCCCAAGCCCCAACCCCAGCCGAAACAGGACCGGCGGTGAGCGAGCGCCCAGACCTGTCGATCGTGGTCCCGGTCTACAACGAGGCCGACTGCCTCGAACTCTTCCACCGCGAGCTCACCGGGGCCTTGAGGTCCATGGTCGAGACCTACGAGATCGTCTACGTCGACGACGGCTCCTCCGACGGCTCGCTCGAGGCCGTCGAACGCATCCGCAGGAACGACCCTGCCGCGGCCGCGGTGGTCCTGACCAGGAACTTCGGCCACCAGCTCGCCCTCACCGCGGGCCTCGAGTTCGCGGCCGGCAGGGCCGTCATCACCATGGACGCGGACCTCCAGCACCCTCCGGCCCTCATCCCCAGGCTGGTGGAGGAGTGGCGCAAGGGCGCCTTGGTCGTCAGCACGGTGCGGACCGACACCGAGGACATCGGCCCCTTCAAGCGCCTGACCTCGCGGCTCTTCTACGGGCTCATCAACGCGCTCTCGAAGACTCCCGTCCAGCCGGACGCCGCGGACTTCCGGCTCCTGGACCGGCGCGCGGTCGAGGCCTTGAAGTCCATGAGGGAGCGGCACCGCTTCCTCCGGGGCATGATCGGCTGGCTGGGCTACCCGGAAACCCAGGTCGCGTTCTCCGCGGGCAAGCGCGCGGCAGGAAGGTCCAAGTACACCTGGACCAGGATGTTCTCCTTCGCGGCGGACGGCATCGTCTCGTTCTCGACTTTGCCGCTCAAGGCCGCGCTCCTGCTGGGCGCGCTCGCGCTCGGCCTGTGCGGCCTCTACTCCATCCACGTCTTCTACATGTTCGCCTTCCACGGCGTGCTCCTCATCAAGGGCTGGGCTTCGACCGTGCTCCTGACCGTGTTCCTCGGAGGCTGCCAGCTCATCCTCCTGGGCGTGACCGGCGAGTACATCGGCAGGATCTACGAGGAGATCAAGGCCAGGCCGCTGTTCCTCGTCAAGGAACTGCGCGGCGCCGGGCTCGGTCCCATGCCAGAAACGCGTCCCTGATGGATAAAGGCCGCTTCTACGAGTCCATCGCCGGCAAATGGGACGCCCTGATGGACCAGCACGAGCTCTCCAAGCGCCTGCGCCTGGTCTTCAGCGGCCCCAGGCCCCTGCTCGGGCGCTCGGACGTCGAGGACCTGCCGACCCTGGACGCGGGCTCAGGGACCGGACACTTCAGCAAGGCGCTCCTCGGGCTCGGGGCGCGGCTCGTGTCCCTCGATGTCGGGACCGGACTCCTCTCCCAGGTGCGCGCCAAGTGCCCGACCCGGCCGGTCCAGGCCAGCCTCCTCTCTCTTCCCTTCCCGGACCGGACCTTCCGCGCCATCCTGTGCACCGAGGTCATCGAGCACACTGCCGATCCAAAGGCCGCGGTGCGTGAGCTCTGCCGCGTCCTGGCCCCGGGCGGGACCCTGGCCCTGACCGTGCCCAACAAGCGCCTCAAGTTCGCCCTGGCCGCGGCGGACCTCCTGAAGATCCGCCCCTATGGAGGGCTCGAGAACTGGGTCGGCTACGCCGAGCTCGGCCGCTGGCTCAGTGACGCGGGCGTGACCGTGGAGCGGCAGTTCGGGTTCAACCTCATCCCCCTTGCGGCCTTCTGCAGGCCCGCGTTCGACGGCCTCGACCATATCTCCCCCCTCCACCCGTTCATGGTCAACATCGCGGCGCGCTGCCGCAAGCCGGAGGCATGATCACGGACCCATGAAGCTCGGACTCTGCCAGCTCGATTGCGCCTTCGAGGACAAGGCGGCCACCAAGCGGAGGATCGCGCGCCTCCTGCGAAGGATCCCCCCTGGGAAAGCCCTGGATTGGCTCCTGTTCCCGGAGATGACGCTTACGAGCTTCTCCATGAAGCCCCGGAAGACGGCGCTTTCCCGGGAAGACATGTCGTTCTTCATCGCCATCGCCAAAGAGCGCTCGGCTTTCGTGTCCTTCGGCGGAGTCAGGGGAGGCCGCAACCTGCTGATCACGCTCGACCGGTCCGGCAGGGAGGTCTCCTCCTACGCCAAGACCCATCTCTTCACCCGTCTCAAGGAAGAAGACGCCTACACCCAGGGCTCCAAGCCTGAGACCTTCTCTCTCGAAGGAGCGCGGGTGTCGCCCACGGTCTGCTTCGACTTGCGCTTCGCCTATCTCTACTGGAACCTCGGACCGAAGACGGACATCTTCGTGAACATCGCGTGCTGGCCCACCCGCAGGGAGGAGCACTGGCTGACGCTCCTGCGGGCGAGGGCCATCGAGAACCTCTGCTACTCCGTGGGCGTCAACCGCGTGGGCCGCGACCCGGACTTCGAATACTGCGGCCGCTCAGGGATCTACGACCCCATGGGCGTCCAGGTCCTGGACTGCGGATGCAAGGAAGGCGTCTTCACGGCCGATATCTCGGTCGAGTCCGTGGCTGAGACCAGGGCTAGGCTCCCCTTCCTTAAAGACAGGAAAGCCTGGAGCTAAGGCATTCCGGCCCAGTAGGGAGTTCCTTCCAAAGCCCGGATCATGGAAACGCGGGGCCTGACCCGGCCCGAGATGGGAGCTTCAAGCCACCACGGCTTCTCGATGAGATGCTCCGCGCCGGCGATCACGTGCACCGTGCTTCCGACAGCCCTGGCCTCTGCCGCGGCCCTGCCTACCGCGGCGTCAAGGACCGCGTTGCGATTCTCGATGGCCAGGCGCCTCATCTCGAGCCATAGACGATAGATCTTCCACAGCCGGGACGCCACGCCCGCGTAGTAGCGCAGGCCCCGTTGGCCGCCATAGAGGTGTTGGTTGAGTTCGAGCATGGCCAGGGAATGGCGCCGTATGGGCCGGCTGGATTCCTGATAGACCCTCGGGTCATCCCAACCCAAGACCCTGAGACCCGGCAGATCGACCCTGGCCCCGAGCCACTCCGGATCGAGGCCCTTCATCTCGAGATAATCCAACGCGTCCGGACCGAAGAGCGTGGGGCCCAAATAAGCTTCGTCGAGCACGATGGCGCTCCGGCCGGGCTTGAGATGCGAGGCGAGCCGCCTCATGTTCTCCTCGATGAGTCTCCGGTTGCTGTGGCTCTCGCCGTAGAAGAACACCGATGCCTGATCCGGGCTCGCGGCATCCGAAAGCGTGAAGCCCCTGAGGCGGCTTTTCCTTTCCCGGGTCAGGGCCCAGCGGATGAGGCGGTCCAGGGGAGCGATGCCGTGGTCCGGAGATGCCGAAATGGGCTTGAAGTCGAAGATGCTCCCGGCAACGGTCTCGGCCGTGCCGGATTCCCGCTCGCTGCCGAGCCTCTCTGCCGGGGCGGACAGCACGGCCGGCTCGGACCCCCCTGCAGGTTGGGCGATGCCGTCGTCGATGGGCGCGGCAGGAAGAGTCCCATCCCACAAAGACGAAAGGGCCGCAGGCTCGACCAGCTTTCCGGTCGCGGCCTCGGAGTTCCAATCCCGGAGAACCGCGATGGCTGGTTTTCCATCAGGCTGGCCCTCAGGCGCTGCAAGGAAAGGGCCGCTGATCCCAGGGATCAAGGCTGCGGGAAGAACAGCAGAGCCAAGCCCTGGCGTCATCGGAGACAATGACGCGCTGGGCAGAGTCGCCCAGAGGATGCCTGGCTGCGGCGCCTGGACCCGGACGACCGGCCTGAAAACGTTCCCTGCCAAGGCATGGCAGGGAACAAGGGCAACAGCGGTCAAGACCGCCGCGATAGCGATGGTCATCAGCCCCATGATAGCGGTCCGAGAGCCCGGGCGTGAGGGCATTCCGCTCCTTCCTGATCCGGCTTTGGACCCATAAGAACATGGGCCGAAATGAGGACACTCATGCTCCCCATCGGCCCAGGCGTGCCGAGAGCTTTCTGCGCTATCCTGTCACCGATGCCTTCGAATTCGCGGCAGGCCTTGGGCTTGGCCGTTGGCGGCTTGTTTTTCATCGCCGGGACCGCTTCCCCGTCGGTCCTGGTCCGGCCTCGCCCGACCCTGGCTCCAGTCACGTTGCCGGGAATTTCCGGCAGCATGGCCGTGCCCGGGCTCTTGCCAGGGACATTTTTCTCAGGACAGGCCATGCCCTTGGCCGCCCCAAGCTCCGTGGTCCCGGTCGAGCGAGTAGAACTCCAGCCGGAGAAGCCTGTTCTCTCTGTCAAGGTCGCTGAGCTCAAAGAAGGCTTTGCAGATATCGCGGCATCCCCGGCCATGAAAGCGGATGCCCAGCCGGCTGATGCTCACGGAGCCGGGAAAGTCCTGGAGCATCTCCTGACCGGACAGGAAGACGCTCCCGCACCTGCCGCGACCCAGGAAGAGCTTTCCTTCGCGGCCCAGGCTTCCCTTCGATTCGGCCTCGCGGCTGATGACGTGGGTGCCGAGCGCGGCCTCAAGGCAGGCGCCGTGCTGGGACAGGATTTCCTTGCCATGCTCGCGGAAGCCCACCGCCGTCTCTCCGAGACCGGCGCTGGTCCGAGCCCCAAGGCCCGGGAGAGCGCCCGGACCGTGCGCGAGCAGGTCATCCGCGTGGTCAGGGCCCTCATCAAGCAGGATGAGCCCCTCGGCCCCCGGATACGCCGGATCCTTTCGGTCTGGCAGGTCTTCAATCAGGAGATGGAAGGAGCGGCGGCCAAAGGATCGCTCGAAGCCATCGAGGCTGAAGCCAGGCTTTTCGCGGACCAGGTCGAGCAATCCGTCTGACCCACAGGCTCGGGGTCAGGGCTGCCTCTTCTGCCCGAAGATATCCTCGGCTTTCGCCGGGTCCGGCCTCTCTCCTTCCCCAAGGAGGCGGAACACGGTCACCCAGTGGTCCGGGTACGCGAAATCATCGAACACCTTCTCCGTGCAGTCACGCCAGAACGCGTCAAAGGCCTCGGCGCCCTCCACCGTGAACCGGAATCCAAGGCGCAGACGCTGGAGCTCGGCGCGGTTGACCAGGATATGGCTCACCCCGCAGCCCTTGAGCCGCTCCCTCATCGCTGTCGGCCCGCCCCCGCAGTTGGCCAGCCGCTCGAGGATGTCCGCATCGAATTGTCCGCTCGCAAAGAAAGGCTTCTCCAGGTACAGCCCCCTGGCGTCTCCCACCATGAGGACCCGGCTGTCCGCCGGGGCGGACTCATTGATGAACCGGACCGCTGAGTACGAAGCCCCGGGATAGAGGGCTGTCACGCACCGCGTGAGGAACTCCCCCTCGGTTCTCCTGCCGGACACCACGTCCCAGAACTCCCCTGCAGAGGGCGGGGGATGCAGCCCCAGCAAAGCCGTGATCAGCAACGATGACCCGACCAAGGCCAGGACAGCGTTCCGCAGTCGCCAGGCGCGCAGGCCGAGGAGCGCGGACGCCGCAAGAAAGCAGAACGCTGGCAGCTGGGGCATGAAGAACCTCGGCATCTCCGAGAGGAGGCTCAGCGGGAGCCAGGCTCCAGCACACAGCGCGGCCAGAAGGCGGCCGGGACCAGGACTCCACAGCCCTATCAGGACCAAGGGCAGGAGGACGAGGAACAACGGGCCCATATTGTCCGCGTGGACATTGGTCACGTCCACGGAAAAGGTCCAGGGATGCCTGAGATACCGCAAGAAGCCCGTCCAGGTCGTGGCCACGCCTACGGCGTCCCGGCTGCGCGCGTCATTGTTGAGGGAGCGCCAGCCCTTGTCGTCGCGCTTCTCGTAACCGCACCGCATCCGGGCCGCCCCATCCCGGCCAACGCCGCAGAGCCCGTCTCCTCCTGGCGCGTAATCCTCCGTGAGATACGGGAACGCCGGATCCCCATAGTAAGGAAAGATTCCGGCCGAGCCACGGCGCCACCACCAGGACAGCCACCCCGAGACACAGGGCGGCTTCACGGACGCGGATCGCCGGGAGTCCCAAGGACCGGACCCTGGAGAGGGCCGCGGCCAGGATGAGCGCGCAGGGAAGAAGCCAGGCCGGATACTTCGTGCTCATGGCCAGGCCCAGGAACACGCCCGCGAGCGACCACCACTTCTTTCTCTGACTTGAGGACTCCGGCTCTTCAGCCGCGGCCATCACGCAATGGAACGCGGCCAGTTGGAAGAAGGCCCAGCCCAAGCCCACGGAAGTGCGGAAGAACTCGTAGAAGACGAGAGGACACAGGAAGAACAACGCTGAAGCCAGAAGCCCCGCTCCAGGCAAGCGCCTTTGCCTGGCCCATGAGCAGAAGAACAGACAGCAGGCCAGGCCCATGCCCGCGTTGACCAGCTTGGCCGCGACCGGCCCTCCCGCGGCAAGCGCGGCCGTGAACAACATCTGCACCGTCATCACATTGCCCGAGTAGATGTTGGCCGGAGTCGGGACCATCCGCCCCTCGAGCAGATAGAGATGGGGCAGCCCGACGTGATAGACCATGGCGTCCCAGAAAGTCTCGGGCGCGAGCACGAACGGGACCAGCGCGACGGCTGCGCCGGTCAAGAGGCACGCGAACACCGCCCTCCAGCGCGAACCCAGATTGTCGTTCGCCGGGGCAGCAGCCGATGCGGCTGGGATGGACTCATTGAGCCCGCGCTTCCAGACCATGATTCCCGCAAACACGCCCGCCGCACCCAGCACCCCCAGGACCAGCCTGATGACCCATGGCTGGAGAAACCCTGCCCAGCCCAGGCCCAGGATCCCGTAAGCCAGGATCCCCAAGCCAAGGCCGAAACTCAGGGCCGCGGCCGCGAACCGGTCGCGCCACGCCATGCCCCATGGCCGGAGCGCGAACCAGCCCGCGCCCCACGCAGCAGTGAGGACCCACATGGCAGCCAAGCCCCGGCCACCTGCCCTCAAAAGCGCTTCAGTGGAGACCGGCAGGGGACTCGGGACCAAGGACGAAAGCACTGTCCAGAGAGCGGCGGGGCTAAAACCCACCATCGCGTAGTACGCCCTCAGCACCACGACCGCCCAAACCACGAAGCACAGCCGCCTGATCACCGCCCCATGATATCAATATTTCCTAGAATCTCGGTGTTATGCCCACCATGACCCGTGACCTTCTTGATTCCATCGCGAAGCGCCGCTCCGAGCTCCTGAGCCTGGCTGGGCGCTTTGGCCGCAAGGACGTCCCCTACGCCGACATCCGCGTCGAGGCCGTGGACGCCAAGTCCGCGTACGCGGAGAACGGCATGCCCAAGGAGGCGGGCTCTCGGAGGCACCTCTCCGTGGGCATCCGCGTGCTGGCCGAGGCCGGGGGCATGCGCTCCCCCGGCTACTGGGGCGCCATCCTCGGGCCCGAGGAAGGCGCCTGCATCGGCCGCAGGGCCGCCGAGGGCCTCGCGATCGCGGCAGAGCGCGCCAGGCACAACGCCAAGGCCAAGGCCGCGAGCAGGAAGCGCTTCCCCGAGCTGGGCGCCTCCATGACCTCGGCCGAGTTCGCTCCGGCAGAGGCCTGCCGGGACACCGTGCCTGCCCGGTACAAGATCGATCCCGTGACCGTCTCTGAGGGCACGGTCGCGGCTCGGGCGGCCGAAGCCACGAAGCTCGCCCTTTCAGTCGACAAGAAGATCTCTTACGCCCACCAGCACCTGCTGACCTTCCGCAACAGGAGGCTCTTCGTATCCTCCGAGGGCGCGGACCTCGACCAGTCCTTCGCGGTCACCCAGGCCTCCACGGCAGCGGTGGCGCGCGGCAAGGACGGCATCCAGATTATCGGCGACGCCATCGGCCACCAGCGCGGGTGGGAGATGCTCGATGAAGGCGTGACCGACGACCCGCTCATGCCCATCCCCACGCTCGACTCCTTCGTCCGGAACATCGCCAAGGAGGCGGCCGAACTCTCGGACTGCCCCCAGTGCCCGGGCTCGGGAGGCAAGGAGACGGTGCTAGTCACGGACCCGCACTACAACACGCTCCTGGTCCACGAGATCGTGGGGCACCCGTCCGAGCTCGACCGTGCGCTCAAGATGGAGACCGGGTACGCGGGCCGCTCCTGGTTCCTCCAGGACGCCAAGCGCTCACAGCTGGGGCTCCAGATCGCCTCCAGCAAGGTCTCCGCGTACTCGGACCCGACCCTTCCCGGCCTGGGCCACTACAAGTACGACGACGAGGGCACCCGGGCCCGGCGCGTGTGGATCATCAAGAACGGGGTCTTGAACGAGCTCATGAGCGGCCGGCAGACCGCGGCGGCCCTGGGCCTGAGGTCCAACGGCTCGTACTTCGTGACCTCCGGCGCCATGGTGGGCATCATCCGGATGAACAACACCGTGTTCGCGGGCGGCGGCGACGACCCCGGCAAGCTCATCTCCGAGGTGGACAAGGGATACTACCTCGTGGGGCACAAGACCCCGTCCATCGCGGAGAGCCGGGAGAACTTCCGCATCACGGCCAGGAAGGTCTACGAGATCAAGAACGGCAGGCTCGGCCGGCTCTACAGGAACGGCGGCATGATGGCGGCCAGCAAGAGCTACCTCATGAGCGTCGACGGCGTGGGAAGCGACTTCAGGATGATCACGATCTCCACCTGCGGCAAGGGCCTGCCCATGCAGCTCAAGCGCATGGCCAACGGCGGCCCGACCATGCGGGGCCGGGGCATACTCACGGGAGCGGACTGATGAAGACCACATCACAGCTCAAGGCGTTCTGCGAGAAAGCCCTGGACATCGCGCGGTCCGGGAAGGGAGTGCTCGAGGCCGAGGTCTACGCGTCCGACAACGCCTACCGCGTAGCCAGGCTGTGCTACTCATCCCACATCCCGTGCAACGGGCTCGAGGAGCCCAAGAGCGTGGATTTCGGCGGCTACTCCGTGCGCGTGGTATTGGCCGGCCTCAAGGGCAAGCGCGTCGGAGTCGCCTATGAATCCGGCTTCGACCTCTCGGCCGTGGCCGAGGTAGTCGGCCGGGCCGCATCCAACGCGGTCGAAGACGCCGAGTTCAGCCGCCTGCCCAGGTCTGAATGGGGCCCCTCTGCCGTCGCCGGGCCGTCGAAATCCTACGCGCCCATCAGCGAGGCCGAGCTGGTGGCCTCGGGCTGGCGGGTCGTGGACGCGGTGCTCAAGCGCCTCACGGGCTCCAAGGACCTGGCCAGGACCGCCGCCGGCAGGAGGGACGGCTGGGCGAGCCTTGGCGCCATCGTGAGCGGCGACATCTCCGTGCGCCACGACCGCATGGCCCTGGCTTCGACCGCTTTTGCCAAAGCCGTGACGGACGAATCCTTCAACTGCCGCGCCATCGCGACCGTGATGATCGAGGCCCTCGATGCCAAGGGTTCGGGCTTCGAGGTCACGGACGACATCTCTTCCGTGGGGACCCTGGCCGGGACCCAGGCCGCGGCCAATGCCCTGGCCTCGGCCCGCGGAGAGGAGATCCCCTCCGACCGCTATCCCGTGGTCCTGGGCCGCTTCGCGGTCAAGGACCTCATGGAGAACCTGGTCCTGCCTTCGGTCGATACCACCGCGTTCTACGCCGGGATCTCAGCCTTCATGGGCAAGGCAGGCAAGGCCGTGGCCGTGCCTTCGCTCAACATCTACGACGACTCCTCCGGGGGCCGCTTCGCGTACAAGGCGGGCCTCACGGACGAAGGGCTCCCGGTGGGCAGGACCGACCTGGTCAAGAACGGCGTGCTCACAGGACTGCTGGCCTCGGATTACGAGACGCGAAGGCTCCTGGCCTCGCCCAAAAGCAAAGAAAAGCTGGGGCTCGACCCTGAGAAGTTCCGGCAGGGACTCGTGCCCAGGAACGGGTTCAGGGTCGGGGACATGGGCAGGAGGTGCTACGACTCCCTCCCCTGCCCCATGCCCACCAACACCGTGGTCGAGGGCAGCCCGGACAGCCGGACCTCGGACCTCCTCAAGAAGATCGGCAACGGGGTCTACATCGGCAGGCTCTGGTACACCTACGCGGTCAACGGCCTGCCTGCAGGCGACTTCTCGAGCACCGTGGTCGCGGACTCGCACATCGTCAAGAACGGCAGGATCGTCAAAGCCCTGAAGCCCAACTCCGTGCGCGTCAACGACAACATCAAGACCATCCTCGCCAACATCGCCGCCTTCGGCAGGAAAGCCTCCCCGGTCCAGGGCTGGTACACGGGCTTCGTGCTCTACACCCCGGACATCGCGGTGCGGTCCATGCGGCTCGACCGGGTCTGCGCCGGCATGTCGGAGTAGGCGCCATGGAGACGCGGATCACCAGATCCTGGCCCCACACCCTCCTCCTCGGGGGCTTCGGCCTGGCGCTGGCGATCTGGGCGATATTCCTCTTCCGCGAGGATTCGACAGGGTGGGGGCTGTTCGTCGGGGCAGCCGGCGCCTTCTGCCTGGCCGGCAGCGCCCTGCTGGGCGGCAAGGCTCCCTGCCCGGACTGCGGGGGCACGCTGGCCTACCTGTCGCCGATGATGAAGACGCCCTACAACAAATGCCCGGACTGCGGCGCCTACTTCCGCGGCGAAGCCGGCTTGGTCCGGGCCATCGAGCCGGATCATGCGGCTGATGTCCCGCAGTTCAGCATCACGCTCCCTGAGAAGTTCGTCCTGCCCGGCCTCTGCTGCGCCTGCGGCGCTCCCGCCGACCGCGCGGAGACCGTGAGCCTGGGGATCCGCCTGGTCCATGGCCCGGCTTCGCTGACAGCGCAAGCCGCGACCCTGAGCCTGGAAGTCCCCCATTGCGGCAAGCACCAGGGAGGAGCCAAGCTCGACCGCGAGCTCCCCGAGGGAAAGCTCGATTTCGAGACCCTGTTCGTGAGCGGCCGCAAGGACCCTGTCACGGTCCTCAAGGTCAAGTCGTACGCCTTCTACCGCGCGTTCCTAGCAAGCAACGCTTGAGCCTCCCTCATCCCTCCTCTATCGGACAAGGACCGGCGCGGCCTTCCCTGGCGGAGATCGTGACAGGCCTCGCCGCAGGCCTGGCAGTCTCGTTCGTGGCCCAGCTTGCGGCCGCGCTCCACAAAACGTGCCTCTCCACCATCGACGTCGCCTGCGTCATCCAGGGCCTCGAGGTGCAGTGGCGGGTGCGGATGTGCTGCCGCGGCTGGGTGCCGGTCCAGATGTCCCTGGCTCTGCCGTTCGCCGGGCTCTCGGCTTCGCGATGGGGGTGGTGCGTCCTTGCCGTGCACGCGGCCAACGCAGGCCTCGTCTTCGCTCTTTCCCGGCTCATGGGCCTGACCCGGCAATGGTGCGCTGCGGCAGCCCTGCTGTTCTTCGCGGTCCCGGGCCTGGCTGATTCCAGCTTCAGCCCGTCGAACCTCACCGAATTCTTCCTGCTGGCAGCCTTCCTCCTCGTGACGATCGCCTACATGCGGCGGGCACGCGCCGCGACGCGGCTTGGAGCCGGCCTCTGGCTCACGGTGGAGCTGGGAGCCGTGGTGCTCGGAGTGGGCAACAAGGAGTCGTTCATCATCTACCCGGCCCTGCTCGCCGCCTGCGAGATATTCCTCGCCCCAGGCCCGCGGCAGGAGACTCTGGCCGGCCGGGCCATGGCCCTGGCAGGACGCTTGCTGCCTCACATCCTCCTGCTTCCCTATGTCCTGGCCAACACCCTGCCCTGGATCGTGGACAGCAACATCCATCCGTTCTCCCTTGATTTCTCGCCGGGCTCGATCCTGCGGCAATGCGCCAGGTCTTCGGCCGCGGTGACCATGCCGTGGCTCGCGGACCGGGCGGATCCGCAGTCCCCTCCCTGGCCGGCCCTGCTCGTGCCGGGAGCGCTCGGCCTGCTCGCCTTCCGAGGAGGGCCGGCCCTGCGCTTCCTGGCGCTCTTCGGCCTCATCCTGCTGGCGCCGGTCGCAGTGCTCGGAACCCGTTTTGACGAGCCCTACGCGTACCATCTCTGGCCTGCCCTTGCCATGGGAACCGCTGTCGCGCTGTCTTCGACCAAGTCAGCGTGGCTGTCCCGGCTTGCCTGCGTCTGGCTCGTGCTGCTGGCCATCCTATGGGACCGTGGGCAATATGCGCCCTTCTGCGCCACGACGCCATCCATGACCGCGGCTGTGGAGGCCGTTCCCCCGGAGGCGTGCTCCGGACCATCTCCGGCGTGGGCCGCGCCGCGCAAGCTCGCGGAAGAGCACCTGTCCCTGAGGTGCAGGTGGCTCGCGGGCGCGGGAAGCGCTTTCCAGGAGGCCGCGTCCTGCTGCGCGATCCCGGCGCGCGACGCCGCAAGGCGCTGGCAGTGCTTCGGCGGGGAGGTCCCCGGGAGCGCGTCCATGCGCGAAGAAGCGGGGTCGCCCATAGGCCTCCTGCGCCAACTCCTTGCGATCCGGTGCGGACGCAGGGACCCGGCTGTCCGGCTCGCCGGCCCTCACTGAGTCCCGAGTGTGTTAGAATGGCCCCGGAGGATGTTCCGATGAAGGTCGGGTTCGTCGGGCTGGGAAAGCTGGGACTTCCCACTGCCCTGGCCATGGAGTCCAGGGGGCATCGGGTCATGGGCTGCGACCCCGCCCCCGAGGTCGCATCCATCCTCAGGTCCAGGAAGCTCACCTACCGGGAAGCCGGGGCTCAGAAGCTGCTCAAGGAGAGCAGGCTCGGGCTCATCTCCATGTCAGAGGTCGCGCGGTCCTCGGACATCATCTTCGTCACGATCCAGACCCCCCACCAGCCGCGCTTCGAGGGCGTCTCGCGGCTGCCTGCCGAACGCCGGGACTTCGACTACGGCCCCCTGAAGGCCGGGCTCAAGTCCCTCTCCCGGCAGATCGAGCGGCTTGGGCAGGACAGGATCGTGGTGATCGTCTCCACCGTGCTGCCCGGCACGATCCGGCGCGAGATCCTGCCTGCCCTCGGCCCTCACAGCAAGGCGTGCTACAACCCCTTCTTCATCGCCATGGGCACCGCGATCGCGGACTTCCTCGACCCTGAGTTCACGCTCTTCGGGGTCTCGGACCTCCGGGCAGCGGACACGGCGGAGCGCTTCTACAGGACCATCCACTCCGCCCCGTTCTACCGCACTAGCATCGAAAACGCCGAGCTGATCAAGGTGGTCTACAACACCTTCATCTCCACCAAGATCGCCTTCGCCAACACGGTGATGGAGCTGTGCCACAAGCTCCCGGGCGCGGACGCGGACGCGGTGCTCGACGCGCTGAAGCTGTGTCGGGAAAGGATCATCTCGGGCAAATACCTCTCCGGCGGCATGGGAGACGGCGGGGCCTGCCACCCGCGAGACAACATCGCGCTGAGCCACCTCTCGCGCAAGCTCGGCCTCTCCTTCGACTGGTTCGAAGCGGTCATGAAGCAGCGCGAGAAGGGCACGGAGTGGCTCGCGGACCTCGTGGAGCGGCACGCCGCGGGCAGGGACATCCTCATCCTCGGCAAGTCGTTCAAGGCCGAGAGCAGCCTGCTCGCCGGGAGCCCGGCCCTTCTGCTCGCCGCCATCCTCAAGGAGCGCGGGCTCAAGACGCGGATGTGGGACCCGTACGTGGACGAGACTTCAGCGGCCCCCTCCGGAAGGCCCTTCTGCTACCTCATCGGCGCCATGCATCCCGACTTCCGTTCGTTCCCGTTCGAACGCGGCTCCGTGGTCCTCGATCCTTGGAGATACATCGCGGCCTGCTCGGGCGTGGAGGTCGTCGGGGTCGGCAAGGGCCCGAGCCATGGTTGAGGCTGAGTGGAGGCCTGACGCGGGGCTGTGCGTGCCTGTCCTCGATGAACGGGACAGCCTCGCGACCCTCCTTGACGAGATCGCCGGCCGCCTGGCCGGCGGCGACTACACCGTCTGCGTCATCGACGACGGCAGCACGGATGGGACCAAGGAGTTCGTCCGCGGGTACGGAGCCCGGAACAAGCGGGTCGTCCTGATCGAGCGCAAGCGCCAAGGCTCCGGGTGCAGGCGGGGAGGAGCCACCAGGGCCGGGCTGGAGTGGCTCCTGGCGAACACCCGGCACCGGGTCATCGTCGATTTCGACGCTGACGGCTCGAACATGGCCTCGGAACTAGCCGGAGGCATCCGCCGGGTGGCCTGCCTCGGAGCCGATGTGGCCATCGCGTCCAAGTACGCGCCCGGCTCCCAGGTCCTCGAGCGCCCCTTGGGGCGGCGGCTAGGGAGCCGCGCCTACAACCTGCTCCTCCGGCTCCTCATGGACCCGGCCATCCGCGATTACAGCAACAGCTACCGCTTCTACTCCCGGGAAGCAGCGGAGCTCCTGCTGCGCTACCCGGCTGGTTACGAGAGCCCGGTCTACCTCGTGGAGATGCTGGCGATCTGGCTCGCCCATGGCCTCAAGGTGGTCGAGCTCCCCACGGTCTATGGAAGCAGGCGCGGCGGAGCGTCGAAGGTCGTGCCGACGGACTTCGCCCGCGGATTGTTCGGGGCCTTGGCCGTGGGCCTCGCCTACCGGTCCGGCCGTTACCGATAAGGGCTCAGTGCCGGGAAAAGGGCCGGCTGCCGCGCTTGAGCTCTATCCTTTCCGGCAGGGCAGGCGGCTCCAAAGGCCTGGGAAGGGCCTTGTCTCCGGAAACCACGATGCCCGCCTGATAATAGCGCCGGACCTGGCCGTCGCGGTCCTCGTAGTCGTGCCAGCGCTCCATGAGCTCGGACAGCGGAACGTACGCGTACTTGTCCTCGGTCGAGGGGTCCATGACATAGGCGTACTGGTCATCCATGCCGTTGAGCGCGACATAGTGGCCGGAATCCCAGGTGTCGGCCCACGACCCGCCGGCATCATCCCTCCAGGCCTGCATGACCAGGATGACGGTCTTGCCGGACTTGAGGGCAACGAGCAGGTCAGCGAAGGTCATGCCCTCGACCATCCCGGCGTCCAGGCCGAAGTGCCTGAGTCCCCGGACCATGTTCTCCGGAGGAGTGCCGTCTTTCGGGCGAGTCCCGAGAAGGGGATACAGGGAGGCTTCCTCTCCGTCGTAGACCCCCCAGTAGCGCAGGAGCGCGAGGACCGCGGCAGCGCCGCAAGAATAGTCGGTCTCCTGGACCGTGACCGGCACGGGCAGATAGTCAGGAGGGAGCGCGGGAGCAGGCACCCCGTCCACGGCTTCCCCGGCCTTGGCCTTGCCGAGGAACAGGTCATCAAGACTCGCCTTGGCCTCAGTCCCGCCTTTTTCCGGCGCAGCAGACAGGGCCGCGGCCGCTGCCTGAAGCCCGTTTTCCGCAGCAGGTACTGGAGCAAGGCCAG
>JACRNU010000085.1 GCA_016234805.1 Elusimicrobiota bacterium
ATCTTGCGGGAGTGCGGCCTTCGGGCCAGGCATCTTGGTCAAGAAGCGAGGATGAATTCGCCAATAGCCATCCTGGGTTTTGATACTGATGGTCTTCTGGTTGACCCGAAGCACTACGCCCTCGACTTGGCGGCCCTCATTAGGAAAAGTGACACGATCTCCTGGTTCGAACCGGTCGAGGTGAGCGCGAGTCTTGAGGCCCCGGAGATACTCGACTCGTCGGACGACCCGTTTATTCAGGTCCAATAACTCTTCGAGCGAAAGCTTCTCGACATCCATCTTGCCGTCCTCCTGCCGTAATGCCGTCCGTCGCCCTCTTTCTATCGTTTCGGCGACCAGTCGTCAAGTCGATTCGGCGGCGATTCTCTTCGCCATCGAAAAGCAGCCATAACAGTTATTATACCGCGAAACGGCGGGGTGGAGGATTTATCATTGCGACGGAGCGAGGGCGGGATTGTGCCACAAATACCTGGGCTGTGTTTTTAGAGGAGGCGGAGACGGGCCCAGAACACCGCGAAGTCCTTCGGCACCGGCGCTTCATACCGGACCTTGCGGCCGCTGGAGGGATGGTCCAGTTCCACGCGCCAGGCATGGAGCATCATGCGCGGCGGCAATGGCAGGCCGGCCGGGACCTTGACCTCGGGATCCCCGAACACGGGGTGGCCGAGATGGGCCAGGTGCGCCCGGATCTGATGCGTCCTGCCGGTGAGAGGCCTGGCCTCTACCAGGGAGGCGGCCCCGCAGGAAGACACCACCCGCACCCGGGTCATGGAAGCCTTGCCCAGAGGAGTGACGGTCACCAGCCGCCTGCCCGGGGGGCGTCCCACCGGGGCGTCCACCGAAGTCGAATGCTCCGCAGGCACGCCGAGCACGATGGCCCGGTAGACTTTGGAGATCATCCGGTCCTTGAAAGCCCCGGTCATGCGCTCGTACGCGGCCCGGGTCTTGGCCACCAGGAGCACGCCGCTGGTCTGGCGGTCCAGGCGGTGGACGATGCCGCAGCGCGGCACTCCCGCGGCCGTGATGGCGGGCCGCAAGGTCTGCAGGAGCCCGGCCAGGTTCTGGTCCGGCTCCCACCGCGCCTCTTCGGGGTTCGTCAGCCAGGTCGCGCCCAAGGGGTGCATCAGGAGCCCTGCCGGCTTGTTCAAGACGAGGAGGTCGCGGTCCTCGTGCAGGACGCGCTTCTCCAGGTCCCATCCCGGGGCCTTCTCAAGACGCGGGGAGAGGGACACCGCCTCCCCTCCGCGGAGCCGGCTGTCCGCGGAGCGGTTGCGGCCGTCCACGGTCACGAGCCCGTCCGAAACGAGCCGCTTGGCTTGAGAGCGGCTCATGACCAGCTTCTTGGCCAGGAACTCGTCGAGCCGGATACCCTCAAGGGTGTCAGCGCAATGGAGGGATCGGACCCCGGACTTTCGAACCATACTTCATGATACCAATTGAGGAGAGCCCTGCGGCCGCCAGACACCCCAGCGCGGTCCACTGGGCCACGGACAAGCCCAGCCACATGCCGCGGTCGTCGCCCCTGAAGAACTCCACGGAGAACCGCAGGCAGGAATAGAGGACCACGTACGCGAGGAAGACCGTTCCAGGAGCCCATGCCTTAGGGACCCTGGGCAGAACGAGCTTGATGAGCAGAAGCGCGATGACCGCGTTGCCCAGAGCCTCATAGACCTGGACCGGATGAAGCGGGACTCCCCACAGCTCGGTGGGAGTCGTGCTCAACGGATGCCCCCCCAGCCTCACTCCCCAGGGAAGGCCCGTGGGCCTGCCGTAGCAGCAGCCTGACGCCAGGCACCCGAGCCTGCCGACCGCGTGTCCCAGGGCCAGGGCCGGGCCGAAAAAGTCGGCCGTGCCCAGGTAGCCGATCCCCAAGCGGCGGCGGCAGAAGAGGCCGGCCAGGCACGCTCCGAAGAAGCCTCCGAAGAAGACGAAGCCGTAGCGCAAGTCGGAGAAGGAGCGGAGCTCGCCCGAGAGCAGTCGCCGGTATTCCACAGCCAGGAACATGAGCTTGCCGCCCGCCAGAGCCCCGATGAAGACCGCGTAGACCACGAACCAGAAGCGGTCCTCGTCGAGCCCCATGCCGGCCTTGCGGCCCCGCAGCCACATGATGGCGGCCAGGTAGCCCAGGGCCACGAAGAACCCGTAGGCCGGGACCTTGAAGAACCCCAGGTCAAGAAGGACCGGGAACATGGGTCATTCTTTGCGAGCCCTGACCCAGAACGCCAGGGCCAAGGCTGCCGCGACGTACGTCAGGCTCAAAGCCTGGGCCGCTGAGATGCCCAAGCCCGCCAGGGGAACGGTGTCGGCGCGGTAGAACTCGTTGAAGAACCTGATGACGGAGTAAAGACCCATGTAGGCCGCGCTGAGATAGCCGGACCGGATGCTCCCACCCTCCATGGGCCGGAACAGGGCGAAGTAGAGGACCGGGACGAGGAAGATCTCGGTGACGCCTTCGTAGAGCTGGGCCGGGTGGACCGGCTTGCCGATGAATTCCCGGGCGACCATGGACCCCGGCGCCCCGGAATAGACGACCGCCCACGCTACGTCCGTGGGCCTGCCGTGGCAGCAGCCCGCGCCGAGGCACCCGAGCCTGCCGAAGAAGTGCCAGAGAGGGAGCATCATGCTGAAATGGTCCCACACCCTGAGGAAGCCCAGGCCCAGGCGCCGGCACAGCACGAAGACGCCGGCTGCCACCGCGAGGAAGGCTCCGAGCACGGAGAAGCCCGCCTTGTGGGAGAAGGCCTGCGACCAGAAGTCCGGGGAGGAGAAGGGGACGTACTCGATGAGGTGCAGGACCCGGCCGCCCACCGCGCCGCAGAGGAGCACCGCATTGACGAAGAGCCAGAAATGCTCGTCTTTCTCGAATCCCATCCCGCGCCGCCGCGCATGCAGGAAACCGAAGCCCAAGCCCCCTCCGAGCGCGATCATGGCGCCGTAGGTGTGGATCTTGAGCGGACCGAGCTGGAACAGGAAGGGCAGCATCAGGTCATGGCGCGCAGGAAGGCTTCCCTGCCCTTGGCGGCCGCGAGCCGCAGGTAGGGGTTGGCGGCCACCTCGCTCGAAAGGAGGGCGCTTGAGGCCGATCCATAGGCGTGCCCCGGCCACACCGTCAGGGTCCCGGGCAGGCCCGCGATGCGCTTGAGGCTCTCGAACATCCGCTCGGGCTCGGAATCCGGCAGGTCCACGCGTCCGCAGGCGCCGATGAAGAGCGTGTCCCCGGTGAGGAGGTGCCCGCCCGCCACGAGGCACTGGGAGCCGCGAGTGTGGCCGGGGGTGTGCAGGAACTCCACCGAGAAGCCCCCCAGCTTCAGCCGGTCCCCGTCGGAGACCTCCCGCAGGTCCCCCCCGGCCTTGGGCCGGACCAGGGCCGCGTCGTCACGGTGGACATACACGGGGGCGGGAGACTTCTTCAGGAGCTCGGGCAGGCCGTCGGAGTGGTCGAAATGGTGGTGGGTCAGGAGGACCGCGGTCACGGCGCAGCCCGCGGCCCGGGCCGTGGCGGCGATAGCCGCCACGTCCCAGCCGGGGTCCACGACCGCGCACTCCCGGACGGACGGGTCGCAGAGGAGATAGGCGAAGTTCGCCATGGGTCCCACGCCCAGCTGCTTGAGGATGAGGGTCATTTCTCGGCCGGGGGAGGAGGGAAGCGGTACTCGATCTCGCCGGTCTTGACGAAGCCGAGCTCCCGGCGGGCCATCCTCTCGAGGGCGGCGTCGCCGGCCCGGACCGACTTCAGCTTCCCGGAGATCCCGGCCTGCTCCCGCTCGAGAGCCGCGATCTCGGCGCGCAGGCGGCGCAGCTCCAGCCAGTTCCGCACGAGTCCGCGGAATCCCTGGTTCCCGAAGAAGACCGTGAGCAGGAAGACCGACAGCAGGAGCCTGGCCCAGTGCCGGAGGATGAACCTGTAGAAGCCGGCTACGTCCGACATGGGGAAGCGTTCGAGAGCGCGAACGAGGACCCTCCCGCGTAGACCCCTTTTCCGGCGAGTTCCGCCTCGATGCGCATGAGCTGGTTGTATTTCGCCAGCCGCTCCGACCTGCAGGGCGCCCCGGTCTTGATGGCCCCGGCGTTCAAGGCCACGGCGAGGTCCGCGATGAAGGCGTCCTCGGTCTCGCCCGAGCGGTGCGAGATGACGCAGTTGTAGCCCGCCTTCTGAGCCTGCGCCACGGTCCTGACGGTCTCGGTCAGCGACCCGATCTGGTTGAGCTTGATGAGGATGGAGTTGGCCACCCCCTCCTTGATGCCCCGGTTGAGGCGCTCGGGGTTCGTGACGAAGAGGTCGTCCCCGATGATGCGGATCCTGCCCCCGAGGGAGCCGGTGATCTTCTTCCAGCCGGCCCAGTCGTCCTCGGCCAGCGGGTCTTCGATGGAGAGGAAGGGATAACGGTCCACGAACCCGGTGTAGACCCCGATCATCTCGTCGACCGTCCGCCGGGCCCCCTCGAAGACGTACTTGCCGTCCTCGTCCTGGTGGAACTCGCTGGCGGCCACGTCCATGGAGACCTTGACCTTGCCGTCGTACTTCGCCCGGCCGATCGCCTCGACGACGAGGTCGAGCGCCGCGGCATGGCTCTTCACCCGGGGGGCGAAGCCGCCCTCGTCGCCCACGGCCGTGGAGAACCCGTTCTTGGCCACGATGAGCTTGAGGTACTGGTACATCTCGGCCCCGGCAGCCAGGGCCTCGGAGAAGGAGGCGCAGCCCACCGGCACCAGCATGAACTCCTGGACGTCCAGGCCGGAGTCGGCGTGCTTGCCGCCGTTGATGACGTTGAACATCGGGGTCGGGAGGAGCCAGCGGTCCTCGGAGATGCCGAAGGTCTTGCGCAGGTAGCGGTAGAGCGGGAGCTTCGCCGACGCGGCCGAAGCGCGGGCCACGGCCAGGGAGGCGGCGAGGATGGCGTTGGCGCCAAGCCGGGATTTGTTGGGAGTGGCGTCGAACTTGATCATGGACTCGTCGACGGCGGCCTGGTCCGAGGCCTCTTTGCCCTTGAGCAGGCCGAGGATCTCATTGTTGACATGGCCGACCGCGTTGAGCACGCCCTTGCCCAGGAAGCGGGCCTTGTCGCCGTCGCGCAGCTCGAGGGCCTCGTGCTCCCCGGTGGACGCCCCGCTCGGGACGGCTGCCCGGCCGAACGAGCCGTCCGCGAGCACCGCGTCGGCCTCGACCGTGGGCAGGCCGCGGGAATCCATGATCTCTCGCGCCTTAAGGGATTCGATCTTCGCCATGTCAGAACCTCCCCTGCAAAAGCTTCTTTCCAGCGGCCAGGAGCGCGTCGAGCTTCTTGGGCGTCGGCGCCTCGGCGTAGATGCGGAACACGGGCTCCGGCGGCTGGGACCGCACGCAGAGCCAGGACCCGTCGCGCAGGATGAACTTGAACCCGTCGGACAGGTCGATCCTCCAGACCGAGCCGCCGGCGAGCTCGAGCGGAGGCCGCACCCGGAGCCGCTCCTCCACCTCCAGGGCCTGCCGGCTGCGCTCCAGGCGCAAGCGGTCCTTGCCGTGATGGAAGGCTCCGACGCGCTTGAAAAGCCGGTCCCGGAACCTGGCGAGGGGAACGCCCTCGGCACACGCGACCTCGAGCACCAGCAGGCAGGCGAGGATGCCGTCCTTGTCCGGGACATGCCCCGCGATGGACAGCCCGCCGGACTCCTCGCCCCCTAGGAGGTATTGCCCGGTGCGCAGGTGCTCGCCGATGTGGCGGAAACCCACCTGCGTCTCGCGGGTCTCGAGCCCGTGGGACTTGGCCACGGCGTCCACGAAATGCGAGGTCACGACGCTGCGCACGACCTTGCCCCTCATGCCCCGGCGCGTGGCGAGATGCTCGAAGACCATCCCCAGGATGTCGTCGGCGGAGAGCCACTCCCCGCCCGCGTCCAGGACGCCGAACCGGTCCCCGTCCCCGTCGCAGGCCAGTCCCAGGTGCAGGCGGTTCCGCTTCACGAGGTCGGAGAGCCCCGCCAGGGAGGAGGGGGACGGCTCGGGAGCCTGCCCGCCGAACAGGACGTCGCGCTTCTCCCGGAGGGCCGTCACCGAGACCCCGAGCCGCTCGAGCAGGGGCCGCAGGTACAGGCGGGCCGCGCCGTGCATGACGTCCACGCCGACCTTGAGCCGGGCCTTCTTGATGGCCTTCACGTCCAGCAGGCTCAGGACCTGCTCGAAGTACTCCTCCCGGAAATCGGTCGACACGATCCACGACTCCCGCAGGGACCGGTCGATGGCCATGGTCTTGATGGGATGGCTGCCCAACAGCTCGAGCCGGCGGTCGATGTCCTCGGTGATGGAAGGGGGAGCCGCGCCCCCCCAGAAAGGCGTCCACTTCATGCCGCCGAACTCGGCGGGCGCGCGGGACCCCGTCACGGTCAGGCCGCCCACGGCCTTGTGCCGCCGGACCACGCAGCCCACCGCGGGCGTCGGCAGGTCCCCGGCCGACACGAGGGTCTTGACCCCGTCGGAAGCCAGCACCAGGGCGGCCTCGTGGGCCAGCTCCTCGGCAAGGAACCGCGTGTCGTAGCCGATGACGACCACGGGAGCGGGAGCCTTGGAACCTCCCAGCAGGGCCCGATACTCCGGGCTGGCCACCCCGAACTCGGGGTTCTCCTTGACGTACTGCGACAGGACGTGCGCGACCCTGCGCACGCAGTGAAAAGTGAAATCGTCGCTGAGGACCCCGCGCCAGCCGGAAGCGCCGTAGCGTATCATGGGCGGCATGATATAAAATGCGCGGCCCCACAGCAACGGGAAAAGAAGCCGCCCGGAGACCGGGGCCGGCATGGGCCCTTGGACCCATTGACGGGTAGGCCTCAGGACCTATTGACGAATAGGTCCTTAGGCCTATGGCAAACCGGCCGCCCCCTGTTATACTAGAGGTGTGACGAGCCGGAGGACATCATGAAAACCCTCTCCATCCTGACCCTGGCAGCGGCCCTCGCCCTGCCGACCACCGCCTCTGCAGCGCCCTTCAGCCTTGGGCAGGGCCTCCTGCTTCCGGAGCAGGGCGACTATACGGAGGACCCGGAATACCGGAAACTCCTGGCCGAGGAAAGGGCCAAGATCTGGGTGCCCTACACGCTGGAATACGCCAACATTCTTGCGGAAAGCAAAGCCTTGGAGCGCTACCAGGCCGGCGAAAAAGCAAGCCCGTTCTTCTTCGACATGGACAGCCTCTACATACCGACCGGGAACCCCGTGCGGCAGGAAGACTACCTTAAAG
>JACRNU010000019.1 GCA_016234805.1 Elusimicrobiota bacterium
GGCCAAGGTGCACACGGTCGAGCACGTGCTCTCGGCCCTGACGGGCCTGGGCATCGACAACCTCGACATCCTCGTCACGGCCAACGAGCCGCCCATCATGGACGGGTCGGCCATGCCCTACGTCAAGGTCCTCCTCGAGGCGGGCCTCGCGTGCCTCGAGGTCCCCAAGCGGGTCCTCCACATCGAACGCGAGGTGCGCTATGAGGACGGCAAGGCAAAATATCGGGCCTTCCCGGCCAAGGGCTTCGAGGTCAAGGCCGTGCTCGTCCATGACCACCCCCTGCTCTCCCGCTCGGAGATCACCGTGCGCGTGGACCGCGACTCCTACATCGCCGACCTCGCCCGAAGCCGCACCTTCTGCTTCGAGCACGAGGTGGCCTACCTGCGGAGCCAGGGCCTGGCCCAGGGCGGGTCCCTCGACAACGCCATCGTCATCGCCAAGGACCGCTTCATGACGAACGCCGAGGGCCTGCGCTATCCGGACGAGTTCGTCCGGCACAAGGTCATGGACCTCGTCGGAGACCTCACCCTCACCGGCAGGCCTCTCTTCAACATGCGCGTCGAGGCCGAATGCCTCGGCCACGGCCACAACGTCGAGTTCGCCAAGCGCCTCTGCGAGGCCGCCAAGGAGACGAGGAAGCCCAAGGCGAGAACGGCGAAGGTGGAGGTCTGAATGACAACGGATGAAACGGCGCCTAGCCCCCACAATGCTCGCCTCCCCGTGGGGGAGGCTCACGACTCGGGGGCTCACGACACCCCTGTCCGCGTGCTCGATATCACCGCCATCCGCAAGGCCATCCCCCACCGCTACCCGTTCCTCCTCGTGGACCGGGTCGAGATCCTGGAAGAGGACAAGAAGGCCGTGGGCACCAAGTGCGTCACGGTCAACGAGCCGTTCTTCATCGGCCACTTCCCCGAGCACCCCATCATGCCGGGCGTGCTCATCATCGAGGCCCTGGCTCAGACCGCGGCCGCCATGCTCCTCTCCAAAGACTCCCCCCAATTCAAGGATAAACTCGCCTACTTCATGACCATCGACGAGGCGAAGTTCCGCGCGCCGGTCCTCCCCGGCATGGTCCTGAAGCTCCACGTCGAGATCCTCAGGCTCGGCCGGGTGGGCAAATTCCGCGGAGAGGCGTTCGTAGAGGGCAAGCTCGTGGCGGAAGGGGAGATGACCTTCGCTATGGCCGACAAGCCGGGAAAGGATCCGCGATGAGCCCCAGCATCCATCCCACGGCCCTGATCGACCCCTCGGCGGTCATCCACCCCACCGCGGTCATCGGCCCCTACGCCGTCATCGGCCCCAAGACCGAGATCGGCCCGGACTGCCGGGTCGGCAGCCATGCCGTGGTCGAGTACGCCCGCCTCGGGCGGGGCAACAAGATCCACCCAGGCGCCTTCGTAGGCACGCCCCCGCAGGACCTCAAGTACGCCGGGGAGGAGACCATCCTCATCCTGGGCGACAATAACGCCGTGCGCGAGGGCGCGACCTTGAACCGCGGCACCAAGGCGAGCGGCGAGACCCGCATCGGCAGCGGCTGCCTGTTCATGACCGGCACCCACGTCGCGCACGACTGCAGGCTCGGCGACGGCATCATCATGGCCAACCTCGCGACCCTCGCCGGCCACGTCGAGGTGGGGGACTTCGCCATCTTCGGCGGCTTCGTGGGCGTCCACCAGTTCACGCGCATCGGCCGGTACTGCATGCTGGGCGCGGGCTCCAAGGTCCCAAAGGACATGCCCCCGTTCTGCACCTGCCAGGGCGACCGCGCGACCTTGCGGGGATTGAACCTCCTGGGCATGCGGCGGGCCGGCCTGCACCGCGAAACCGTCTTCGCCATCAAGGAGGCCTACCGCCTCCTGTTCCTCTCCGGACTCCGGGTGGAGGAGGCGTGCGCCAAGCTCCGCGAAGGATCGCCCCCTCCCGAGGTCCTCGAGCTGGTCGTCGCGGTCGAGACCTCCAAGCGCGGCGTCACCAGGCCCGCGACAGACGCCCCGGTGGAGGAAGAGGTGACGCTCTGAACCCGGACCGGAAGCTCGGCCTCATCGCGGGATCGGGGGACTTCCCCCTCCTGTTCGCCAGGGAGGCCCGGCGGCAGAACGTCTCGGTCACGGCCCTGGCCCTCGAAGGCGTCACGGACCGCTCCATCGAGGCCCTCGTGGACCGCGTCCGGTTCTACAAGCTCGGCCAGATCGACGCCCCCATCAAGGCCTTCAAGGAGGACGGCATCACCCAGGCCGTCATGGCCGGCAAGGTCCAGCACTCCTCCCTGTTCAGCGGCTTCCTGCCGGACTGGCGCGCGGTCAAGCTCCTCGCGCGCCTCGGGGACCGCCGCACGGACACCATCCTCAAGGCCGTGGCCGATGAATTCGCCAAGGACGGCATCGAGCTCCTCTCGTCTGCGACCTTCCTCTCCCATCTCATCCCCGGGCCCGGCGTCCTCACCAAGCGGCCTCCCGACGGGGCCCAGAAGGCGGACTTCGTCCTGGGCTGGCGGGCCGCCAAGGCCGTGGCGGGCTTTGACATCGGCCAGACCGTGGCCGTGCTCGACGGCGCCATCATCGCGGTCGAGGCCATGGAGGGGACCGACGCGTGCGTCCGCCGCGCCAGGCGCCTCCTCGAGGCCCAGGGCACGAAGCAGCCGCTGGTCGTGGTCAAGGTGGCCAAGCCCAGGCAGGACCTGCGCTTCGACCTGCCGGTCCTGGGCATGGAGTCGCTCAAGGTCTTTGCCGAGGCCAACGTGGGCGCGGCGGCCATCGAGGCGGGCTCGACCCTGATCTTCGACAAGGACGCGTTCATCCGACAAGCGGACAAGGTTGGGCTGACGCTCGCGGCCCTGCGCAACGACGGCACCTTCTGAGGGACCATGCACGACCACGGCCACAACCATAAGATCAAGTTCGCGGTGATCGGCGCCGGCAAGATCGGCGGCCACCACGCCCGCATCCTCAAGAGCCTGCCGGACGCGGAGCTCGTCGGCGTCTGCGACACCAACCTCTGGCGGGCCCAGCTCGCGGCCTGGAAGGCCGACTCCGTGGCCGTGCGGGACTACCGCGACCTCCTCGGCAAGGTCGACGCCGTGGTCATCGCCGTGCCCACGCCCATGCACCGCGAGGTAGGGGCCGCCTTCCTCGGCGCGGGCACCCACTGCCTCATCGAGAAGCCCCTGGCCTCCTCGATCGAGGAGGCCAAGGAGCTCCTCTCCCTCTCCGAGTCCAAGCGCGTCGTCCTGCAGGTCGGGCACGTGGAGCGCTTCAATCCCGCGGTGCTCGAGGCCATCCCCTACATCCGCTCCCCGCGCTTCATCACCGTGGAGCGCCTGGGACCCTACGACCCGCGCATGAGCCATATCGGCGTGGTCCTCGACCTCATGATCCACGACCTCGACATCCTCCTGACCCTGGTGGGCTCCGAGGTGGCGAGCATCGAGGCCATGGGAGCGCACCTCATCTCCCCGCACGAGGACATCGCCAACGTGCGCGTGCGCTTCCGCAGCGGCTGCATCGCGGACCTCACGGCCAGCCGCGTCACCTTCGAGAAATGCCGCAAACTACGCGTCTTCCAGAAGGACTCCTACATCTCGCTGGACTACGCCAACACCGCGCTCAAGATCTACCGGCGCAAGGTCCCGGTCATCAAGAGCCTCAAGGACGTGGAGGTCATCAGGCCCAAGCTCACCCAGTCCGAGCCCTTGAAGAACGAGCTCGTCCACTTCGTGGACTGCATCCGGCACAACCGCAAGCCATGGCCGAGCGGGGAGCACGGCATGGAGGCCTTGAAGCTCGCTCTCCAGATCTCGGACGAGCTCGAGCGCTTCGAGGTCAGCGGCCACGACGCCGCCCGGCCGCTGATCCCCAGCTGGATGAGCGACATGAAAGCCGTGGCCAAGGACATGGGCAAGGACCTGCTTCCGTAATGGCGCCCTGGCGGGCCAGACTTGACGGCTGGTTCCTCGTCGTCGCCGGCGACCCCTCCGGAGACGCGCACGGCAGCCGCCTCATCCACGCGCTCAAGGCCGACGAGCCCGCCCTGCGGATCGCCGCGGTGGGCGGTCCCGCCATGCGCCGAGAGGCCGACGAGTTCCTAGAGGACCTCTCTTCCCGCGGCATGACCGGCTTCTGGGAGCCCCTGCGCGCCCTGGGCTTCTTCGGCAAGCTCGCCCTGCGCCTGCGGCGCCACATGATCGAGCGCAAGCCCGCGGCCGTCATCTGCATCGACTACTACGGGTTCAACAGCCAGGTCCTCAAGATCGCCCGCTCGCTCGGCATCCCGGCCTTCTACTACATCAGCCCCCAGGTCTGGGCCTCCAGGCCGGGCCGCATAGCTGCCTTGAAGAAGCTCGTGCGCAAGATGCTCGTCATCTTCCCCTTCGAAGAACGGCTCTATCTCAAGGCCGGGGTGCCCTGCCTCTTCGTGGGCCACCCTCTCCTCGACGCCCTGCCCCTGCCGCCCGCGCGCAACGGGCTCGGGACCCCCCTGCGCTTGGGCCTGCTCCCGGGCAGCCGCGCCTCGGAGGTCGAGCGCCACCTTCCCCTGTTCCTCGCGGCCGCGGACCTCCTCCGGCGGCACTTCCCCGCCATGGAGGTCCGGGTCTTCGCGGCCGAGTCCCTGCCGGACGAGCGCTACGCCGCGGCGGCCTCCGCGGGGGTCCCCGTGGTCCGGGAATCCGACTACGCGGAGCGGCGCAGGCTCGACTTCGCCATAAGCTCCTCGGGCACCGCGACCCTGGAGAACGCCCTGCTCGGGGTCCCCATGGTCGTGGTCTACAGGCTCTCGTGGCTCACCTACCTCATCGCCCGGGCCCTCATCAAGGTGCGCCACATCGCCATGGTCAACATCCTGGCCGACAGGGGCATGGTCCCGGAGCTCATCCAGCACGACGCCACCCCTGAGCGCGTCGCGGCCAAGGCCCTGTCCCTGCTCGAGAACCCCAAGCGCTACGAGGCCCTGCGCAGGGACCTGGCCGCCCTGCGGCCCATGCTGGGCACGCCCGGCACGGCCCGGCGCGCCGCCCGGGAGATCGTCAACGAGCTCGTGCGGCCGAGGCACGCCTCATGATCCTGGCCCTGCTCGCGCCCGGCGTTTCTGGCGCGGGCGTGCCGCCTCCGCCTGGCACGGGCAGCGGCCTGCTCGCGCTCTTGGCCTTCGGCATGACCTTCGCGGGAGGCCTCCTTCCGGAGAGGGTCGTGACCCGCATCGGCATGCGCCGCCTCTTCGCGGTGCGGGCCGGCATCCTCCTGGCCGTGGCCTTCACGGAGCTCCTGCCCGAGGGGCTCGCGCTCGACCGCGCTTTGGCCGGCTGGACGGCCCTGGGGGCCTTCGGCCTGCTCTACGGCCTGGGCTCCATCGCCATGCTCGACTCCTGCCCCGAGTACCTCCAGGAGTGCCGGGTCCACTATCTCGGCGCGGCCGCGGTGCTGGCCTTGTCCCTGCACTCCTTCCTCGACGGCTTCAACCTCTCCGTGTCCTTCGGCGCGGGCCAGGCCGCGGGCCTGGCGGTCGGAGGCGCGGTGATCCTCCACAAGGCCGCGGACGGCTTCACCCTCACGAGCCTCCTGCGCCAGTCCGGCCTCTCCGCCGGACGGACCTGGGCGATCCTGGCGTCCGTGGCCGCGGCCACGCCGCTCGGCTGCGGCCTGAGCAGCCTGGGCATGGCCGACCTGCCCCGGCCCGTCACCGCGGCCCTCATGGGGTTGGCGGCCGGCAGCTTCATCCACATCGGCGCGACCGACGTCCTCCCCCTCGTGCACCGGCGCGAGGACCGCGCCTCCATCGCCTGCTTCGCGCTCGCCATGGCCGGCGTCTGCCTGATGAAGTTCCTCTCCCACGGCCATGGATAAGAGGACCCTCCTCCAGCAGTTCGCGGCCTACGCCCCCCATCTGGAGACCCAGCTGCTGGAGAAAGCCTACGACTACTCCATGAAAGCCCACACCGAGCAGGCGCGCGCCTCCGGGGAGGACTACTTCTCCCACTGCCTCGCCGTGGCCGGCTACCTGCTGGAGTGGAAGATGGACCTGCCCACGGTCTGCGCGGGACTCCTCCACGACGTCATCGAGGACACCTCGATCACCGCCGAGAAGCTCCGCCTGACCTTCGGAGAGGAGATCATGCGCCTGGTGGTCGCGCTCACCAAGCTCGACAAGGTGCAGTTCTCCTCGCGCGACGTGGCCCAGGCCGAGAACTGGCGCCGGATGATCCTCGCCACGGCCCAGGACATCCGCGTCATCATCGTCAAGCTCGCCGACCGACTGCACAACATGCAGACCATCGGGTTCCTGCCCGGCGAGAAACAAGAGCGCATCGCGCGCGAGACCGTCTCCCTCTACGCGCCCCTGGCCCATCGCCTGGGCATGTTCGAGCTCAAGGGCGAGCTCGAGGACCTCTCCTTCGCCGTCCTCCATCCCGAGGAGTACCTCGACATCGAAGAGAAGGTGCGGGCCCTCTTGCCCGCCCGCGAGGCCATGCTGGCCGAGTTCCGCAAGATGCTCGAGCACGCCCTCTCCAAGTCGGACACCCCCCACCGCATCCTGGCGCGGTCCAAGAACCTATACTCGATCTACGGGAAGATGCAGCGCCAGAAGAAGCCCTTCGAGGAGATCCAGGACGCGCTCGGCGTGCGCCTCGTCACGGACTCCATCGCCAACTGCTACGCTTTGCTCGGCATGCTCCACGCGCACTTCCAGCCCGTGCCCGACACCTTCACGGACTACATCGCGCACCCCAAGCTCAACCTCTACAAGAGCCTCCACACCACGGTCAGCGGGCCCAAGGGCGAGTACATCGAGGTCCAGATCCGGACCGAGGACATGCACCGGACCGCGGAGTACGGCATCGCCGCGCACTGGCGCTACAAGACCGGCGAGGCCTCCAAGGACGCCCACCTCGAGGAGAAGCTCGACTGGCTGCGCCAGTGGATCGAGTGGCTGCAGGACCTCGACAGCCCCAGGGAGTTCCTCGACAGCCTGAAGACCGACCTCGACCTCTACCAGGTCTTCGTCTTCACCCCCCTGGGCGACGTCAAGGCCCTGGTCCAGGGCGCGACGCCCATCGACTTCGCCTTCGCCGTGCACACGGACATCGGCCACACCTGCGTGGGAGCCCGGGTCAACAACAAGATGGCCAAGCTCGACACCGAGCTCAAGAGCGGCGACATCGTGGAGATCCTCACGCGCAAGAACTCAACGCCCAAGAAGGACTGGCTCAAGGTCGTCAAGTCCGCGCGCGCCCGGTCCAAGATCAGGCGCTATCTCCGGGAGAAGGGGATCGTCGCGTGAGAATGCTGTGCCTGTCCCTGGCCTCCCTGGCATTCCTGCTGGTTGGCTGCTCTAATACGATGACCGGCTACCCGGCGCACAAGGACATCTACGCCAACCTTGCCGTCCCCTCGGCGCCCCCCGCGTTCCCGGACCTCAACCTGGCCCTCGTGCTCTCGGAGAACGCCAAGAACAGCATGAAGACTCTCCATCGCGACGCCTTTTCGGGATTCGACGCCGGCGCCATGGTCGAGAAGATGTACACACCCCTCCGCCGGAACTTCAAGACCGTCGCCGTGGTGGAACGCCCTGAAGACGCCCGCAAAGCCAACGCGGACCTCGTCGTCATCCTCGACGATTACTGGCCCAAGTACGCCTTCGTCTGCCGAGAGGAGCGTACCCTCGTCTTTATGACACTGGACAACCAGAAGATCGCCGAGTTCAAGGCGGCCTTCGAGAAGACGTGGCTCGGCACGAACGTCCAGGCTTTCATGGACCTGTTCTCCGACACCCTCAACGAGCAAGTCGAGACCGCGCTGCGCAAATCCCAGGCCTTGGCCGACTTCGCCAAGACCCGGCCCGCCGAAGCCCGGCCCCTGGCGTCCGCTCCCGAAAGTCCCGCTGCCCCCGCGTCCAAGGTCTACCACTCCGATGTCGACCAGCCGGCCTACTCGTCCCCCGAGAAGGTGGACGACTTCGCCCTTGTCATCGGCATCGACAAATACTCGACCCTGCCCGCGGCGGACTTCGCCGAGCGCGACGCCTCCGCGGTCCGGGAACACCTTCTGGCCATGGGCTATCCGGAAAGGAACGTGGTCCTGCTCAGGGGCTCCCAGGCAGGCAAGGCCGGCATCGAGAAATACGTCGAGTCCTGGCTGCCGCGGAACCTCAAGCGGACCTCGCGCCTCTTCGTGTATTTCTCCGGGCACGGCGCGCCTGACCCGAGAACCGGCCAGGCCTATCTCGTCCCTTGGGACGGAGACCCGCAGTTCCTGGAGAACACCGGGTATCCCACCAGGCGCCTCTACGCCAAACTCGATTCCCTGGAGGCGAAAAAGGTGTTCGTCGTCCTCGACGCCTGCTTCTCGGGCGCGGGAGGCCGCTCGGTCCTGGTCAAGGGCGCCCGTCCGCTGGTCGCCCAGGTCGACACGGGCGCCGACGCTTCCGGCAAGCTCATCATCCTGGCTGCCTCGGCGGGCGACGAGATCACGGGAACGGACCCGGACCAGGGCCACGGCCTGTTCACCTATTACCTCCTCAAGGGATTGGCCGGCGAAGCCAAGGACCCTCTCGGCCGCGTGACCGTCAAATCGCTCCACGACTACCTCACCCCGAAGGTCCAGAACGCCGCGCGCAGGCAGAACCGCGATCAGACGCCTGCCCTCATCGGGCCGGCGCCGGCTGAAGCCGTTCTCAGGGAGAGCTCCCGATGATCGACCAATCCATCCTCTGCCCCCACTGCGGGAAGACCATTCCGCTGACAGAGGCCCTCACTCACCCCATCGAGGAGAAGCTGCGCGGCCAGTTCTCCCGCGACCTCGCGGCGCAGAAAGCCGCGATCGAAGCCGAGGCCAGAAAGAGCGCCCGTGAGGCTCTCGGCTCGGACTTGGCGGACCTCAAGAGCCAGGTGGCGGAGAAGGGCCGGCTCCTCGAAGAGGCCCGGGCCCAGGAGTTCAGCCTGCGCAAGCGCGGACGCGAGCTCGAGGAAAAGGAGAAGTCCCTGGCTCTGGAGCTCGAGCGCAAGCTCGACGCGGAGCGCGCGGCCATCAAGGAAGAGGTCCTGGGCAAGGCAGCGGAGGAGCACCGCCTCAAGGAGCGGGAGAAGGACAAGCAGCTCGACGACATGCGCAAGCAGATCGAGGAGTTGAAAAGGAAGGCGGAGCAGGGCTCCCAGCAGGCCCAGGGCGAGGTCCAGGAGCTCGAGCTCGAGGACGTCTTGAAGCAGAATTTCCGCTCGGATGAGATCGCTCCCGTGGCCAAGGGCGTTCGAGGCGCGGACGTGCTCCAGACCGTGTTCTCATCCTCGGGCAAGCCGTGCGGGAGCATCCTCTGGGAGTCCAAGCGCACCAAGGCCTGGAGCGACGGCTGGATCCAGAAGCTCAAGGACGACCAGCGCGAGGCCAAGGCCGACCTCGGCATCCTCGTGTCCGCGAACCTGCCCAAGGGAGTCAGCCATGTGGGCTGCGTCGAAGGCGTCTGGGTCGCGGATTTCTCCTCGGCCATGGGATTAGGGACCGCGTTGCGCGCAGGGATACTGCAGGCCGCCATCGCCCGCAACGCCCTGGTGGGCAAGGGCGAGAAGATGGAGCTCATCTACAACTATCTCTCCGGACCCGAGTTCCGCAACCGCGTGCAGGCCATCGTGGACGCCTTCGCGGGCATGAAGGTCGAGCTCGACGCCGAGAAGCGAACCATGGAGCGGGTCTGGGCCAAGCGCGACAAGCAGCTCGAGCGCGTCCTGCTCAACACCGCGGGCATGTACGGCGACCTCCAGGGCCTCATCGGCGCCCAGCTCGCGCCCATTCCCCAGCTCGAGCTCTCCGCTGAGCATGACGAGAAATCGGAATCGGCTGAGGGCAAACCTGCCCTGTCGGACACAACGCAAGAATGATTCCCCGGGGAAAGTTATCCACAAACATACGGTACCGTATGTTTGTGGATGACCATCTGAAATTCATGAAGGAAGCCATCCGGGAGGCGAAGAAGGGGCTCCGCGAGGGCGGCATCCCCATCGGCTCGGTCCTGGTCAAGGACGGCAAGATCATCGGCCGGGGCCGCAACCGGCGCGTGCAGAAGAAGTCCGCCATCCTCCACGCCGAGATGGACTGCCTTGAGAACGCGGGCCGGCTCAAAGCCGCGGACTACGAACGCTGCGTCATCTATTCGACCCTCTCGCCCTGCGACATGTGCACGGGCGCCATCCTGCTCTACAAGATCCCGGTGGTGGTCATGGGCGAGAACCGCACCTTCAAGGGCCCGGAGGGCTATTCCCGCAAGAAGGTCAAGCTCGTCAACCTCGACCTCAAGGAATGCCGGGACATGATGGCGGATTTCATCAAGGCTAAACCGCGGCTCTGGAACGAGGACATCGGCGCATAAGGACACTGGCCTGCGCCTTGGCAGTCATGCCGGCGTCCGCGGCCCTTGCCCAACAGCGGGTCGTGACCAGGACGCCGGTCCTGGCCCTGCCTGCCTCTCCGATTTCAGCCGCGGCAGGCGCGCCGACGGCCCCGGTCCTCCTAGGGAGCGCCTCAGGAAGCCCGGCCTCCTGGGTATCATTTTCACCGTCATTATCGCTCCCCGGCCTCGGCGTCCCCGGGTTACAAGCCTCAGCGGCGCCGGAGGTCCCGTCCGGGCCGGCGGCGCGCGAAGTGCGCGTCATCAGCAACGACCCGGCTTCCCTGGTCTCGGACACGGCCCGCCAGGCGAACGCGCTGCTCGAAAGGCTGGCCGGCCGGTGGCGCGGTCTGGGCGCCGGAGACGTGCCCCCCATCGAGAAGGTCTACCTCATCCCGAAAGCGTTGGACTATCCATCCTTCTACCGACTGGCCTTCGGCCTCGACGATCCAGCGGCCGCTTTCACCGAGTGGCGCGACCGGGTCCTTCAAGCCTCGGACGCGGACCTGCTCGACGAGTTCGCGCGCTTCGCAGACCGGTTCGGGCCCGGAGAGCATCGAGGCGGAAGCCTGGTTCGCACTCACCGGGGGAGCGTTCTACATGGCGCGTGCCAGGACCCTGGTGCTCCTGCCCCGGGTCCTGTCCGCGCCAGGCGGCTTCGATCGGAGCGTCCTGGCGCACGAAGCCACCCACCACCTCCTCGACCATCTCTGGCCCCGCAGGAGCGGCAAACCCGACGAGCACCTCGCGGTCCTCAAGGAAGCCCTCGCCGACTACGGCGCGGCCTCCTTCCTGGACGACCCCATCATCGACCGTGACGGCCCGCCGCGCGACATGTCGGCCTTCGCGTCCCTCGACGCCGGGGTCGCGCCAGCCGATGGGACGGCTCCGGCCTATCTCCAGGGCCAGCCTTTGCGCTGGCTCCTCTGGCAGTTCCGCGGCCGCGTGGGCGCGGACCGCGCGGACCGCCTGGCCTTCACTGCCCTCGCGGACCTGGCCTCCTCGGCCGAGCTCCCCGGCGCGGGCGACCCCGCGCTCCTGATCCAGGCCTATCTGGAGGCCTTCCAGCGCGGCATTTCCATATCGGAGAAGGAGAGCTTCCGCGCTCTGGCCTCCGCAATCGGAGCGCGGGTCTCGGACTCAGCCGGCAGCTCCCTCGCCGCGCTTCGGACCTCGCTCCCAGGCCTTTCCTCCCTGGCCTTGTTCGTCCCGGAAGCCTGGACCGGCGCCCCGGGCGAGCCGTCTGTCGTCGAAGGAGCCCCTTCCGGGAGCCTCGCGCCCGGCCGGTGGCTGCCCAAAAACAAGGAGCGCCTTGAGCGCCTCATTGCCGAACACGGCCGGGGCGGCACAGCCTGGGACCCGAGCCGGCCTCCCCTGGCGACCTTTGATTGGGACAACACGGTCATCCGCAACGACATCGGCGAAGCTGTCTTCTTCCACGCCATCAGGGAGATGCGCTTCAAGTTCGAGCTCGGAGACCGCTTCTGGGACCTGATCCCGGAGCGCTACGGCCGCGAGGAACTCCGCTCGGCCGTCGCGTCCCTGACCGGCCTGCCCCTGGAGCAGGCCAAACACACGCCGCAGTACCGCCGCTACCGGAAGCTCTTCCACCGGATGTACGAAGAGATCAAACGCGACGGAGCGTCCCTCAACATCGACTACGGCTGGCTGGTCCAGCTCATGGTCGGATTCACGGAGCCGGAGCTTCAGGGCCTCTCCGACGAGGTCATCGCCTTGGAGACCGGGCGCCCCTTGGGAACCGAGCTGGTCTCGGAAAGCGACAACGACCCTGACCCGGTCCAGGTGCCGACCGGCATCCGTATTTACCCGGAGATGGCTGACCTTGTCTCCCGCCTTATCGCGATGGGCTGGGAGGTGCGCATCGTGAGCGCCACCGCGGAGCAGGTCGTGGCCCGATTCGCCGCCCGCCTGGGCATCCCCCTGGGCCGCGTGCATGGAGCGCGCGTCCGTCTGGCCGCGGGCGTCCTGACCACGGAGCTCACCCAGCGCACTTGGCGCCAAGGCAAGGCGGACGTCATCCTCCGTGAAGCCGGAAGGCCGAGCGAGCTTGCGGGCGGGGACAGCAACTCCGACCGCGAGATGCTCGCGCTCTCCCGCGGGGAGAGGCTCGTCATCGACCTCGGGCGGGAACCCCTGCGCAGCGAAGCCCTCTCCCAAGGCTGGCTGCTCCAGCCCCCCTTCGTCAGGCCTTCTTCGCCCTGAGACGGTCCTCGAACTCGGAGAAGCGCAGGACCCGGGCGCCCTCGGAACGCGCGTCATCGGCCAGACCGCCGTCCTCGGTCACCACCACCGCGCCCTTGCCGGAGAAACCCTGGAGCCGCACCACGCCCATGATCATGTCATCGGCCCGGACCCCGACGGAGAAGCGCACCCGAAGGGCGGCGTAGGGACCGCCCACGGGCCTAGCCGGGCCGTCGAAGAAGACCTCGACCGTGAAGCGTCCCCCGGCGCGGGAGACGAGCCCTTCGAGCCGGTCGAGCCAATCCAGGGTGCGCTGCTCTTCAACGGCCGGGAAGCGCGGGTCGTAGTCGTGCCTGCGCACCGCGTTCGAGCCGTCGACCAGGTAAGTCCTCACGGTCGGACCCGGCGGGTCTTCACAGCCTGACGGCCCTCAGCCGGGCCACGGTCGCGTCGTGACGCTTCTTCTCAGCCGCGACCTTGTTTGCCGGGATCTCCTTGCGCTCGAGGGCCTCGGCGAAGGCTTCGTCGTCGAAAGGCCGGACCCAGCGGTACTCGTGCTCGGCCAGCCATTTGGCCGGCGCCTTGCGGCGGTCCACGATTAGGAGCGACTGCTCGTCCCAGTAGACAAGGGCCCAGCGTTCCTTCGGGAAGGTGAAGAGGTACCAGGGCCTGAGGAACTTCCTGGTAGAACCGTCGCGGTAGGCCTTGCGCGTCACGAACCAGGATCTGACGTTGCGCAGGAGCATGCCGTCGAATCCCTGCTTGTCCACGTACTCCTTGGTCTTCTCCACGGAATTGGCCGCTTCGCCGATCTCGGGCAGGTGGCCGTGGAAGATGTACCGGCCGTCGTCGAAGACCTTGTGCCAGGGGCTGAGCCTCCAGCCCAGGTACCCGCCCCATTCCCACGGGTTGTAGAGCCGCAGGCCCTCGAAGACCCGCCTTTCTTCAGCCATGAACTCCGCTGTCGCGACCGGCACATAGCGGCTGTCAAAGAAGCCCGGCCAAGAAAGCCTGGAGACCACGATCCCGAGGAAGACCGCGTAGCAGGCCGCGGCGCCGACCAGGACCCGGCCCGCCCATGGACGGCGCAGCCAGCCCGCGCCGGAAGCGATAGCCAGGGCCAGGGGCACGGCTAAAGGGATGAAGAAGGCTCCGATCCTGACGTGACGCACCGCGGTCATTCCGAGGACCGCGGCCGCAAGCACGGGGCCCGCGGGGAACTTGGCCGGGGCGTCTTTCGCCGGAACCCGGCCGCGGCCCCACAGCAGCCGGCTGACGACAACGACCAGGAAGAACGCCAGGACCACCCAGAACGGCTGATGGAACATGTTCCCGTAAGTCGTGGCGGACCACTCTTGGATGTGCCGGGACAGGTCCGCCCTGCTCCCCCAGTGCTCCGCCATCACGAGGTACGGGCCCACTCCGTTAGGGTTGACCAGGGTCCCCAGGAACGCGGCCGAAGCCAGCCCAGCCAGGCCCAGAGCCTCGGACCAGCGCCGCTCGCACGCGGCGGCCAGGCCGCAGCAGGCCACGAGCAGGAACCCGAACACCGCTCCGGAATGGAAGTTCGTCCACAGGCAGAACCCTGCGAATGCCGCGGCCAGGGCCTTGGGTCCGGCTTTTCGGCCAGCGAGCCGCAGTCGTTCCAGATAGAGGAAAAGCAGGCCGAAAGCGATGACCGAGAACTGCTCGGGCCTTAAGTCGGCTCGCGGCAGGCTCCCGGCGGACCAGGCAACGACCCCGGCCGCGACGAACGCTTCCGGCACGGCGTGGCAGCGCAGGGTCGCGACGAGGATCGCGGCTGAGACGGCCATGAGGCCGCTCTTGAGGATCCACAGCCCGGCCATGCCGGCCAGCGAATAGGCCCCGTGATAGACGACCTGGGAGAGCCACTCGAAATCGGCCCAGGGAGCGCCCTGCAAGGTGTAGGAGAGGAAATCCTCGCGCACGATCCTGCCGTGCTCGGCCATCCACCTGCCCGCGGACAAGTGCCAGAAGAGATCGGGGTTATAGAGCGGGAGCAGGAACGGCAGGCAAGACAACAGTACGGCCGCTGCCCAAAGCCGGAGCGTTTTCCCCTCGTTGAGAGGGTTCCTCACATTCTGTATTATCTGGAGGGACGGACCACGCGCCCCGACTTGATGCAGACGGAGCAGGCGTAGGCCGTCACGGTCCGACCGTCCAAGACGAACTTCTGCCGCTGAAGGTTGGGGCGGAAGACGCGCTTGGTCGCGCGATGGGAGTGGCTATAGCTGAAGCCCGAGACCGGGCCTTTACCGCAGACTGCGCATTTGAATGCCATGATGGTTCCTGCCGGGGATTATACTAAAAGCACGCCCCCTCCTCAATCAAGGGGGCGCGGCGATCTTCCCGAGACCGCCTTGAGCCGCGCCTTCCGGGGCGTGGGCCCCAAGCGGGGCCGCCAACTCGCCCTCATGGGCATCCTGACCCCTCAGGACATGCTCTACAACTTCCCGCGCGACTGGTCTGACCGCTCCTCGGGCTCGGACCTCTCCAAGGTGCCGGAGGGGCCCGTGGTCTTCCAGGGCAGGATCCTCAGCGGCCGCCTCATCCGCGCCAACCCGCGCCTGGGCATCTTCAAGGCCCGGGTGGCCACCGGGGACCGCAAGATCGACCTGGTGTGGTTCAAGCACCTCAGCTTCCGCTACGACGCCTTCGCCGCGATCAAGAAAGACGTCACCACCGGGGCCGACCTCTGGATCGTGGGCAAGGCCGAGGGCGACCTGCTGGGCGTGCGCGAAGTGCGGGTGGACGAGTACTACCTCCTGTCGGACCCGCGCAAGGCCCTGCACGTGGGCCGCATCGTGCCCGTCTACGGCCTGACCGAGGGGATCACCCAGCACCTCATGCGCGAGCTCGCGCACCAGGCCGTGTCCGCGGCTGCGGCCGTGCCGGCCGACCCCCTGCCCCCGGCCCTCCTCCACAAGCGCGGCCTGCTCTCGCTCAAGCAGGCGCTCTCCGCGGTCCACTTCCCGCGCTCCTTCGCCGAGCTCGAGGCTGCCCGGACGCGGCTCGCCTACGAGGAGCTCCTCCTGCTCGAGTTCGCGTGGATCTTCAAGCGCCGGCAGACCCGGGGCCTGGCCAAGAACTTCTCCTACGAGATCAAGCGTCACCTGCTGACACCCTTCCGCGAGGGCCTGGGCTTCGAGCTCACCCGCGCCCAGAAACGGGTCATCAACGAGCTCTTCGAGGACCTGCGCCAGCCCTTCCCCATGACCCGGCTCCTGCAGGGAGACGTGGGCTCGGGCAAGACCGTGGTCGCCCTGTCGGCACTGCTGCTCGCGGTCGAGAACGGCTACCAAGCGGCCTTCATGGTCCCCACCGAGATCCTCGCGGACCAGCACATGACCACCCTGTCACAGTTCCTCAAGGGCCTGCCGGTCCGCTGCGCCATGCTCACCTCGCGGCTGAGCAAAGGTGACCGCGACAAGACCGTGGAGAAGATCCGCGCCGGCGAAGTCGACATCATCGTCGGCACCCACGCGCTCCTCGAGAGCGACGTCCAGTTCCCCAAGCTCAAGTTCGCGGTCATCGATGAGCAGCACCGCTTCGGCGTGCGCCAGCGCACGACCCTGCGCCAAAAGAGCGCGCTCCTCGACCTGCTGGTCATGACCGCGACCCCCATCCCGCGGACCCTGGCCCTGGCCCTCTACGGCGACCTCGACGTCTCCACCTTGGACGAGATGCCCCCCGACAAGACCACGGCCCAGACCTTCCACGCCCCGGAGGAAGAGTCCCTGGCCGCGGTCAAAGCCGAGGCTGCCAAGGGGCACCAGGCGTACGTGGTCTACCCCATCATCGAGGAGTCCGCCAACCTCGACCTGCAGTCGGCCAAGGCCGAGTACGAGCGCCTCCGGACCGGACCGCTCAAGGACCTTCGGGTGGCGCTTATCCACGGCGCCATGCCCGGACGGACCAAGGCCAAGATCATGGCCGAGTTCGGCAAGCGGGAGTGGGACGTGCTGGTCGCCACCCCGGTCATCGAGGTCGGAATCGACGTGCCCAATGCCACGGTCATGGTGGTGCAGAATGCGGACCGCTTCGGCATGGCCAGCCTCCACCAGCTCAGGGGCCGCATCGGCCGCGGCCGGCTCCCCTCGGTCTGCTACCTCGTGGCGGACCCCAAGACCGAGGACGCGCGCCGCAGGCTCGAGACCCTGGTCGCGACCTGCGACGGGTTCCGCATCGGCGAGGAGGACCTCAAGATCCGCGGGCCCGGCGAGTTCATGGGCACGGCCCAGCACGGGGAGCTCACCCTCAAGATCGCGGACCTCCACCGCCACGCGGAGCTCCTGGCCCAGGCGCGCTCTGACGCGGAGGAGATGCTCAAGACCGATCCGCGCCTGCTCGCGACCGAGAACGGCCCCCTGCGGGACAGGATCCTCAGCCTCTATGGAGACACATGGAACCGCATCGACCTCGCGTGACCCGCTGCTTCTGTCTTTTCCTCCTCGTCAGCCTGGGGAACCTAGTCCCTTCCAGGGCCCAGGTCGACCGGGAGACCGTCCATGTCCTGGGCTGGTCCAAGGCCTGCTCGGTGGCCGTCGAATACTTCGGGTTCCCAGGCGTGGGGGCCGGCCTCTTCAACGAGCCCATCTCCATGCAGATCGGCTCCATCGCTCTGCAAGACCCGGCGCTGAAGGCCTCCGAGGACTGGATCATCAATGCCGAGGGCAAGGCCGTATGGGACCCGGACAAGGCGGCCAAAGCCGTGTCCAAGCTCAAGAAGACGGGGTTCGTGCTCGCGGGCTCCTCGGAGACCGTGCCGGCCGAGCCCACGGGCTGGCCCGAGATCGACGCGGTCCTGCTCACCACCCGGTCCCTCGGCGCATACTCGCCCTCGGGCTGGCCCGCCAAGGACTTCCGCCTCCATCAGATCCACTATTCCCCCATGGGCACCTGCGCGCTCCTGCTGTACCGCTGGACCGGGTCCAAGGAACGGGACTTCTTCCAGTTCCTGCTGGTCCGGACCCGCAACCCCAGGGCCAAGATCGAGCGCGCCATGGCCCACCTCGACCTGGCGATCCGCCTCTTCGACCGGGGAGACCTCGCAGGCGCGCTCGACGAGTCCGGCTTCGCGGCCCGGGCCGCGCCCAACGACGCTGAGGCGCGCTACAGGCACGCGGCCTATCTCGCCCTCTCCGGCTATTACGAAGACGCGTTCGATGAGCTCTCCCTCTCCCTGAGGTACGAGAAGAAGAACAAGGAGCGGGCCCGCAAGGACCCGGATTTCGAGGGCCTAGCCAAGGACAAGCGCTTCAAGACCCTCACCCGGCCCTAAGGAGGCCCCATGATCGAGCTGGTCCTGTCCCTTCCTTTATTAATCGCCGGCCCCGTCCGCGCCGCGGCCCCCGCTTCGGGGACTTCGGCACAGGCCGCGCCTCCGGCCTTGACCGCGCCGGAACTCCGGATGACCCTGGCCGAGGCCGTCTCCTCCGCCCTGGCTGACTCCCCGGCGCTCCGGGCCGCCCAGGCCGAGGAGAAGGCCGCGGCCAGCCGCGGGGAAAGCCGTTGGGGAGGGCTCTGGCCGCAGTTGAGCCTCGAATCCTCCTACAGGTTCTCCAGCGAGGTGCCGGAGCTGACCGTCGTGCCGGGCAAGACCCAGTCCCTAGGGGACCACCACAACTACTCCGTCGGCCCGTCGCTCAACTGGACCCTTTGGGACCAGGGGGCGCGCAGGCAGGCGTGGCTGTCCGCGGTCGCGGCCGCGGATGCCAGGTCCCAGGACTCCACGCTAGCGCGGCGGCAAGTCCGCTTGAAGACCCGGCTGGCGTATTTCCAGGCCCAGCTGGCCCTGGAACAGGTGCGCCTCCTGGGCGATTCGCTCAAGCTCGCCCAGTCCCAGCATGGGGATGTGGAAAAGCGGCGCGAGGCCGGGGCTTCGAGCCGGCTCGATTCCCTCCAGGCCCACCACGAGGTGCTGACCCGGCTCCGGCAGTTCCGGCAGGCCCGCTCGGACCTCGCGGCCGCCTTGCGCGATCTCTTCATGCTCACGGGCCGGGACCCGGGCTTGGACCTCTCCCTGCCCCTTGACGGCCGGATGCTCATGCCCCTGCCCGCTGACATCGAGCCCGCCTCGGTCGCGGTCTTCCTCGACCGTCTTGACGGCTCGCTGGCCGAGCTCGCGGCCATCGAGGGCTGGACCATCGACGCCAGCCACCCGGGCGTGGCAGCCCTCCGCGACACGGCGCGCTCCGCCAAGTTCGCCGCAAATGGAACCCGGGCCGGGCTTTGGCCTCGCTTGGGCCTCTCCGCCCGCACCAGTCTCGAGTATCCCAATGGCCCGGTCCTCGAGGATTTCCACCAGAACGCGGTCGGCGTGTCCGCCAGCATGCCCCTCTTCGAGTTCGGCCGGACCCGCAGGGAGGCCGAGGGCCTCGACCGCCAGGCTCTTGCCGCGGAGGAGCGCGCCGAAGGCTCCCGCCGCGACCTCGTCCGGGATTGGCAGAAGGCCAAAGACCAGCTCCTCGGTCTCAAAGCCCAGAAGGAGCTCTGCCTCAAGGCCGCGGCCGAAGCCCACGAAGCCGCGGGCCTGACCTACGAGTCGTACAAGGCGGGCCGCGTCACCTTCATCGAGGTGCAGACCGCCAACCTCAGGGAACTCGAGGCCCTGGTACAGACCGCGCGCACGGACGCGCAGTCCCTCGTCCAACTGGCGGCCATGGCAAGCCTGTCCGGCAAGGAGTGACCCCATGAAGCTCATCCGAGTCCTCATCCCCGTCATGATCGCGGCCGCGGCGCTCTCGGCCTGGACCCTCCTGCGGAGGGGAGAGTTCCTCTACGCCGGCACGGTCGAGGCCACGGAGGTGGACATCTCCTCGCGCCTGATTTCCACGATCGCCTCCTTCGACGCCAGGGAGGGCCGGCCGGTCAAGGCCGGGGAAGTCATGGTGCGTCTTACCTGCGAAGAGATCCGCCTCGCCGCGGATATCGCGGACCGGGATTTCAAGCGCGCCCAGAAGCTGCGCGACGGCGCCATGACCGAGGAGGCCTACGACCGCCTGCGCTACAAGCGCGACGACGCCCAGGTACGGCTCGACTGGTGCGTTGTCAAGGCGCCCGCGGACGCCACGGTCCTGTCCGTCTATCACGAGACAGGGGAAGCCGTCTCTCCAGGCACGAAGCTGCTGACCCTCGCGGCCTTGAGCGAGGTCTGGGCCTATGTCTACGTGCCCCAGCCCCTGCTCGCCAAACTATCGCTCGACATGGAGGTCCAAGGGACCATCCCGGAGATGAAGGGCAAGGTCTTCACCGGAAGGGTCAGCCGCATCAGCGACGAGGCCGAGTTCACCCCGAAGAACGTCCAGACCCGTTCGGAGCGCACCCGGCTGGTCTTCGGGGTGAAGGTCTCCTTCCCCAACCCGGACCGGGTCCTCAAGCCTGGCATGACCATCGAGGTCCATCTGCCCGAATAGGCGCCCCATGGCCGCCATCGGAATCTCGGCAGCGAGTATCTCCAAGAGGCTGGGCAGGGTCCAGGCTCTCGACGGGGTGTCCCTGGAGTTCGCGGCCGGGACCATCAACGGCCTCATCGGCCCGGACGGAGCAGGGAAAACGACCCTGATGCGGGTCCTGGCAGGATTGCTGAGGCCCGATTCCGGGACCGTTTCCTGCTCCGCTGACGGCGTTGCGACCCCGTTCTCCGAGGTCCGGCCCGCTCTTGCCTACATGCCCCAGGCAGCCAGCCTCTACCCCGACCTTTCAGTGCAGGAGCATCTGGATTTCTTCCGGGACCTCTACAGCCTGCCCGAGGCCGTGTACCGGCCCAGGGCCTCGGAGCTCCTGGCCATCACCAGGCTCGAACCGTTCCGCGACCGGAGGGCATCCCAGCTCTCCGGCGGCATGTACAAGAAGCTGGGCCTCATGTGCAGCCTCCTGCGTTCGCCGAGCGCCCTCCTCCTGGACGAACCGACCAACGGGGTGGACCCCATCAGCAGGCGCGAGTTCTGGGACCTCCTCTACCGCCTCGCCGGGCAGAGGATCCTGGTCGTCATCGCCACGGCCTACATGGACGAGGCCGAGCGCTGCTCTCGGGTGCACCTGCTGGACCGAGGCCGCGTGCTGTCATCGGGAGAGCCCCGGCAGCTCCTCGCCGCTGAAGGCACGGCCGGATTCGACGAGGTCTTCATCCGCCGCGCTCGGCAGGAGGCCGCATGACCGCCATCGAGGTCCGGGATCTCACGGTCCGGTTCGGGGACTTCACCGCCGTGGACCGGGTCTCCTTCAGCGTTTCCCGCGGAGAAGTCTTCGGTTTCCTCGGCGCCAATGGCGCGGGAAAGACCACGGCCATCAGGACGCTCTGCGGCCTCCTTACGCCAACGGAAGGCTCGGTCTCCGTGGCCGGCCTGGGCTTCGAGGACGGGGGCGCTGCCATCAAGAGCAGGGTCGGCTACATGTCCCAGCGCTTCACCCTGTACAACGACCTCTCCGTGGCCGAGAACCTGGCGTTCGCGGCAGGCCTACGGCGGATGGGCTCCACGGCCCTCAAGAAGCGCGCCTCCGAGCTCCTGGGCTTCATCGGCTTCGACCGGGGCTTGGACACCCTGGTGCGCGACCTGGCCGGAGGGCTCAAGCAGGAGCTGGCTTTGGCCGCGTCGCTCCTCCACGACCCTGAGATCGTGTTTCTGGATGAGCCCACCTCCGGGGTGTCTCCTGCCTCGCGCGAGAGGTTCTGGAACCTCATCGCCAGGCTCACTGACAGCGGCAAGACCGTGCTCGTGACCACGCACTACATGGACGAGGCCGAGCATTGCGGCCGTATCGGGCTCATGGCCGCGGGCCGGCTCATCGCGCTCGACACCCCGGAACGCCTGAAATCCTCCGTGTTCCCAGGTCCCATGGTCGAGATCGACCCTGGGGCCGTGGACCCGCGTGCGGTCGCGGGCCTTGCGGCCGAACCAGGGGTCGTGTCCTTTCAGCCCCATGGCCAGCGGTTCCACTTGAACGCCGTGGACGAGGCTGCTTGGACGGCGCTCGAACGACGCCTTCCTCCTGGCGCCAACGCCAGGCGGATCAGGCCGTCGCTCGAGGACGTGTTCATCCGCCTGGTGGAGGAGGCCGGCCGATGACCGAGACGGGGAACCCGCGAAGCAGGGCGGAGACCATGAAGCACGGCTTCCAGCTCGTCCGCGCCAAGGCCATGGCGCGCAAGGAGGTCCGCCACATCCTGCGCGACCCCTTCACCTTGGGCCTGGCCCTGGGCCTGCCGGTCCTGCTCGTAGCCTTCTTCGGCATCGCCATCGACTTCGACGTGCGCGACATCGTCACCGTGGTCCACGACTCCGACCGCTCTCGGCCCTCGCGGCAGTTCGCGGAAGTCTTCGCTGCCTCGGACTACTTCCGCGTCCAGGCCCCAACGCCTGGGGGCGGGATCCTGAGACAGCTCGATGCTGAGACGGCCGGCGCCGTGCTGATCATTACGCCCGGCTTCAGTCGTGACCTGCGAGCCGGCAAGGAGGTCCGGGCGCAGTTCGTGCTCGATGGCGCGGACAATGCAAGGGCTGTGGCCATCCTGGGCTACCTTCCCGGTCTGCTGGCCTCGGCCCGGCGCCGCCTCGTCACGGCCGCTGCAAGCTTTCCCTTTCCGATAGAGGCGGAACCGGTCCATCTCAAGACCCGCTTCCTTTATAACCACGAGCTCAACAGCAGGTGGTTCACCATCCCGGGCCTTTCCGTGATCGTGCTGGGCCTGCTCTCCATCCTGTTCACGGCCCTGACCGTGGCCCGGGAATGGGAGAACGGGTCCATGGAACTCCTCCTCTCGACCCCGGTGCGGCCCCTGGAGATCATCGCGGGCAAAATCGCGCCCTATCTGGCCTTGAGCTGCTGCGGCATGCTCATCCTGTATCTGGTGGCGAGGCTGGGCTTCGGCGTTCCCTTCCGCGGAAGCCACATCCTCTTCGCATGCGTCGCGCTCATGTTCCTGCTGGCGAGCCTCTCACAAGGGCTGCTTATTTCGGTGCTGACGCGCCAGCAGCAGCTGGCCATGCAGCTTTCCATGATGACAGGACTCCTGCCGTCTTTGCTCCTCTCCGGCTTCATCTTCCCGGTGGAGAGCATGCCTGTCTTCTTCCAATACTTCACCGCGCTCCTGCCCCCGCGCTGGTTCATGGCAGCATGCCGCGGCATCTTCCTCAAAGGCGCGGGCCCTCTGGAACTGGCACAGCCGCTCTTTGCCCTGGCCCTGCTCGACGCGGTCCTCATCACGGCCGCGGCCAAGAGGTTCAAAAGGGACCTCGAGCCATGAAGACCGTCCTCATGGCGTTCCTGCGCAAGGAGCTCTCCCAGGCTCTGCGCGACCCGCGCATGAGGGTGCTCCTCTTCGTCATGCCCGTGATTCAGATGGCCGTGTTCGGCTATGCCATCTCCACCGAGATCCGCGGCATCAGGCTGGCCGCGTTCCACGCCCCGAACGACGCAACGAGCCGCCGGCTCGTTGACCGCTTCTTCGCGTCAGGCTGGTTCCTCCCTGTCCCGGCGGAGGGCGGTGATCCCTTCAGCCTCATCCAGGCCGGAAAAGCGGATGCCGTGCTCGTGGCGCCGGAACACGGCCTCACCCGCAGCCTGGGCCGGGGAGCGGGAGAGGTCCAACTCCTCGTCGATGCCGCCAATGCCGCCAAAGCCCGCGCTGTCGAGGCTTATGCCCGCTCCATCATCGCGGCCGCTGTCCCGCGACCCTCGGGGACCGGCCCGGCCGGACAGGGGATCGCGCTCGACGTCCGGGTCCTCTACAACCCGGCCATGGAATCCTCGGTCTTCATGGTGCCCGGGGTCATGGGCATGATCGTGTGCCTGGTCACCATCGTGCTGACCAGCATGTCCCTGGCCCGGGAGAAGGAGACCGGGACCTTCGAAACCATCATCGCGGCCCCCCTCTCGGTGGGAGAGATCCTGCTCGGCAAGACCGTGCCCTTCATCCTGCTTGGCCTGGCGGACTGCTGCCTGGTCCTGCTCGCAGGGACCCTTCTTTTCAGCGTGCCTTCGCGCGGTCCCCTCTGGATGCTGGCCGTGGCCAGCGCCGCCTTCGTGGTCACCACCGTGTCCGTGGGCACCCTCATCTCCACGGTCTCGCGCAACCAGCAGCAAGCCATGCTGGGCAGCTTCATGTTCCTCTTTCCCGCGAACCTCCTCTCCGGCATCATGTTCCCGGTGGAGAACATGCCCCCCGCGGTGCGGTGGGCGGCGTATTTCGACCCTCTGAAATATTTCGTAACATTGGTCAGAAACATCATGCTCAAGGGGGGAGACCCCTGGGTCTTCGTTTCCAACGTCGCGGTGCTTGCTCTCATGGCTGTCCTGACCGCGGCCTTGAGCTACAGGCGGTTCCGGCGGACGCTGGAGTGACCGGAGACGCGCACCAAGGAGGAATCGTGGCGACATACAAGTGCTCCGTGTGCGGCTACATCTACGACCCCGCAAAGGGCGACCCGGACCACGGCATCAAGGCCAAGACGCCGTTCGAGAAGCTCCCGTCCGACTACACCTGCCCGGTCTGCGGGGTGGGCAAGAGCGACTTCGAGAAGCAATAGGAGAGACGCCATGGCATTCAGCAAGGCAAAGGGAGACCCGGAGAGCCTCAAGGGCAGGACCATCACGCCGAGCAAGCTCGTAGGTTACCAGAAAGGCTCGGTCGTCAGCCGCACCATCGTGGAGCGGCCCACCGGCACGGTCACGCTCTTCGCCTTCGACAAGGGCGAGGGCTTGAGCGAGCACACGGCCCCTTTCGACGCGCTGGTGCAGGTCCTCGACGGCGAAGCCGAGGTCCGCGTCTCGGGCAAGCCTCACCGGGTCAGGGCCGGCGAGGCCATCATCATGCCCGCGGGAAAGCCCCACAGCCTGAGGGCCGTGGAGCGCTTCAAGATGGAACTCGTTATGATCCGTTCGTAGGCTGTCACACCGCGGTCTTGCGCCGGAACAGGGCCGCGGCCCGGGCGCGCAGGATCCTGGGGTCGAACGGCTTGGCCAGATAGTCATCAGCTCCGCACTGCAGGGCCTGCACCTGCGCCTCGGCCTCGCCGACCGCGGTCACCACGATGACCGGAACGGTTGCCGTGGCCGGCGCAGCGCGCAAGCGCTTGAGCACGGCAAAGCCGTCCATCCCGGGCATCATGAGGTCCAGCAGCACGAGGTCCGGCGGGTCGGCCCACGCGGCCGACAACGCCTCCTCACCCGATGGGGCCTCGGAGAGAGCGTACCCGTCCGCGGCAAGGCTTGCGGCCATGAGGTTGCGGTTGTCCGGGTTGTCGTCCACGATCAGCACCTTCGCCCCGGTCGCACGGCTTGCCGGCCGGACAGTCAACGGAACGTCCATCCCCATCGGATCATCCACTGGAACCGGCTCGGGGCTTTGGAGGCGAGCGGGGATGTCGTCCCTCGCGCTCATGCCCACGACCGAGGCCGCTTCATCCACCTTCGTATCCCCGCGGAGGAGGTGGTACTTGGCGTCCTCCTCGAGCGTCCTCAGCCATCCTGCCCGGCGCGCCATCTCCGCGAAAGCCGCGGTCTCGGTCTCGCCGGAGAGCCGCCTTCTCACCGCGGGCTCGGAAAGGTCGAGTATCTCGGCCAGGGCCAGCCTGCCCCGCAGTCCCGACCCGGAGCAGGACTCGCACCCGGAGCCGCCGCACGCGGCGCACCGCCTCCTCACGAGCCGCTGGGAAACGACTCCTATCAGGGCCGAGGCGATCCTGAAGCGCTCCACGCCCATGTCCAGCAATCGGTCGATGGTGGCTGTCGCGTCGTTGGTGTGGAGCGTGGAAAGCACGAGGTGTCCGGTCATGGCCGCCTGGAACGCGATGTCCGCGGTCTCGCGGTCCCTGATCTCCCCCACGAGGATGATGTCCGGGTCCTGCCTGAGGACCGAGCGCAGGATTGAGGCGAAGCCCATGCCGGCCTTGTCGCTCACCTGGATCTGGTTGACGCCGGCCATGCGGTACTCGACCGGGTCCTCCACGGTCGTGATGTTGACCCCGTCCGCGCGCAGGCCGGCAAGGAGGGAATAGAGCGTCGTGGTCTTGCCTGAGCCTGTCGGCCCGGTCACCAGCAGAAGCCCCTGCGGGATGGAAGAGAGCCGTTCCATGGTCTTCAAGAGGTCCGGCCGGAACCCCAAGGAAGCCAGAGGCACCTCGGCCTGCCTGGGATCGAGGATGCGCAGGACCGCCTTTTCTCCGAAGGAGGTCGGCACTGTGGAGACCCGGAGCCCCAGTTCCCGCTCCCCGACCCGCAGTTTGGCGCGGCCGTCCTGCGGCCTCCTGCGGTCCGCGATGTCAAGACGCGCCATGATCTTGATGCGCGAGACGAGCGCCCCGGCCGCGACATGCCGGGGCAGAGTCGCCCTCGTCGCTTGAAAGGCACTCGACAGCCTCGCTCTCCGGCAGGCTGCGCAGGAGGTCGTAGACCACGGCATCAGGGGAGTAAAGGGCGTCGAGCAGGTCCCTGACCTGGCGCGACAAAGCGTAGCGGGCCACTGGTTCCCTGCCGCTGACCGCGCAAACCTCGGCCAGAGCCTCGGCGTCCAAGGGGTTCGACATGGCCACGACGATGCGGCCATCCTCCAAGCCCAGGGGAGCCAGACCCCTGCGCCGGCACACTGGCTCCGGGAGCAGGCCTTTCACCAGGGGGTCAGGGGCGCCGGCGGACGGCTCGGCCAGGCGCAGGCGGTACTGGTCCCAGAGCGCGTCGCCGAAGGCTTGGCGGCTGAGGGCCCCTGTCGAGAACGCCTCAGCCACCGGGTCGGGCGCCCCGCGCAGTCTTTCCAGGGCCTCGGCTGAGACCAACCCCCGCTTTTCCGCAAGCCTCAGGAACCACTCGTCACGGCCGGCTGTCAGCTTTCCCATGGAGGCTTCCTCCCGCGATGGCCTTGCGCACCTCGGCCACCAGCCTGGCCGGGGCGCAGGGCTTGGCGATGACGCCGTCGCACCCGGCCCGGGCCGCCTTCTCCGCGTCCCCGGCAAGGGCATAAGCCGTGAAGGCCAGCACCGGGACGCCTCCCAAGAGCGGGTTCGCCTTGAGGCGCCGCGTGGTCTCCCAACCGTCGAGCACGGGCATGCCCATGTCCATCAGCACCAAGTCAGGCGGCTCGGCCTCGGCCAGGGCCAGGGCCGCGGCTCCGTCTTCGGCCAAGACGACCCTGAAGCCGGCTGCCTTCAAGGCCGCGGCCGCCACGGCGCGATTGTCCGCATCGTCGTCCGCGACCAGCACCAGAGGATTCATCGTCGGACCTCCGCGAGCGCCGTGAGCTTGCGCTTGAGCCCGGCAAGGATCTCCGCCACGCTGAGCGCGCCCTTGCGCACCACTGCCGCGTCATTGGTCTGCAGGCGGACAGCCTCTTCGGGGGAGACCTCTCGGCCCGTCAGGATCACGACCGGGACCTTGCGGCTGCCGGGTTCCCGGCCCATCTCCTCGGCCACGGCAAGACCGCTCATGTCAGGCAGGCCCATGTCCAGGAACATGGCGTCCGGCTTCTCCTGCCTCCAGCAGGCGAGCGCCTCGGCGCCCGTCCCGGCGGACACCACGGAAAAGCCTTCGCTGGTGAGACCGAAAGTCATCAGGGAGACGATATCGGGATCATCGTCGACCACGAGCACCTTGCGGCCCAGGAGCCGCGACTGCGCGCGCAGCTTGGCCAGCAGGCCGGCCCGGTCAAAAGGCTTGACGAGGTAGTCGGAGACCCCCAGAGAGAACCCCAGGGCCTGATTCTCGATGATCGAAAGGATGAACACCGGGATGGGCCGCAGGACCGGGTCGGCCTTGAGCTCTCTGAGCACGGACCAGCCGTCGCGCCGCGGCATGAGGATGTCGAGCGTGATGATCTCCGGCATCAGGCGCCGGGCCAGGGCAAGCCCCTCGTCGGCGCACAAGGCCCCCCTGAACTCGAACTCCGTGGCGGAGAGGCTGTCCCGCAGGAGCCGGAGCACCTCGGGGTCGTCGTCGATGCTGAGGATGACCTTGCGGCCCGGCCGGACCTCCTCGGTTCCCCCGCCCGCGATCGCCGGGACATCAGCCAGGGGACGGGAAGCTCCGGGCAGGAGCACCTTGAAGACCGAGCCCCCGCCCACCCGGCTCTCAACGCTGATCGAGCCCTGCAGGAGCTCCGAGAGCTTCTTCGTGATGGAAAGACCCAGCCCGGTGCCCCCCTGCTTGCGGACCGAAGAGCCGTCCACCTGGGTGAACTGCTCGAAGACGAAGTCCAGGTGCTCGGCCGCGATGCCGCAGCCCGTGTCCTGGACCCAAAACTCGATCCTTCCTTCGGAACCGGCCCGCGCTCCCAGGGTGACCGTGCCCCGGTCCGTGAACTTGATGGCGTTGCCCGCGAGGTTGACCAGTATCTGCTTGACCTTGGTGCGGTCCGAACGCAGCGGGATGCCCGCCCCGGCCTCCCAGGCCATGGCGAGCCCCTTGGCCTTGGCCAGGGACTGCATCGTGTCCACGGTCTCCCTCAGGAGGTCCGCCACGTCGAAATCCTCCAGGAAGACCTGCATCATGCCGGCGTTGAGCTTGGAATAGTCCAAGACGTTGTTGATGAGCGCCAGCAGGTTCTTCGAGTTGACCAGGACGCGCTCGAGCGGCTCTCTCTGGACCTCGGTCACTGCTCCGTAGGTGCCGTCCAGGAGCAGTGAGGTGTAGCCCATGAGGGCGTTCATGGGCGTGCGAAGCTCGTGGCTCATGTTGGCCAGGAACTCGGACTTGACCCGGTCTGCTTCCTCGAGCTCGTTGACCTTGGCTCTCAGCCGCTTGCGCTCGACCGCCCGGGCGGCCAGGTCCGCGAGGTGGTCGAGCGAGTACGGCTTGGCCACATAATCGTACGCCCCGGCCTTGAGCGCGGCGATGGCGGTCTCCACCGTGGCGTTGCCCGTGACCATGATGACCTCGAGCTTGGGCCGGAGGTCCTTGAGCGCCTTGAGCACTTCGACGCCGTCCATGCCGGGCAGGCCGATGTCGCAGATGGCGGCGTCGAACTCCTCCCGGAGCGCAAGGCCGACGGCTTCCTCGCCCGAACCAGCCGCGGCCACGCGAAAGCCCTCCAGGGGCAAGGCCCGGCAGAGCAGGTTCCTCACCGAAGGCTCGTCGTCGATGACCAGCACGTATCCGCCCCGAACGTGGTCCATACCATAGTATGGCGCGGCCGGCTGAAGCAGGGCTTGCGGAGAGCTTAAGAAGGGATTAACTGGTCAGTCTTCGAACTTATAGCCGTGGCCGAGGACGGCCACGATGCGCTTGGCCAGGCCGGGCCCGAGCTTCTTGCGCAGGTGGCAGACATGGACCTCGACCGTGCCCGGGTCGTTGTAATCGGCCGGGTCGTAGCCCCATACGGTCTCGAGCAGGTAGTTGATGGTCAGGGCCTTGCCGGGCCTGCTCAGCAGGGTCGCAAGCAGATCGAACTCCTTGCGGGTCAGGGAGACCTTCTTCCCCCGGACGCTGACGGTGCGGCCCGCCGGGTCGAGCTCGACGCCGTGCTTCTTGAGCCGCTCGTCGGAAACGACCACGACCTTGTAGCGCCTCAGGACCGCCTCGATGCGCGCCTTCAAGACCGCCATGGAGAAGGGCTTGGCCACGTAGTCGTCCGCCCCGCCCGCGAACCCGGCGAGGACATGCTGCTCGTCGATGAGGGCCCCGCTCATGATGATGATCGGGACGGTCTGGGTCGCGGCCTCCTGCTTGAGCACCCGGCAGACCGCGTGCCCGTCCAGGCCCGGCATCTGCGCGTCCACCAGGATGATGTCCGGCTTGGACTCGCGCGCCAGCATGAGGGCCTCGGACCCGCTGTCGGACACCACGCAGACGAACCCGTTCGCGGACAGGTAGCGCTTGAGCGCTCCCAGCACCGAACGGTCATCATCAACGATGAGTATCTTTGGCTTCATGGGCGCTCCCTGCCCAGAGTATGCCAAATCGCGGGCCGGGCGCATAGGCCCCGTCAATGCACGTCGTCGCGCCTGCGGTCGAAGGCGAAGCGGCTCAAGCGGCCGTCATTCCGGGCTTTGCAGTACGACTTCATCTCAGCCGCCAGGGACACTGCCCGGGCATAGTGGTCCATGAGCCGCTGTCGGGAGCTCACGATGCCGATGGAAAGGGTCAAGAGCGACAGGCGCTGTATCCTCCCCTGCCGGTCCGCGGTCTCGACCCAGCCGCGGGCCAGGTCCACGGCCTCGTAGAACGTGACCGCTTTCTGGTCGAAGACCGTGACGATCCTCTGGCTGGCCGAAGCCGCATCCTCGGGCCTGGTCAGGAACACGAAGTCGTCGCCCCCGACGTGGCCGAGGAACGCGTCCTGCAAGGGGCGCAAGGCGGCCTCGATGACGCCTGCGGTGGCCCTGATGACCTCGTCTCCCCGGGCGAATCCGTAGTGGTCGTTGTACGCCTTGAAGTGGTCGAGGTCCGCGTAGTGAAGCGCGAAGTGCCGGTCCTCCGCGATGCGGCGGGTGACCTCGGCCTCGATCGAGGGCGTCCCCGGCAGGCGGGTCAGGGGGCTCGCGGCCAGGTCGGTCCTGCTTCGGCGGAGCGCGCTCAGCACATGGGCGCGCAGGTCGTCGGGTTGGAAGGGCTTGGCGATGAAGTCATCGGCCCCGGACTCAAGGCCCTCGACCTCGGTCCCTGGCTGGGCGCAGCCCGTGAGCATGATGACCGGGATGGTGCGGGTGCGCGCTCCGGTGCGCAGTTCCTGAAGCACCTTCCACCCGTCCATGCGGGGCATGGAGAGGTCCAGGATGATGAGGTCCGGGCTCGCGGTCCTGGCCATCTCCAGGGCCGCGGCGCCGTCCTCGGCGCCGACCACCTCGTACGCGGGCGCGACCAGCGCCCTGGACACGAGCTTGCGCACCGCCTCCTCGTCGTCAGCCACCAATATCTTCTGGGACATGACCGCCTCCTTGGCTTTCCCGCGCCGATTCCAGCAGGCCCTGCAGGCGCAGGCCGGACCGGTATGCCGCGTCCAGGGCCTGGACCGCCCGAGCATCCCCTGCCGGAAGCTTGCGGAGCAGCTCGATGTTCCCCAGCACGCAGCCCAGGACATTGGCCATGGCGTGGTACCTCTCCATGCCTTCAGCATACCTTTCCGGCCTTGCCGGACGCTGAACCACGGCTTAACTGCGCCTTAAGGCAATGCCGGTCACTTAAGCCGGGTGCCCGTCGTTGCGGGCATAGTTGCTCATCTTGATCTTGACGTGCCTTGGGTAGCGGCGTTCAGACCGTCTCGGGGGCAAAACAAGCTCCCGCATCTCCACGCGCATGTCGCGGATCACGCCCAATAGAACAAGTCCCGGATGAGCCTCAGCGAGCCCCGAAAGCTGATCCGGCGTGGCGGCACCCCGCAGTCTGCGGCAACAGCCTCCATTTCGTGACGCACCAAGTTGTAGGCGACGGCCAAGCCCCAAAGCTCCTGGGCGACACGCTCCGGCGTCTTCGACCGGATCGCCTCCATGCGTTCCAGCGCGTGCGTCTTGATCTCGTCGTAGCCAAGCTCCAATTCCCATCGCTCATGGTAGAGCTCCGCAATCTCGGCTGTCGGATACTTCTCCGCGTCCAAGAGAGAGGTCAACAGCACCTGCGGCCGAAACCCCTTCCTGCGGTAGCGGACTACGCGCGCCAGGAACTTCTCCGGCAGATCAGGATGCTTGGCCCTCAGATTGCGAGGAAACTCAATCTCCACAAGGGCGTCCCCGCGTCCCAGCGACTTCACTGCACGCCACTTCAACCCTTTTCTGCCACGCGCCAGCCAGTGCCGCTCCTCTCCGCCAGCGCGGATTTGGTGCCACAGATGGTAGTTGATGTAATAGCGGTCCAGGACGACCAACGAATACGACGGCAAACGTTCCAACAGCAGGGTTGCCAGACCGATCTCCCCCGGCCCTGTCCGGCATCCGGCGAAGTTGAAGCCCAAGAGCAAGTGGCTGCGCAGAACCATCAGTCCGACCGCGCGGACTTGGGGATACCCTGCGGAGCGACGACTCGATCCCGGAAGCCCGAACGCCGTCCGGTTCTCCTTGGTGTCGGGCACCCGTATTCCCGTCCCATCCGCACCCAAAACCATCAGCCCGTGCCAACGGTGACGCTCCGCCGAGGCCAGCGCCCAGTGCCGTGCTGTCGTCTCGAACAGTTCCCGCACCGGCTCCGGTCCCACACGGTCTCGGGCCGGGGGGATAGCCCCTTGGCTTACGCCCTGGCGCTTGCCGTCGGGACCGGGCAAGACCAAGTCCAGCCGCCGCACGATCTCGGCAATGGGTCGGTCGCGATACAACGCCATCCCCACCACCAGCCACATCACCTGCTCCACCGCCAACTTGCGGTTGCGAACCGTCGCGACGCCGTGCATCGTCAACGACGATTTTACCCACTCAACATCAACCTGCGATTTCAGCCCCTCGAACGACGCTGGAAGAGTGCCATCGCTCAGGGAAATGAGCGACGATGCCAGTCCCATGAGTCCCCCTTCTCGGCGCTGGGGGATATTATGTCATTTCCCGTCGGAGGACGGGCTTAAGTGACCGGCATTGCCCCCCTCTTCGTCGAAGATGAGGTAATCGAAGGTGACGCTGGCCTTGCCGATGTCCGAGATGCAGGTGCGCACCGAGAGCAGGTCGTCGTAGCGGCTCGCGGCCAGATAGCGGCACCCGGCCTCCACCACGGGCAGGAAGAGCTTGCGCTGGACCTCGAGGTCGCGGTAGCGCACCCCGAGCGACCTCAGGAGTTCAACCCTGCCCAGCTCGAAGAACTTGAAGTAGTTGGCGTAGTAGATGACCCCCATCTTGTCCGTATCGGCGTAGGTGACGCGCACGTTGAACTCGTGGAAGCGCACCCGGGACGCCTTGGGATGGGGCCGGGCCTCGGCCGGAGGGGACGCCGCGCGTTCGGCCTTGGACGGCGGCAGCGGCGAAGGCTGCCGTGCCGGCGGCGGAGGAGGGACCGGGAAGAACGGCTCCTCAGGCGCGCTCCCCACCGAGAGCCCGAGCACCGAGTTCAGGATGGAGATGAACTGGTTGAGGCCCATGGGCTTGCGCACGAAGAAAGTGTTGGGGCCAGGGCGGATCCGGGAACGGATCTCGTCCGCGGAGACCACGCTCGAGAAGATGATGGGGATCTCCGCCGTGTCCGGGGAGCCGCGCAGCCTCTCGTAGACCGTGTGCCCCCCGCCTCCGGGCATCTGGTAGTCCAGGATGATGGCGTCGGGCTTGGTCTGATGCGCCTGTAGGACCCCTTGGAGGCCGTCGAAAGCCACGGAGACCCGGTACCCCACGACCTCCAAACCATCCTTGAGCGGGGCGACCAGGTTCTGGTCGTCATCCACGATGAGGATCTTCTTCGACATCCTCTCCAAGATATCACTTTGCCGGCGCGGATGTCCAACAAACGCCTACAAAACAATGCCTTTTTGCTCTGAAAGTCGCCGCTCCATGATGGTTTCCACCATGGTCGCCGCCGGCAGCATTGGCGCCGAGCCCTCATGCTCCTGGATATAGGCCTTTAGACCCGGAACACAGTAGGCCCCTTGCGCTGTCAAGGGTGGGCCCCCTGCAACTGCCCCCTCTTCCGCATACCGACTACACTTGTAATGAGGGCCAGGAGGAATCTATGAACCTGATGAACCGGACTCAGAAGATCGCGAAGGCCGTGCTGGCTGCCTTCTTGTTCGCCGCGCTCGGCACCGCGTCTTTCGCCCAGGCTCCTGGCGGAAAGCCGGTCGAGAGCCTCCCCCCCGTCGAAGGCCAGGCCAAGCCCCTCCCCGCCCTTCCGCCTCTGACCATCGAGGCCCTCAAGCCGGCCGCTGCCGTTACCGCTGCGCCCGCGGAGACCCCGGAGCACGTCAAGGCTGCCCAGGCCCTTCAGGACTACGGCCTTCCCCCTGCCATGTACATCCAGGACCCCTCCACCATCGAGGAGAAGCAGGCCTTTGTCGTGATCTACTCGGTCACCAAGAGCACGCCTTCCCCCATCGGCCGCATCCTGCTCGAGGCGCTCAACGAGACGCCCAAGGACAAGGTCCAGAAGATCACCCACAAGAAGCTCTACATGCTCTTCCTCTCAGCCCTCGAGTACGGCAAGCGCTCAGTGGACCCCAGGTACCAGGCCAACCCGAGCCTGCTCGCCGCCTACAAGGCCAAGATCATGGACGTCATGAACGCCGAGATCCCCGGCGACACCGATTACGTGGGCCTGGGCCGCAAAGGCAAGTCCCTCCGCGAGGTGCTCAAGAACCGCGAGGACGCCCTCAAGCTCGTGGTCGAGACCCTCGACAAGCTTCCGGACGCGGAGAAGGCCAAGGTCGCTGACAAGAAGGGCTTCCTCGACAAGGTCATCAAGGAGATGGACGCCCTGCAGCTCAGCGGCAACGGCGCCGTGCTCGTGCCCGAGACCCTCGTAACCATCGTGAAGCTGATCCCTGAGAAGGAACTTACGGCCGGGCAGTGGCAGGCGGTCTTCGACTCCTACCCCATGGGCCACAGCCTCTGGGCCGACCGCGTGGACCTGGCCTGGCGCAAGGGCATCACGGGCAAGGGCGTCACCGTGGCCATCATCGACACCGGCATCGACAAGAGCCACCCCCTCGTGGCCGGCGCGGTGACGGATTGGGAGAACCTCACCAACCACCGCTACATCGACCGCAACGCCGTGGACGCCTCTGGCAAAAGCCTCTTCGGCGCCCCTGACAACCGCGGCGGGCACGGCACGCACATGGCCGGGGTGCTCCACTCCTTCGCACCGGACGCCAAGATCATGAGCATCAAGGCCCTCGACGAGGAGGCCCGCGACCAGATCCCCGACGAGCTTCAGAACGACCTGCCCGCCACCATGGCGGCCATCGCCGGCAGCCTTGAAAAAGTCTACAACCACAACCGGGACGTGGCCGCGGGGACCAAGAAGGGCGACCGCATCGACGTGGTGAGCATGAGCCTCGGCGTCCCGAAATCCAACGCCCATGCGGTCGGTCCCCAGACCGACGCCATCAGCGCGTGGGTCAAGAAGCTCCACAGCCAGGGCGTGGTCGTGGTCGTGGCCGCGGGCAACGAGGGCCAGACCAATATCTCCCGGCCCGGCTACATTCCCGAAGCCATCACGGTCGGCGCCGTGGACTACTTCAAGCGCGTGGCCGCGTTCTCCTCGGACGGCGCGGTGGCCGTGCCCGAGGCGGGCAAGATCCTCCAGAAGCCGGACGTCTTCGGCTACGGCGTGGGCGTGCGTTCGGCCAAGTACGACCCGGCCGCGGACTACTCCAAGCTCGTCACCGACCAGCTCATCGCCGCGGGCAACGGCACCTCGCCCGCGGCCCCGCACGTGGCCGCGGTGACGGCCATGCTCATCCAGTCCGGCCGGCAGATGGGCATCGAGCTCGGCCCGGAGCAGATCCGTACCATCCTAAAGGAAAGCTCCACGGCCACGGCCAACGGCAACCCCTACGCCGGCGGCATGGGCGGGGTGGTCAGCGCCTCCCGGGCCCTGGACTACCTGCAGAAGAACCTGTCGAAGTTCAAGAAGAAGAGCTGAGACAGATACCGATCCGCGTCGATAGCGCCCCCCGCCGCCAGGCGGGGGGCGCCGCGCTTATAGGTGGATCCTGCAGGCCACAGGGTCCGGAGCGTTGAAGCTGCCTGCCAGCATCCTGGCCCGGACCCGGCAGCCTCCGCGGCAGGCGGAGAAGGCCGCGCAGGCGCGGCAGGCCGCGAGCCCGGCCCAATCCAAACGGCTCACCACGGACCCTTCAGGGCCGGCCCGGAGGATCTGCGCCAGCGAGGATTGGCCGAGGTCGCCAAGGGGCTCGCGGAGGTTCTGGAAGTAATGGCAGGCGAAGACCTGCCCGTCCGCGGCCACGAAGCACTGCTCGACGCCTGCCGCGCAGTCGAAGCCGGACGCGGGCAGGCCGCCCCGGGAGCGCCTGATCGAGTCATCCTCGAGCATCCCGGCCTTGGCCAGGCTCTTGAGCGCCGCGTCCTCCAGGCCGAACCTGCCGCCCGCGGACTCGCCTCTGCCGATGGGCATGACAGCCGAGAACCTCACCCCGGAAACGCCGAGGTCCTGCCGGCAGAACCTCGCGAAGTCAGCGGCTGAAGACGCGTTCTCCCGCGTGACCATGGAGGTGACGAACACCCGCAGTCCTTGGGAGACCAGCGCACGGACCCCGGCCACGGCAGCCGCGAAGGCTCCCGCGCCCCGCAGTCCGTCGTGGTGCTTTTCGAAGGAGTCCAGGCTCACCACCACCTTGGCCGTACCCGCTTGCGCGAGGAGGCCGGCGATGCCTGGGTCCATGAGCGTGGCATTGGTCATCACCACCACCCTCATGCCGGCTGAGCGCGCGTCCCTCACAGCGCGGCTGAACAGCGGGTTGAGGAGCGGCTCCCCCCCGTTGAAGACCACGGAGACCGCGCCCAGGCTGCGGCCGCCCTCCAGGGCAGCCTCCAGGACCCCGGCGGACATGTGCCTGCCGGAGAGTTCGGCAAAGCAATGCCCGCAGGAGAGGTTGCACGCGCCCGAGAGTTCGAGCTCGAGGGTGGAGAGCAGGCCGGCATCCCTCACCGAGAGGTCTTCCTGTCCGCCAGGCCCGGAAACGACTAGGCCGCGGGCGGAAAGCTTGTCATGGATGAGCTTCTCCTGGCCGGTCAGGTCCTCCACCCGCTCCCTCGCCAGCAGGGCCTTGAGGGTCTCCAGGGCCTCCTGGTTCATCCTGACCTTATAAGAGCTCTTGAGGTGGTGCAGCCAATACCCCTCCCGGCTCCGCTTGACGACGCAGTCCTTCAGCCTCATCCTCGCATCTGATCAAAGAGGAGCCCCGCGGCCGCGGTCCGGAACTGCTCCGGAGCGCGGCGCGCGGGGCCGTCTACCTCTTGAGCTAATCTACTTCTCGCAGGGTTCGCAATGCGCCTTGTCCGTGAACTCGACCGTCCGGTCGTCGCACTCTTCGAAGATCATCACGTACCCCCACATTATGGAATGTCCGACCTAACAACCCTATACATTTTGATTGTATCACAAAACCGCGGCGATGCAACAAGGTATTTCATCCTTCAATATCGCCCCAGACCGGCCTGCGACTGCCGCGTCATCTCCTCATCCAGCGGCGACCGCGGCCGAATAGCCGAGCCCCTCGACAGCCTCCAGGAGGCGCTTGATATCGACCTTGCCTCCGCGCACCACGGCCTTGCCGGCGGCGAGGTCCACCTCGGCCGACTCCACTCCCTCGCACTCCGAGAGGGCCCTGCGTACGCTCGCGGTGCAATGGCCGCAGGTCATGCCCGTGACCTTCAGGATGACCGAGTCCCGGCTGTCACCGCCATCCCCGAAGGACAGCCGGGACGCTCGGCCTCCGGCCTTGACCGCGTCCCGATCCGCCGATGTCCCTCCTGAGTTTTCCGGCATCACCTTGAGCCTCCGCAGCCACCCGGGGACAACGGCCGCGCCCAGGACCGCCAGGAGCGCCACGCCGCTGAGCGTCTCCCAGGAGCCGCTCCCGGAGTGATGCAGGTGCTCGGCCATGGACACGCGCAGGTCCGGGAGGACCATGTCCAGCGCCCACCCGGACAGAAGAGAGACGACCGCGATCGCGGCAAGGTAGACCCAGGCGGTCCTTTTCCCCATGGTCTTCCAGACCATGGCGACCGTGGCCGCGTTCGTCGCCGGGCCGGTCATCAGGAAGACGAACGCCGCTCCCGGGGACACGCCCTTGGCGACCAGGGCCGCGGCGATGGGCACCGAGGCGGTCGCGCAGACATAGGTCGGTATGCCGATGGCCATCATGACCAGCATGCTCGCGAAGTCCGCCCAGCCCGGTCCCAGCGCGTCCGAGAGAGGGCCCAAAAGCTTGTGGAAGAAGCGGGGAGGGAGCAAGGCCGAGATGAGCCCCGCGATCGCCAGCCCGACCAGCATGGCCGAGCCGATGTCCCTCGGCAGGGCGACGAAGCCGTAGTGGAGGGCGTCCCGGACTCCGCCCCGCATCCACGAGGAAGAGGCGCCGGCCTTCCTTCCCGCGGGAGCAGGCGGCCGTTTCCCGTCCCCCTGCTTGTCTTCCAGCAGGTCCACGGCCATCCCCCCCGCGATGCCGCTGATAAAAGCCGCCAGCACGCGGAATACGGTGAACACCGGGCCGAGGAAGCTGTAGGTCACGAGGATGCTGTCCACGCCGGTCTGGGGAGTGGAGATGAGGAAGGATATCGTCGCCCCCCTGCTGGCGCCATGGCTCCTTAGGGAAGCAGCCACCGGTATGACCCCGCACGAGCACAGCGGAAGGGGCACGCCGAACAGCGAGGCCTTGACCACGGCCCACCACGGCCGCTGCGCCCCGCCAAGGTGCCTCTCCACCGCATCGGGCGAGACGAGCACGGAGAGGACCCCGGCCACCGCGAACCCGAAGAGGAGGTAGGGCGCCATCAGCGAGAGGGAGGACCAGAAGCCCCAAGCGACGCCGCCCAAAGCCTCCATCAGAGTCCCTCTGCCACGCAGAGCCGTTCCTTGGCCGCGGCGGTCCGCATTCAGTCCTCCCAACTCCCGAGCAGGTTCTTGATCTCCCCCATCTTGGTCTCGATCTGGGCCTTATCCCGGGACTGGATGGCGGTCGTCACGCAGGTGCGCAGATGGCCGTCGAGGATCTCGATGCCGACCCGCTTCAAGGCCGCGCGGACCGCCTTGATCTGCTGGGCGATGTCGATGCAGTAGCGGCCCTCATCCACCATCTTCCTGATGCCCCGGACCTGCCCCTCGATGCGGTTGAGCCTTTTTACGCGATCCCGATCCCCGTGTTCCATGAGTTGTCCTCTGCTCCCCTCGCGGCCGCCTCATATACTATACCATAGTATAGTATGTTAGTCAAGGCCCCATCATGGCTTGAACCCCTCATAGAAGCAGACGACCCTCATGGTACGCCCTTCAGGACGCACATCCCGCAGACCGACCCGGCGAAGCAAGTCCAGGAGGTCCTCCTCGGTCGCCAGATTTTCGAGAAGGGAGAGCGCCTCCAGCAGCCAACGGACAGGGCCTCCTCCCGAGACCACGAGGTCCGCCAGCACGAGCCTGCCGCCGGGCTTGAGCACGCGGCCGCATTCCCGAAGCGCGGCCTCCCGCTCCTCGGCCGGCACATGGTGGAAGGCCAGGGTGGACACCACCACGTCGAAACAGGCGTCCTCGAACGGCAAGCGGCCCATGGAAGCCAGCTCAAGCCGCGGCCGAAGCCCCTTGCGGCCCAGCTTGTCCGAGGCGATGGCCAGGGCCAGGGCATCGGGGTCCGCTCCGACCGCGTCCAGCCCGGGATGGGCCTCCAACAGGACCTCCAGCAACGCCGCGGTGCCGCAGCCCGCGTCCAGGAGGCGCTCCCGGCCCGTCAAGCCCAAGCGCCGCAGGATGTCCTTGCGAAAGCCCCGGCCGAGCCCTATCGCCGAACAGAGGGCGTCATAGAACGGAGTCAGCGCGTGCAGATGCGCCGGCGGGACATGACCGCTCATGGCCGGAGCCGTGGGGCCTTATTGTTTCTCCAGGTTCATCCCGCATTTTGGGCACCGGCCATCCTTGGTCTTGGGACCCTTGTAACAGCCCATGGAGCAGACATAGACGTCTTCCTTCGTCTGCCCCTGCGCCGCCTGCGCCTTCTTCTGGCCGGGCGCGGCCTTCTGGCCGCAATGCGCGCAGCCGGCTTCCTTCATGCCCATGTGCGCTGCCGCGACCTGTATCATCTTGACCGCGCCGGGATCCTTGGCCGTGATGTTGATGACGACCCCGTCCTTGGTGTTGGTCACCTTGACCTCCGCCCCCTCGACATGCGCCGGGCACGTCATCGCATGGCCCCCGCCATGCGCCTCATGCCCCGGCGCCGCCGACGCTCCCCCCATGCGGGCGAAGAACAGCGACACCGCTCCTGCCGCGAACAGGGCTGCGACGAGCTTCTTGTTCATGTGTTCATGACCTCCCTGTCGGTTCCAGGCGTTCCGGGCGGCAAAGCCGCCCAGAGTCCGAGGCCGACCTTCCGCACTCTGCGCACACCCAGCGCGCCTTGCGGGCAACGGCGATGAGCTCGGCCAGACCGGGCTTCCTGCCCATGAGTTCGCACATGTGCTCGATCTTCTCCTGCTTCTTCATTTCCCAACCTCCTGTTCAGGCTCTCTCTTCGAATCCAGGTCGCCTTCTCCCGTCCCAAGCAGTTTCTTCGCCATGCCGATCCAGGCCCGGACCAAGGCGGCCTCGTCCGGCCTGAGCGCCGAATCCCAGTGCATGACGCGGTAGTACCAGGGCGGCATGGACCCGTCTTGGACCACCTCATCCAAGGCCTCGAGGTTCTCCCGGAGCGAGCCGTGGCCGCCGAACGGAAAGCCCGTCCGCATGTCCAGATGTTTCTTGGCGGTGCGCATGTCGTAGAGCATGAGGTGCTTGGCGCCCGGGACGGCGAAATACCACGGCAAAGGCCTGCCGCTCCCATGGCAGTCGAAGCACTTCTTGAGGAAGATGGGCTTGACCTGGCGCAGATAGGCCGCGTTGATCCGAGCCATGGCCCCTTCGCGGTCCGCGGCCGGGGAGCCGATCCCCGTCGGCGCGGTCGGAACCGAGACTCCGTCTCCGGGATGTTTCACACCCTTGTGCGCCGCCGCATAAGACGCCAGAAGGACGGCGCACAACGACAGAAGGGAAGCCAGCCCCGGTCTCTTGGTCATCGTCTCAGCTCCGGGATGGGGAGCTTCGAAACATCCACCGTGCCGTGCTTCATCTCGTGATGCCACTTCCACAGGTAGAATACCGGCGGGTACACCAGGAGCTCGAGGAGGAAGCTGCTGAAGAGCCCCCCGATCATGGGAGCCGCGATGCGCTTCATGAGGTCCGCGCCCGTGCCCAGGGACCACATGATGGGGATAAGGCCCATGAAGGCGCAGGCGACGGTCATCATCTTGGGCCGCACCCTCTTGACCGCGCCGTGGAGCACCGCCTCCTCGAGGTCCGCCTCCGTGGACATGCGTCCCCGGCGGACCATGTCGTAGTAGGCCATGTCGAGGTAGAGGAGCATGAAGACCCCGGTCTCGGCGTCAAGGCCCATCAAGGCGATCATGCCCACCCAGACCGCAATGGAGATGTTGTAATCGAGCCCCCAGAGGAACCAGATCGCTCCGATGAGCGAGAACGGCACGGCCAGCATCACGATCCCGGTCTTGGCCCAGGACCCGGTGTTGAGGTGGAGCAGGAAGACGATGATGAAGAGCGTGAGCGGGATGACGACCTTGAGCCGCTCCTTGACCCTGGCCATGTTCTCGTATTGGCCGCTCCACGCCAGGGAGTAGCCCGTGGGAAGGCGCAGGGCTTTTGCCGCCTTGTCCTTGGCCTCCTTGACATACCCTCCGATGTCGCGTCCGGCCACATCCACGTAGACGTAGCCGGCCAGCATGCCGTTCTCATTGCGGATCATGGCGGGCCCGAGCTTCAAGCCGATGTCGGCCAGCTGGGCCAGGGGGACCTGTGCCCCTCCCATGGTGGGCACGAGCACGCACTTGAGCTTGTCCAGGTCGTCGCGGAACTCCCGGCCGTAGCGCACGCTGACCGTATAGCGCTCGCGGCCCTCCACCGTGGTGGTGATCGGCTCGCCTCCGATGGCGGTCATGATCACCATCTGCGCTTCCTTGATGGTCAAGCCGTAGCGGGCCAGCGCCTCGCGCTTGAGCGTGAAGTCCACGAAGTACCCGCCGGCGGTGCGCTCGGCGTAGACGCTCCGGGTCCCGGGCACTCCCTTCAGGATGCCTTCCAGGTCCGTGCCGATCCTCTCGATCTCGGCAAGATCCGAGCCGAAGACCTTGATGCCGATGGGGGTACGCACCCCGGTGCTCAGCATGTCGATGCGGGCCTTGATGGGCATGGTCCAGGCGTTCGTGACCCCGGGGAAGCGCATCTTGGAGTCGATCTCCGCGACCAGCTCCTCCCAGGTGATGCGGTCGTACCAGATGTGCCGCAGGAGACCTTGCAGGGGTCCCGGCGCCCATGAGGAATACCAACGGGGCTTGCGCCGCCATTCCTCATGGGGCTTCAAGACCACGGTGGTCTCCATCATGGAGAAGGGTGCCGGGTCCGTGGAGGTCTCAGCCCTGCCTGCCTTGCCGAACACCCGCTCGACCTCGGGGAAGCTCTTCAGGACGCGGTCCTGGGACTCAAGCAGGCTGCGGGCCTCGGTGACCGAGAGGCCGGGCAGGGTCGTGGGCATGTAGAGGATGGTCCCCTCGTTCAAGGGCGGCATGAACTCAGAGCCCAGGCGCAGGTAGACCGGGATCGTGGTCAGGACCATCAGTCCTGCCGCGGCAATGACCTTGTAGGGATGCCGCAGGACGATCCTGCACACAGGCTCGTAGACCCTGAAGAGCAGGCGGCTAACCGGGTGCCGCTCCTCGGGGTAGTACCTGCCGACCGTGACCTGGTTGTAGACCCAGGCGAGCCACGCAGGCTTGAAGCTCACGAAATCCATGCGCGAGAAGAGCATGCGCACGGCCGGGTCGAAGGTGATGGCCAGAACCGCGGCGATGGCCATGGCCAGGTTCTTCGTGTAGGCCAGGGGCTTGAAGAGCCGGCCTTCCTGGTCCACCAAAGTGAAGATGGGCATGAATGCCACCGCGATGACCAGGAGAGAGAAGAAGACCGCGGGACCCACTTCCTGCAGGGCCTTGAGCCTGATCTCGTGGAAGTCCCCCTTCCTCCCGCCCTCGATCCAGAGCTGGAGCTTCTTATACGCGTTCTCGACCTCCACGATGGCGCCGTCGACCAAGATGCCGATCGAGATGGCGATGCCCGAGATGGACATGATGTTCGCGGTCAACCCCATGAAGTACATGGGGATGAATACCAGCACCACGGACACCGGGATGGTGATGATGGGGATGATGGCGGTGGGGATGTGCCAGAGGAACACGAGGATGACGAGGCTCACGATCACGAGCATGAGCACCAGCTCTTCCTTGAGCGTGGAGATGGCGCGCTCGATGAGGTCGGACCGGTCGTAGGTCGTCACCACCTCCACTCCCTCGGGCAAGGAGGGACGGATCTCTTCGAGCTTGGCCTTGACCCTGGCGATGACGTTGAGGGCGTTCTCGCCGAAGCGCATGACCACGATGCCGCCGGCCGTGTCTCCCCCGCCGTCCAGGTCAGCGACCCCGCGCCGGATCTCGGGGCCGAGCGCGACATGGCCGAGGCTCTTGACGAGGATGGGCGTGCCTCCCATGCTCCGCCCGACCACGATGTCCTCGATGTCCTGGATGGACTTGGCATAGCCGCGGCCCCGGACCATGTACTCCGTGCCCGCGAATTCGACGAGCCTGCCGCCCACGTCGTTGTTGCCGTCCCGGATGGCTTCAACGACCTTCATCAGCGGGATGTTGTAGGCCACCAGCGCGTTGGGGTCAAGGCTGACCTGGTACTGCTTCTGGAACCCGCCGATGGAGGCGACCTCGGCCACTCCCGGGACGGACTGCAGGTAATAGCGCAGATACCAGTCCTGATAGCTCCGAAGGTCAGCGAGACTGTGGCTGCCGCTCTTGTCCACCAGGGCGTACTGGAAGACCCAGCCCACGCCCGTGGCGTCAGGACCAAGCTCGGTGCGCACCCCGTCCGGCAGTTGGGGCAGGATCTTGCTCAGGTACTCCAGGGTCCGGCTGCGCGCCCAATAGACGTCCGTGCCGTCCTGGAAGATGACATAGACGTAGGAGTACCCGAAGTCCGAGAAGCCCCGGATGGCCTTGACCTTGGGAGCCCCCAAAAGGGCCGTCACGATGGGATAGGTGACCTGGTCCTCGATCACGTCCGGCGACCGGTCCCACCGCGAATAGATGATGACCTGGGTGTCCGAAAGGTCCGGGATGGCGTCCAACCGGGAGTTGCGGATGCAGTAGTAAGACGCGGCCAGCGCGCCCGCGGTGAGCACCAGGACGATGAACTTGTTCCTTGCGGACCACGCGATCAGTTTTTCGATCATTTCGAGATTGCTGCTTTGAGCTTGGACTCGGAGTCGATGAGGAAATTCGCGCTCGTGACCACCTTCTCGCCTTCTTTCGCTCCAGAGAGAAGCTCGTAAAAGCCTTCGGCCTTCCGGCCCACGCGCAGGACCCGGGGCTCGATGCGGCCCTCCCCGAGGTCCACGAAAGCCAGCTTCCTCTCCCCGGTGTCGAGAAGCGCCCCCTCGGGGAGCGCGAGCACCCGGCCCAGTCCCGCCTTGATTTCGGCGTTGATGAACATCTCGGGCTTGAGCATGCCCTCGGGGTCCGGGACCTCGATGCGGGCCCTCAGAGTCCTCGTTTCCGCGGACACGATGGGGTCGAGACTGCGCACCGTGCCGCGGAACGAGCGGCCCGGGTAGGCCGCGGCCGTGACTTCCACGGCCTGTCCGGGCTTGACCAAGCCTATCTCGTACTCGTAGACCTGCGCGTAGACCCAGACCGAGCCCCCGCCGATGAGGAGGCTCGTGGGCGCGGCCGTCCTGGCGCTCTCCGCGATCTGCGCCGGCGTCAGCCCCATCTGGCGCAGCCGCAGGGTCCCGGCGGCGACGAGGGCGTCCGCGCGCTCCACCGCGTCGGGATAGGGGCTGTCCTTGACCCCGTCCCGGGCACGGACCGCCTCCCGGTACTCGGAAAGGGCGTTGTAGAGGTCCGGGTCGTAGGCCACCTTGCCCGTGGCCCGGACCGTGGAGGCCAGGTCCCTGCGCTTGATGGGCTCGGACTTCAGTCCGATCATCTGGCGACGCTCATCCGAAAGGAGGATGCTGGCCTGACCCGCGACCTGCACATCGGACCGCTCCTCGGCGAAGACCGGGATGTAGTCCATGCCCATCTCGTCCTTCATGGGCACGGGAGAGGAGACCTGGGGCTGCATGGGGTGACGGTAGTAGAGAGGCTTGGCTCCAGGCTGAACGTTGAAGACGATGGTGCCGCAAACCGGACAAGTCACCTTCTCTCCGACCTGGTGGGGCAGTTCCATCACGCAGTCGGGCATCTTGCACTTGTGCAGGATGCACATCTTCCGGCCGGAAGCAACCGTCCTCGAAGCCCCGGAAGCGTCCCCTGTGGGCGCGGCAGCGGGCACGGCGGCCGATCCGGTCTCCTCCATGGGGATGAGCTTCATGTTGCAGATAGGGCAATCCCCGGGCTTGTCCGAGGTGTAGGTCGGATGCATGGGGCAGTAGAAGCGGGCCGAGTGCGCCTCGTGGCCGGACTCGGCCTTGTGCCGAGCCCGATACGCCGCCACCCCCGCCCCTGCCGCGACGAGCATCACGCACGCCACGATGAGAAACCCGTTCCTCGTCATCTGAGAACCTCCTGCCGTCCGACCACGCGTACGAGTTCCGCCACGCGGGACTCGTATTCCGCGGCGTACTGATAGTACTCCAGCTTGAAATTCAACAGAGACCTCTGGCTGTCCAAAAGATCGAGGAAGCCGGTCTTATCAGCCTGATAGCCGGCCTCGGCAACCCTGAGCGATGATTCGGCCTGAGGAAGAAGGGTCGTCCGGTAAGCTTCGAGGAGCCGCTTTGAAGCCTGCGCCTTGCTCCAGGCAGACTGGACGTCCGCCCGGGTCGCGACCCGGGCCGCCTGAAGCTCGGCCTGGGCCATCTCGCGTTCGCTCCTGGCCTCGCGGACCATGGCCGCCGGCTTCCAGAACCAAAGGGGCAAGGACAGGCCCAGGACCGCGTCATGTGTGCGTCCCCGCATGGGATCGCTGCGGCGGCGATACTGAAGCATGAAGTCCGGCAGGAACTCGGAACGCGCCAGGGAAAGGGAGTCTCCCGCGCGGTCGTAGGCGAGCGAAGCCTCTCTCACTTCGGGCCGGCCGGAGAGCGCCGCGGATTCCAGATCCTGGGCGGACTCGGGCGGCAGCACGGACGAGGGCTCTTCGGGCTCTCCCAAGGGAGCCCTAGCATCGCGGCCCATCAAAGCGTTAAGGCCGGCTTTGGACGACTCGAGATCAGCCTCCAGCGCCACTCGCATATTGAGCATCCGGGTCAGTTCGACCTGGGCCTTGAGCGCGTCGGCCTGGCTCCCCTTGCCGGCGGCCACCTTGGACTCAGCCACCCGGGCGAAACGCCTCATGATGCCGATGTTCTCCTCGAAGACGGCCAAGCCCCTTCCGGCCAAAAAGAGCCCGGCGTAGGCCGTCTTGGCCCTGGCGGCCGCGTCGAGGAGCTTGGCCTTGTAGGACTGCTCCTTCATGCCCGCGTCCTTGACGGCCGCGCCGTGCCTGAGATAGAGCGTGGTCGGAAAGGGCACCTCCTGAGTCACTGTGACGGCCTGCTCATCAGCCTCGCTGACCGCGTTCTTGCCGGAAGGCGCGTACATGCGCTCCAGATCCAGGCGCGGTTTGTCCGGAGTCGCTGCCTGGACCGCGCGCTGGCGGGAGGCCTCCCACCGCTTGCGGGCCGCGAGGATCTCGGGGTTTTCCCGCCGGACAGCCTCCAAGACCGCTTGGAGGGTGATCGTGCCTGAAGAAACGACCCGCGCCTCCCAAGACGCCGCCTCCTTGCCGTCAGCCCCCTGACCTCGCGCTGAAGCGCAGAGGAACACCATGCCCAGCACGAGAACTGAAAATCTCATCGCCATTCCCTCTTTTACCAAATTGTGCAATGCCGCAGGTGCTTTCCGCGCAAAGAGCTTGGATCCATTCCTCATCTCCGGCCGCCTTTACGCCGGGATGAGCCGGCGAATCCCACCGCGATCAAAGACAAGCCTCCCAAAATCGCAAGGATGAGGAACCTTGAAGTCGCGCTCGAACCATTCTCCAAGCTCGGCATGGCAGAGGCAGACTCCACTCTCTTCTTCACGCCGGCTGGTTCGGCCGTAGGCATCGACGCCGACATGGCTGCTGCGGATGGAGAGCCCAATCGGCCCGCATCGGGGTTCGCGGGGAGTGTCGCGGCCGAGGAAAATCGAGCTCCGGCCGCGGAAAGATCCGCGGATGCCGGGGTCGGGTCGAGGCCTTCATGCCGAGCATGTCCGGCGTGCGGGTCCTCCCCCGAAGGGCCATCCGCAGGCAAGCCCGTTCCATGGCCCGCGTGGCCCGCCGAGGCGGAGTAGCCGGCTTCGTGCCCAAGATGGCCTGTCGGCGTCCCTGGATGTCCGTCGTGTCCTCCCTCTTCCATGCCGCTTCCGTAGGCCCCCTCATGACCGGCATGCGGCCCGGCTCCGCGACCGCTTGCCCCGGCTGCGGCCGCGAGCAAGCCGTGTCCGCCCGGACCGTGCGCTGAGGCTCCGGCCTTGCTCCTCGGCTGCGAGCCATGACCACCTTCGTGCCCATCCGTCGGTCCCCCTCCGCTGCCCTCATGACCATGGATCGCTCCCGAGCCATCATCGCCGCCTCCGCCCCTATCATGCGCATGACTTGCCCCATGGCCGCCCCCGTCACCCGGCGCATGCTCGTCCCCGCCGGAGCCGTGTCCCCCGCTGCCGTCGGAACCATGACCTCCGCCGCCGCCCGAACCGTGGCCTCCGCCGCCGCCCGAACCATGGCCTCCGCCGCCGCCCGAACCATGGCCTCCGCCGCCTGAACCGTGGCCTCCCCCACCGCTCGGGCCGCGGTCGTTGTGGCCGGACCCGTGCGCCCCAGCTGCAAGGCCGTTCGCAGCGTCGCCTCCGTGCCCCCCATGCCCGCCGGAAGCTCCGTGGGCCCCGTGGTCTCCGACAGGGACCGGCGCATTCCCAGGATCCAGATGCCACTCCATGCGGCAATTCTCGATGCTCTCCCGAAGCCTGCTGACCCTCTCGCCCGCAGGCAGACCCGCTGGCGGCGGACCGGGAGGAGCGTGTTGGTGCGCGAGATGCTCCTGTGATTTCTCGTGCTTCTCCAGCAGGGGCCGCAGCTTCTCGTCGCCAAGGTACTTCCTCAGGAAGCCGATCTCATCGCAATGCGCGTCGGAACCCTTCTCCTCGATCTCCCGAGCCTCCCGCAAAGCCCGCTCCCGCATGGCGTTGAAATCGCGCACCTGCCGTTCCTTGTCCTGCGCCGACAGCTGTACCCACTTATCGGGAGTCTGACCGAGCCGCATGAGACCCTTCCAAACCTCAGTCTCGAGCCCCAATCTTGCGGCAGTGGCATCGTCATATCCCTCTCCTGATGGGCCTTCGACGGAATCATGGCCTCCGCCAGGCAGGGGTTGGGCAGGCTCCACCTGGGGCGGAGACTCCCCTCCGGGAGCGTTCCCGTCGTGACCGTCATGGGAAGGAGGCTTGGTCGGCTCATCGGCTGGGGGCTTGGCCGGTTCCTCATGGGACGGGGGCTTGGGGCCTGGGTTGTGTCCGCCGTGACCCTGCCCCAGGCTCGCAGACGCTCGAACGAAGACCAGCACCCCTGCCAAGAGCAAAGGCCAGGTCATCCAGATCTCTCCCCTTTCTGGGGCTTGGATTTCATCTCGTCCCATGATCTTCGTGGCCCTCATGCGTCTCAACCGGGAGGCCTGCCGCAGTGCCCGTGGATTTCGGGACCGCGGCCTCCTGGCTGACGGCCTTCGCGCGCTCCTTGTGCCCCTTATGGGCTTTGTGTCCGAAGAGCAGCATCCCCCCGCACATAGCGACCATCATGACTGCCATTGCTGCAATCACCATAGCGCCTCCATCACGGCGTCCGACAGGCATCGGCCCCGGCGCCGGCCGCGCTCCCGCAGGCAGGCCTGCTAGACGGCGCGACCTCGAACCGCGCTTCCGTCTTCCGCGAGCCCTTCGCCTCCAGAGCCATGCCGCATTCCGGACAGCGGCCGTCCTTGGTCCTGGCCCCGGAGTAATGCCCCATGGGGCAAGAGTAAGCCGCCTCGGCCGTGGACAGCCCGCTCCGCGGAGGCGCGATCACAGGGCCCCCGGCGCCGGGCAGGAGCTTGTCTCTTTGGGCGAGGAGCTTCTTCAGCTTCTTCTCGAGCTTCTCGCGCTTCTTGGCCGCGATGTCCGGTTTGGCCAATTCCTCGTCGATCTTCTCGACCTTCTCGCCCAGCCGCTCGAGTTTCTCCAGCCGGGACTTGCGCTCCTCCCTGTCTTCATCCTCCCGGGAGCCGGACATGGGCTCGTATCCTCCGTGTCCGCCGTGCCCCCCATGCTGGGCCCAGCACACCCCGGCCGGAACCGCCAGCAACGCCGCCAGCCATAAAAGTCTCATATAAAGGATGCTCACATCGCCCCCTTTCTACTGCGCCTTTTGGAGAGCCATGCCGCACTTCGGACAGCGGCCGTCCGCGGTCTTGGGGCCGCGGTAATCCCCCATCGTGCAATAATACTCCTCTTCCGCCGCAGCGGCCGGCTTCTTGACACCGGCTTTCTTGACGGCTGTCCCGGCCGTTTCCTGCCCAGTTTGCTCGTTGTCAGCTGCCTTCGTTCCAGCGGATCCCTCCTCGGAAGACTCAGATTTCTCTTTCTTCCTCGTGGACTTCCCCTTCGAGGCGGATGCGGCTGGTTCTTCGTTCTTGTTGAACTTGAAAGTTCCCAACTCAGACCCCGCGAATTCGTTGGACTTGTACTTCGATTTCTTGTAGTCGTAGCCTTTCTTCTTGCCTTTGGCCGGCTTCTTGGGCTTGGGCGCAGGATCCTCAGTCGAGACCTTTTCCTCAGCCCCCCCGGTCACGGCCGCGGAAGCGGCGCCGGCGAACAAGACGAATGATACTGCCAACATCGCCATGGTTTTGAGCTTCATGACCCGATCCCTCCCTGCTAGGTTCGATCCTGCTGCTTGGAAATGGCGGACTCCGACGACCATTCCCAAGGATTACGAATGGAGGACTGACGCGGACGCGTCAGACTGAGGCGGGAGGAGAACGGCCGAGAGACTCGCGTGGCGGCGGACCTTGAGGCGGACCCGCGATGGAGACTTGAGGGCTCTGTACTGCAACGGCATGGGCCGCGACCTCAGGCTGAGCGGAAAGCAGGCAGGCCGGATGCGGCAGCCTGGGCGCGCAAGCCAGGGCCTGGCTGGAAGAGACTCCAGCAGCGGTAAGATGCACTCCCTTGCAGCAGTGCCCCCGGTCTCCGGTCTGACCGTGACAGGGCGCCTTGGACCGGGCCTTGACCAGGCCGTCGCAGTCAGCCTGGCGCATGAGGCAAAGATGGGTCCCGGTCCAGAACAGGGCTGCCGCCAGCAAAAGGCGGATGCAGCGGGGTACCATAGGCATAGTATGCGTCACCCCCGTGTTTTTGTCAATGCCCGCTGTCATGCAGGCTGAACAGCCTCAACCTGCGGCTGAAAAGGCAGCGTCGAGGTCCGCGACCAGGTCCGCGGCATCCTCGATACCGACCGAGAGCCGGACCGTGCCCTCCGTGATGCCGAGGCGCTCGCGCACCGAAGCCGGGAAGGAGGAGTGGGTCATGGTGGCCGGGTGGCAGACCAAGGACTCGACCCCGCCGAGGCTCTCCGCGAAGGAGAACACCTTGAGGGCCTTGAAAAAAGCGTCCGCCGCGGGCCTTGCGCCTTTGACGCGGAAGGTCACCATGCCTCCGAAGCCGGTCATCTGTCTGCGGGCCAGGTCGTGCTGTGGGTGGCTGGAGAGGCCCGGGTAGATGACGGACTCCACGGCCGGGTGCTTGCTGAGATGCTCGGCCACGGCCAGGGCGTTCTCCGCGTGCCGCTTCATCCTGATGGCCAGGGTCTTCAACCCGCGCAGGGTCAGCCAGGCATCGAACGGCCCAGGCACCCCGCCCGCCGCGTTCTGGTGGAACTTCACCGCGTCGTAGACCTCCCGGACGCTCGTGAGCATGGCTCCGCCCACCACGTCCGAGTGGCCGCCCACGTACTTGGTCGTGCTGTGGACCACGATGTCCGCCCCGAGGGCCAGGGGCTTCTGGAAGTATGGAGAGGCGAAGGTGTTGTCCACCGCGACCTTGACGCCCTTGGCGCGGCAGGACCCGGAGATGGCCGAGATGTCCGCCAGGGAGAGCAGGGGGTTGGTCGGGGTCTCGATCCACGCCAGGCGGGTCTTGGGACCGAGCGCCCTGGCGAAGTTCCCAGGGTCCCTGCCGTCCGCGTAGGTGAAGTCCAGGCCCTGGGGCTTGCAGACCTTCTCAAAAAGCCTGTACGTCCCTCCGTAGATGTCCGCGGACGCGACCACGTGGTCCCCGGGCCTGAGGGTGGAGAGCACGGCCGAGATCGCGGCCATGCCCGAGGAGAAGGCCAGGCCGAAGGAGGCTCCTTCGAGGGAGGCCAGGCACTTCTCCAGCGCGGAGCGGGTCGGGTTGGAGCTCCGGGCATACTGGAAGCCCTTGTGCCCGCCGATGCCATGCTGGGTGAACGTGGATGTCTGATAGATGGGAACGATCGTGGCTCCGGTGGCAAGGTCAGGCTCCTGCCCGGCGTGGATGGCCAGAGTCTCGAATCCCGGAGCCCGCTTTTTCATGGTCATGGTTTCCTCCTCTTGCTCCAGAAGTGGACCAGGTCGATGCGCGTGATGAGCCCGGCTGGCTTGCCGGCCCGGCCCACGAGCACCCCGCCGTGGCCCGCGAGAAGCAGACGGTAGGGCTCGCTGATGTCTACCGCGGACTCAACCATGGGCAGAGGCGGGCCCATCACCTCCGAGACCTTGACCCTTGACAAGTCCGTGCCGTCGTGCAGGCGCTTGGCCAGGGTCACCTCGGTCAGGCAGCCCACGGACCGGCCGCCTTCCACCACCGGGATCTGCGAGACACCGCGCTTCTCCATGAGGGAAACAGCCTTGCCGGCGCTGTCCCTCGGAGAGAGTGTGATGAGGGCAGCTCCCGCTGGCTTGGCAGAGAGCACATCCGCTGCAGTCGCCTTGCTGGAAGGCGGAGCGAGGTAGCCGTACTCCCTCATCCAGGGATCCGAGAAGATCTTGCCCAGGTAGTTCCTCCCGGTGTCCGGCAGAAGCACCACCACGGTCTTGCCCGGCTTGAGCCTGCGGCTGAAGCGGACCGCCGCTGCCACAGCCATGCCGGAGGACCCCCCGGCGAGGATGCCCTCCTCCCTGGCCAGGCGCCGCGCCATCCGGAAGGACTCCGCGTCCGAAACCCGCACCATCTCGTCCACAGCCTGGCGGTTGAAAGTCTTGGGGATGAAGTCCTCGCCCACGCCCTCGACCCGGTAAGACTTGGGCGAGTCGCCCGAGAGGATGGAACCTTCCGGGTCCGCGCCCACGATCACCACCGAAGGTTTCTTTTCCTTAAGATACTTCCCGGTCCCGGAGATGGTCCCGCCCGTGCCCATGCCGGCCACGAAAACATCGACCTTGCCGTCCGTGTCCTCCCAGATCTCTGGCCCGGTGGTCCGGTAGTGCGCCGAAGGGTTGCACGGGTTGGCGAACTGGTCGGGCCGCCAAGCGCCGATGATGTCCCGGCTCAGGCGGTCCGCGACCCCGTTGTAGCTCTCAGGGGAATCCGGCGCCACCGAAGTGGGGGTGATGACGACCTCGGCTCCGTAAGCCTTGAGCAGGTTGACCTTGTCCTCGCTCATCTTGTCCGGCATGACGAAGATGCACCTGTAGCCCTTGACCGCCGCGGCCAAAGCCAGGCCCACGCCCGTGTTGCCTGCCGTGGCCTCGATGATGGTGCCGCCCTTCTTGAGCAGGCCCTTCTTCTCAGCGTCCAGGATCATGGCCAGGCCGATGCGGTCCTTGACGCTCCCTCCCGGGTTCATGGGCTCGACCTTGGCCAGCAGGGTCACGGGAAGCCCGTCCGTCACGCGGTTGAGGCGCACCAGCGGGGTGCGGCCGATAGCGGAGAGGATGGTGTCGTGGATTCGCATGGTCCAGAGAGTAGCTATTTTTCAGTCCCTCTCCAAGCGCCTTGCATTGGCATGGACTCAACGGGTATATTGGCTCAGAACATGGTCCCTGTCTCCAAGGAGTCCGTGCGCGAGGCTGCCGCGGAATGCGGCATCGACATCGTGGGCTTCGCCCCCGCTTCACCGCTTGATCGGCAGACCCGCGACCTGGCCGCGTTCTGCGACCCTGCCAGCGTCCTTGCCTCGGCCGCGTCCGTGGTCTGCGCAGCCCAGTGCTACCTCAAGGACGAACCCGATGACCTTTCCAGGCCCGGGGAACCGCACGGGCTGATCGCCCCCTACACCAGAAGGAACCACTACAAGGACCTCAGGGAACGGCTCAAGAAGCTCGCGGTGCTCCTGGCAGACAAGGCAGAGGCCAAACCCAAATCGAAGTGCTCCTCCTGCGGTCCCCTGGCTGAAAAGCCCCTGGCCCGGGGCAGCGGGGTCGGCTGGTACGGCAAGCACGGCATCATCATCACTGAAGGGTTCGGGTCCTGGGTCGTGCTCGGCGAGATGGTGACGGAACTCGAGTTCGAGCCTGACCCTGAGATCCCGGGAGGGTGCGGGGATTGCGATGCATGCGTACGGGCCTGCCCCACAGGAGCCATCACGAGCCCGGGCTGCCTCGACCGATCCAAATGCTTCCAGCACCTCACGAACTCCGCCTCTCCCATGCCCAGGGATTGGAGGAAGCTATGGGGAAGAAGGCTCTACGGGTGCGCGACCTGCCAGGAGGTCTGTCCGAAGAACGCCGGGGTCAAGCCCTCAGGAAGGACCGTGGAGACCGGTGTTGTGGGGCCGAGCATCCCTCTCCTTCCCCTTCTGACCATGACGGAAGCGGAGTACCGGACCCGCTACAGCGGCAACCAGATCGCGGCGCGCTGGGTACGCTTCGACGCCATCCGCCGCAATGCCTGCCTGTCTTTGGGCAACTCCCAAGACCCCGCGGCCATCCCTGCCCTGACAGATGCCCTGCGCTGCGATCCTTCGGCCCTGATCCGGGGACACGCGGCTTGGGCGCTCGGCAAGATCGGCGGAGCCCGGTCGAAGTCCGCTTTGGAGAAACAGCGTCCCGCGGAAATCGACGCTCAAGCCGCAGGAGAGATATCCTCGGCACTAGAGGCGCCAGATGGAACATCCTCAAGCGAACCAGCGCTTAAAGCCCAGGAACCGTCGGTCCACCGTGAGGTAAAGGAGGGAAGCCAAGCCGACGGTCACGACCACGACTGCCAAGGTGTTCGCTGATAGCAGAATCCACCCCTCCCATCGGGAGTCCACGTTCGGATGCAGCCTCCAGCCGAGGTCCGTCACCGCGTCCACCACGAAGGCATGGATCAGATACATCCCATAGGAGATCCTGCCGATCCAAGCCGAAACGCGGCTGTCCAGCGCACGGGTCAGGGCTGAACCAGGGCGCGATGCGACCTCGACCACCAGGCTGGCGGCGAAGAGGGAGATGACGGTGAACCCGAACGCCATCCCGACCAGGGTGGGCTTCTCGATGACCCCCACGGCCTTGGTCTGGAACATCCAGGCGCAAAGCCCCCCGCACAGGAGCAGGACGGCCCGGCGGCTGGCGACCCACCGCCCGAGCTCCGGCATGGCAAGGGCGGCCAGCACGCCCCACATGATCGAATCGATCCGATAGTGGCTCGCGTATTGAAGGGCCAGCCAACCCGCGCCGAAATGCCTGGCGCCGACCCACCGCACGAAAGGCATGCCCAGGCACACCGCGCCGGCGAAGGCCAGGCGGGTCGCGCGGCTCGGCGCGGCCTTGAGGACCAGCGACCAGAGCATGTAGAAATGCTCCTCCACCGCCAGAGACCAGCTGACCACGAACCCCGATGGCATCCCGCCATCGCAGCCGTAGACGAGGCAATAGTTGGCCAGGAACAGGACGTATCCGAGGAAACAGACGGGAGCCTTCCCGATGAACTCCGGCAGCCCGTAGGCGGTCTCGATGCTCTTGAAGAGACCGAAGGTGACCGCGACCAGTCCGAAGTAGATCAGGAACGGCGGCAGGATGCGGAGTCCCCTGCGCGCGTAGAAGTTCTTCAGCGAGAAAGCGCCGCGGTCCGCCTCCTCCCTCAAGATCACGGTCGTGATGAGGAACCCGCTCAGAGCGAAGAACAGGTCCACCCCGACCCAGCCGTTGTAAAGCAGGAAGCCCCACTGCCTCGCGATGGACGGAGGGAACCGCATGTGGACCACGGTATGGAATAAGATCACCAAAAGGATGGCCGCGGCTCGCAGGCCGTCGAGTCCGGGGATCGCCGCCGTTCTCACTGGAGGAGAAGCTCTCCCTTGGGGACTCTGACCACCACCGTGCCCGCGAGCTTGTCGTGCCAGGTCCGGCCCTCCGGATCCCAGCCCGCCCACAGGAAGCCGAGGAACAAGGCCATGGCCGAGAGGTAGCTCGCCAGGTGACGCACCAGGGCCACGCCGAAGTCCATGGGACGGCCGTCGAGACGCAGCCCCTTGAGGTCGAACACGATGCCGCCGATGGTGGTGGATTTCCAGGTCCAGAACCCGACCTGATAGGCCAGCCACAACGGCAGGCTGAAAGCGGGCAGGGGCGTGACCGCGCCCACGAATCCCACCACGAACACGTCGATGCAGACCGCGCCGCAGCGCGGCCAGAACCCGGCGCGCGGCAGGCCCCCTCCGGCGATCGGAGGACTGCCCGCGCCTCCGAGGACCTGACGCCCCTGCGGCAGGCTTCCCACGGAACTCGCAGGCGAAGCGGCCTCGGTGGGCAGGCTCGCGGCAGACAGAGCCGCGGCAGGCGCGGATGAGCCCGCGCCGGTCTCCTTGCGCAGGGCGTCGAAGGCCGCGAGCAGGACCGCTCCTGTCCCGAAAGCCCCGGTCAGGACCCAGGCCGCGAGCCCGAGCACCGGGATGAGATAGACCGCGAAGATGAGGCCGGTCCCCACAGCCACCGCTGCCGGAAGGTTCTCAGCCCAGGGCAGGCCGAGGCGGCGGCCCGCGCCTTGGCCGGTCCAGCCCGCGGCCACGACCTTGCCGAACACCACGGCGCACAGCAGCAGGAGGATGACGAAGGGGATGGCGAGGATGCCGACCACGGTGAAGGTCAGGAACACGCTCAATGGGCCTGCCAAGAGGCCTGCCAGCACGCCTGTGAGGAGCGCGCTCAAAGGCCGCTCCTCCAGGACCGCGGCGCAGCGCGTCACTCCTGACGGAAAGACCAGGGCCAGCAGGACATTGAAAGCCAGCAGGATCGCGGCCGCGGCCCAAGCCCACCACACCTGATGCGGGAAGGGCCTCATCCACAGCAGTCCTTCAGTGATCCAGCGGCGCAGGGCCTCGGCCGCCGCGGAATCCCCGAGGAGAGGCACGGAGCGCAAGAGGCCGATGCCGACCTCGGTGCGCTCTCCCTTGACGCGCGCTCCTGGGGCGATGGAAAGGCTTCCTCCCACCGCGACCGCGTCCCCCCCGACCACGGCCCTGGAGCTCAGGACCAGGCTTCCGATGGCCACGGCATCTCCCTCGACCGAGCCGTCCACCAGGGACCGGCCTGCCACCACCACCACATCCCCTTCCACCGAACCGTGGATCTGAGCGGACCCGCCGATGACCACCACATCCTTGGCGCGGTCGCCTTCAGCCAGGACCACGCTCCTAGCCACGGACACGATGTCCCTTGCCGAGTCCCTGTCCCCCCCCGTGGACAGAGAGATGGATATCTTGCCGCCGCTCTTCCCCTCACTGGAAGCCTGGGACGCGCCTGGCAGGCAGAGCAGGACAGCGAGACCGGCGAGCTCGAAGAAACGAAGCTTCATGACATCCTCCTTGGACCAGGGACAGCGAATTGAAGGCCTCCGCAGGACCAGAGCCTGCTGATAGCAGCGCCGGCCGCCACAGTCGCGACATAAGAAAGGAACGCCGCCCCCAGCAGAGGCAGCTTGAAGGACTTGAGCACCAGGGCCAGGGCATGGGCGACCACGGCCAAGGTCCGGCCAAGGCCGGGAAAGAACGCGCCCTCTCCCATGAAGGATGCCGCTCCTGAGTGAAGAGACGGAACCAGCCAGCCCAGGGCCAGGACGCACGGCAGGGCCAGAAGCCCGGCGTAGGCCAGTTGCAAAGGCGCAGGCCAGGTCCACCAGGCGCGCTTCCACCAGGGCAGGCCTTTCGCAGCTGCCAAGACCCTGGGAAGGAGCGTTGCCGGGGCTTTCAAGGCTGGAAGAGCCTTGAGCCGCTTGGCGAGAAGATCGTCCGGATCAGGCCGGATGCTCATGCCTTCTCCCCAAGGAGAGCCTTGAGCGCCCCCCTGCCCCTGAAGATGTCCGTCTTGACCTTTCCCAGGGAGATGTCGAGCTTGGCCGCGATGTCCTCGTAGCTCATGTCCTCGAAATGGAACAGCACCAGGGGCGCTCGCTGGTGGTCGGGGAGCTTCAGAAGGGCTTCCTGCAGATCCCCTGCTTCGGCCCCGGATGGGATTTCCATGACCGCTGAGTCCGGCTCAGCGAGTCGTTCCTCAATGCCGGCTGAATCCTCCTCCGAAAGCTGGCTGAAGAGCTTCCAGCGGCTCCGATGCCTGTTAAGGTGGTTCAAGGAAAGATTCGCGGCCACGGTCCTCAGCCAGGCCCCGGCGCCAAGGCTTCCCTGCAGGGACTCGAAGCGCTCAAAAGCCTTCAGGAAAGTCTCCTGGCTGACGTCCTCGGCATCCGGTCCCCTGCCGAGGAGCCTGGCCGCCGTGGTGTAGACCATGTCCTGGTATCTCCTGACGAATCCCTCGAATTCAGCGGGGTCGCAAGCCATCACCGCTCCACCATAACAACACGCGGACAGGGAAAAAGTTTCACCAGAACGCGCGCCGCCACATGGCTAGGCTATAATATCCGCCATGAGCGCCGCGACCCTGGGACGCAGGCCCGAACTCCTGGCCCTGCTCTCAGCGGTCTTCTTCGGAGCGAGCATCCCGCTTTCCAAGATCCTGCTCGGCCAGACCCATGCCCTGGCCCTTTCCGGCCTCCTCTATATGGGCAGCGGCATGGCCCTGTCAGGACTGCTCCTGACAGGCCGCTTCATGGGCCGCGGAATGACCGAGGCGCCCCTGTCCCGCGACGACGCGCCCTGGCTGGCCGGAGCCATCCTCTGCGGCGGCGTGCTCGCCCCGCTATGCTTCCTCACCGGACTCGACCGGACCCCGGGTTCGACAGCGTCTTTGATGCTCAACCTGGAGACCCCTTTCACGGTCCTGCTGGCAGCGCTCTTGTTCCACGAAGCGATCGGCGGATTCGCCTGGGGGGCGCTGGCCTGCGCCCTGGCTGGAAGCCTGCTCCTCTCCTATGATGCCGGACCAAGCGGAGGAGGGTTGAGGGGCCCGGTCCTGCTCGCCGCTTCCTGCGGCCTCTGGGCCATGGACAACAACCTCACAAGGAACATCAGCCACAAGGACCCGGTGTCCGCGTCCGCCATCAAGGGCCTGGCAGCCGGAACCGCGCTCCTGGGCCTCACCGCGGCCTTTGGAGTGCCCCTGCCTGATGCCAGGCGGATCCTCGCGGCCCTGGCCGTCGGAGCGGTCTGCTACGGCGCGAGCCTTGTCCTTTTCGTCCGCTCCCTGAGAGCCCTCGGCACGGGCCGCACCGGCATCATCTTCGCCACCGGCCCCTTCATCGGGTCCCTGGTCTCCATCGTGGTCCTGGGAGAGCCCGTGAAAGCCTCCCTGCTGGCCGGGGGTGTCCTCATGGCTGCCGGGACCTGGCTCCTCCTTCGCGAGGATCACGGCCATGACCACAGGCACGAGCGGCACGAGCACGACCATGGCCACACCCACGACGACCACCACGGCCACGAACACGCCGAAGACGGCGTGGAAGGCGAGCACAGCCACCCCCACCTGCATCCCGAACTCGAACACAGCCATCCCCACCGGCCGGACATCCACCACCGGCATCCGCACTAGGCCGGCGCAAGCGCCGGCCTAGTCCCGGCGCTCTCAGGCCTTCCGCAGCAATGCCAGCACTTCAACATGGTGGGTGAGCGGGAAGAAGTCATAGGGCAGGAGCCGCTCCACGACCAACCCGTCAGCTTCGAGATCCCGGAGGTCCCGGGCCAGGGTGCCGGCGCTGCAGGACAGGTAGGCTGCCCGCTCCGGGGCCATGGAGGAGACCCACTGTCGGACCACGGGCTCCAGTCCGCCGCGCGGCGGGTTCACCGCCAATAGACGCCGCTCGCCGCGATGCTCCGCCAGAAAAGCATCGAGTTGCGGAAGCCTTAGGCCGCAGGCTCCGCGCAAAACCCTGGCCCCGGGCGCATTGGCCTGGCCGCACTCCACAGCCTCGCCTGAAAGCTCGACCCCGACGCAGGCCGCGCCAGCCGCGGCGGCCCGGGCCAGGCCCTTGCCGATGCCGCAATACAGGTCCACAAAGACCGCGCCGGGTCCGGGCCTGAGGTGGCTGTTCATGGCATCCAGGGCCGAGCCGTGCAGGGCTGCCTGCGGCTGGCTGAACGCGGTCGGCCCGTGCAGAGCGCCCTGCGAGTCCCGCGAGCGCGGCACGCCCCAGAGCAGTTTCCAGCCGCTCCTGCAAAACAGCCGGCGGCCTGCTGACGGATGAAGGTGAAGCCACAATCCTTCCACGCCCAGGAATCCGAGACGCGGCCCCAACGCTGGTGCCCACCCGGCATCGGCTGAGCGGGCTTTCACGATCAGGGTGACCTGGGCGCCTGAGACCGCTACGAACGCCAGCGGGAACTCCGGCCCAGGAGGCAGGGCACGGGCCAGAGCAGCCAGGGCAGCGTTGACCCGGGGAGCGTGCACCGGGCAGTCCGGGATGGCCAGGAACTCGTCTCGCCGGTCGCGGTGCCGCACCATGCCGAAGCGCCAGCCCGCGTCCCCATCCCAGACAGCATTGAGGCTTACTCGTTCGCGGTAGCCCAGGCTCCGCGATGCGGGCTCGAGGGCAGCCAGGCGACCCATCCAGGGCGCCAGCGCCGCGGCGAGGTAGGCCTGTTTTTGCGCCGCGCTCTCTTCAGCCGAGAGGTTCCGATGCCTGCACCCGTGGCAGGCGGGTTCGCAGCCGTGGGGCAGGGAAGGCAAGTCCATCATCGGTTTCCGATGGTATCATAACAAGCTATACTCTCCTTGCCAAAATGAAAAGCAAGCCGGCTGTCGACGTCTACGGCATCGGCAACGCTCTCATCGACATCCAGATGGCGGTTGAGGATCCCGTCCTCGACGCCATCTTCTCAGGCCCGCCCAAGGGCGGCCCGGAGAAGATCGGCAAGGGCAACATGCACCTCGTGGATTCCGGCTTCCAAGGGGAGCTCATCGGGAGGCTCGAAGGCCGCGACCGCGCCACCGTATCGGGCGGGAGCGCGTGCAACACCATGATCGGCATCGCCCAACTCGGCTGCCCCGCGGCCTATTGCGGCAAGGTCGCGGACGATTCCTTCGGCTGGTTCTTCGGCAAGGACCTCACCGCGGCAGGCGTGGTCTACGGAGTGCCTCCGGGAAGGAAGGGCACCGGCACCTGCGTGGTGCTGGTCACCCCGGACGCCCAGCGCACCATGTTCACGAACCTGGGCATCAGCATCGAGCTGACCCCCGCGGACCTGGACCTCGACGCCATCGCCAAGGCGAAGTGGGTCTACATCGAGGGCTACCTCTGGGACGCTGCCGGCCCCAAGGCCGCTTCCGAACTCGCCATGGAGCACGCCAAGAAGCACGGCGTGAAAGTGGCTTACAGCTTCTCTGACTCTTTCTGCGTGAACCGGGCCCTCGCGGACTTCCGGAGGTTCACCAAGGAGTACGTGGACCTCGTGTTCTGCAACCAAGACGAGGCCTGCGCCTTCGCGGGCCGGGATAACGCCGAGGAAGCGCTCTCTGAGATCGCGAAATACGACACAGGCGTGGCCCTAACCCTCGGAGCCGAGGGGTCCATCCTCGCCCTGGACGGCAAGCGCCACGACATCAAGCCCATCCCGGTCAAGCCCGTGGACACCACCGGCGCCGGGGACCTCTACGCCGCCGGGACCATCGCGGGCCTGTGCCGGGGACTCCCCCCACAAGAAGCGGGAACGCTGGGCGCGAGCATGGCCGCCAAGGTCATCGCCGTGCGCGGCGCCCGCATCCCCGCCTCGGCGCTCTAACCGCAGTCTAGGCGGCCCAAGCGTCCGAGGGCGTTATCGTAAGTGCCGCCCCCAGAAGAACCGACGCCGGACGGGCCATTCCCGATGGTATCATGAGTCCCATGCCCTTGGGAGCCGGTGAGCAGGGCTGGGAAGGAGCGGCCTTACGACAAGACCCGGTCCAGCACGGCGGATAGGGATAGCCTGGCCGCCCAACGCCTGAGATAGGAGCGGTCGAGACGACTTTCCTCGTCCTCGATCTGCCTCTGGGATCCGCTTTCCACGCTCCAGCGCAATTTCGCCAGAATCAGGTCCTCCGGCGAGATGACGCTGACCCGCAGGCCGAAGACCTTCTCCTCGTGCCGCCTCCGAAAGGCGACCCGCCCATACTCGTCCCCGGAAAGAAGATAGAAATCGACCTTGAAGCCCGAGTCCTTGTGGATCGCGTTGAAATGCCCGCCCGACTCCCGAGCCTCCTCCAGAGTCTCCGCGTCGAAGTAGAAGCCCTTCGCCAGAGCAGCGACCAAGGCCTTCATGCCCGCCGGCTTGATGGCGACCACCAAGTCGGCATCGAAAGTGGACCTGAGCCGTCCGTAGAGGTTGGAGGCATAGGACCCGGTCAGCATGTAGGGCACGGCCAGCCGGTCAAGGACCCTCAGAACGGCGATGAGAGGCTCGTCGCTCATGCCGAGCCGTAGAACCTCGTGAAAAGCCCGCGGGGAAGCACGTGGGCAAGAACGCGCAAGCGCATGCGGCTGGCCGAAAGTCTCCCCTCGCGGGAGCGGATGCCGGCCTCCAGAAGCCTGAGGTTGGCCTCTCGAAGCGCTGCCGCGGCGCTGAGCCGCTGGTCCGGATTCATCCCCCTCAAGATGAGCGCCTGTCGATCCACCATTCTGCCATTCATGGGATCATTGTACCAGAAGAGATACGTAGGAATCATAAGCGCCCGCGCATAACATAATGCCATGGGAGGCCAGGATCTTGGCGGGAAAGGCCGGTTTTTCGAGGCCGGCTACGCGGCCGGGCAGAGCCCGGTTGCGCCGGGGTCTTCAGTCGGCGGGAAGGCTATCAATGAAGTGCGGCTCAATCCGCGCTCGCGCTCGGCGCGGTTTTGGCGCGCGGTCAGGCGAAACGAAGGACCCTAGGAGGATACCCATGCGGATTGACGCGGACAAGAGCAAGTGGACGGCGGCCAGCCGGCGCTCTCCACTGACGTCAGGGTACTACGAGGACGAGGAGTACCAATGCCGCAAATGCCGCCGCAAGGCCGTCTATTCGGCGCAAGAGCAAAAGCGGGACGCCGAAGAGCGCAAGCTCTACGTCTGGACGCGGCGGATCTTGTGCCCTGAGTGCCACCGCGCCAAGCTTAGGATCGACGCGCGGCTCAAGACCTACGAAGTACGGTGGCCGGCCAAGAAAAAGGAGCTCCACAACCTCGCGAACTTCGCCTCGGAGTGGATCCAGCTGCTCGAGGAAGCCGGCGCCTATTGGGCCAAGGCTCCCTTCGGGATGGTCAAGACGCTGCGGCCGATCGCGGAGCTCGGCCGGAAGCGGCGCTCCTCCGGCCGAAAAACCGGCTAGAGGTCGCTGTACTTCGTCATCTTCCCGCGGGCCTTGCGGACGGGATACTTGAGGGCGTTCTTCTTCATCTTCCTGAAGGCCGCGTCGATGAGGTCGATGCCCGTGACTTGGCCCAAGCGCAGAAGATAAAGATAGGTGTCGGCGAGCTCGTCGGCGAGCGCCTCGCGCCGTTGGGGCGTGAGCTTCGAGGCTTCCTTCTCGCTCAGCCACTGGAAGATCTCGACGACCTCTGCCGCGGGCATGGCGGGAAGAATACAAAGCCTGCGCTGGGCTGACAAGCGCGTGAGGCCGGCGGGGGGCGCAGATAACGCCTAGACGGAATTATGATTATGCCGGCCTGGCGAGAAAAAATATCTAGAGTTATACTGATCGGTACAACCCACGTGTGTTCTGGGACACCTGACCCTTGATCCATATCCTCCTCGCCGCCGCGCTCGTCCCGGCGTTCGCGTCCGCCGACGCCCCGGCCTCGAAGCCGCTCGAGGACGCCGTCTGCTGCGGCAACAACCGCTACGAAGAAGCGCTCCGCCTTTTCCGCCGCATCAAGCGGCCCTCCGAGCAGGACCTCTACCTCGCGGCCTTCACCTGGATGCAGCTGCACGAGCCCGGCCGCGCCGTGCCCCTCTTAAAGCGCGCCTCCCAGAGCGGCTTCGCCGGGCTCGAGGGCTGGCCGACCTCCGCGGACCTCCTCGATCGCGCGGCGCGCTTCGAGAAAGCCAAGCCGCCTCTCCGCGCCGCCCAACCCGCGCGGCGGATCACGATCCACGCGCCGAAGGGAGGCGAGTGGAGCAAGAACATCATCGACGCCGTCACCGCGTGGGAGAAAGTCGGCCGGGACATCTTCGGCGCGGCCCTGCCGCCGATCGAGCTCTATCTCTTCGAGGAGCGCCCGTCCTTCGACGAATTTTACACGGCCGCTTTCGCCCTCCCGGCGCCGACCGATTGGCAGGACGCCACCGGCAACATCGGCATCGTCGTCGATTCGTAGGCGGCATAAGCGGCCGGATGTAACACAATGAATAAGGTTCTATCGGCAGTGCGGCAGCATTGCTGATAGAACATATTGAGCGAAGCCGCTTCGCCGCTATGGGGATTCTATCAGAAAATCCGGCGGGGCAGCGTTGAAGACGTGCCCGATGACGTGCGTCGGCGGGGCAGAGATGTGATGGTTGGGCAAGGCAATGCCATGGCGTGTGAGACAAGAAGGACGTCCCGGACGTGAGAACGGCGGTCGAAGACAGCAGGGCCTGATCGCTGCGCAGATGGAGCGATTGTCATTGAAGATGACGCCGTGAGGTGGCTGGTCATGAAGAGTCGAAGACCTCGGGCCACCAGGCCCGAAGCAAGACGGCGGGAACCTTTTGCAGTTCGGCGACGACCAGCATAGTACCCTTCCCGCAGTCCGGGCACCGGGCGAGGTCCTCGCCGGTGAGTTCCCGCAGGCGCTCCTGGGGCGATTGTCCTTCCGGCTCGGGGACGTCGGGAGCCATGCCCAGCAGTTCACGGCAGCGCTTGAGGTCCGAAGCCTTGGCGCGATTGGCGAGGAACCCGAAATGGCGGATGCGGACAAAGGCAGGCGGGAGCGCATGGAGGAGGAAGCGGCGGATGAACTCGTCGGCCTGGAGGGTCAAGGGCTTGATGACGTTGCCGTGGGTGCGGTCGCAGAACCTGAACGTGACGGCTCCGTTTTGGACGTTGAGGATGCGGTCGTTGGAGATGGCGACGCGGTGGACGTAGCGCGCGAGGTAGCCGAGGACCTTGCGGGGTCCTCCGAAGGGAGGCTGGGCATAGACGATCCAGTTCTTTTGGTAGAGCGGGTCGATGAGGCTGAAGAAACCTTCCGGGGTTGCCCACTGGACCGTTGAGCCCGGGAAATGGAGCTTGCCTTGGGCGAAGGCCTCTTTGAGTGCCCCGAGGTACTTGGCTCGGAAGACGAGGGCGAGGTTGCGTACGGGGAAGAGGAACTTCTTGGGCGCGTGGACCCAGTGCTCGCCGTCTGGGGAGAGGACGCCGGCCGGGATGAGGCAGTGGAGGTGGACGTGCTGGAGGAGCTTCTGGTCCCAGGTGTGCAGGACCGCGATGAAGCCGAGCTTGCCGCCGAGGCGGCTTCGTGGGTCGCGGGCGAACTGCTGGAGGGTCTGGGCGACGCAGCGGAAGAGGGCGTCAAGGGCAAGAGGCTTGTTGCGCAGGATCAAGGGATTGAGCTCGTGGGGCAGGGTGAAGACGGCGTGGAAGTACGGCACGGGCAAGAGCTCGGCGGTGCGGGCGTCGAGCCATTGGGCCTTGGCGAGGGACTGGCATTTGGGGCAGTGGCGGTTGCGGCAGGAGTTGTAGGCTTGGCGCTCGAACCCGCAGCGGTCGCAGTGCTCGACGTGTCCGCCGAGTGCTGGGGTGCGGCAGTCAACAACGTCGCGCATGATCTTGGCCTGCGCGGGCGGCAGGGGATGGGAGCGGCCGAAGTCCCCGCCATGGAGGCGGAAAACGTCCGCCAGCTCCCAGCGCGGCCTTGTGCGGCCGGCCGACCCTGCCGCCCCAGCGGGGCGGTGGCACGGCATGGCTGGGCGCTTACTGTGACTGCGCCGGAATCGCCAGCAGATCCAGGGGGCTCATGGTCGATTCGACCTTCTTGCGCGTGACTTGGAGGTAGCGCATGGAGGTGAGGATGGAGCGATGCCCCAGCAGGACCTGGATGGTGCGCACGTCCACGCCGGCCTCCAGGAGGTGGGTGGCGAAGGCGTGCCTGAGCGAATGGACCCC
>JACRNU010000083.1 GCA_016234805.1 Elusimicrobiota bacterium
CGACTGTGGGCATGTCCCGGCATCCAATGCCCTTCGACCCCCTCGGCGTGGGGCCCTCGGCGGAGGGCTGCCCGCAGATTCAAGCACTTTTCCTTATATGGGCGCACGATGAAACGCGGAAATTAACCTAGGAGCGATGGCCTTGGATCCCGTCTTGGCGTCCGCGTTCGGCCGGACGCACCCGCACCCGCAGTCTTGCTTCTTGTCCATGATGGCCTCCTCGATGGCTTCCTTAGCCAGTCTCTTCCGGCGTGCGCGGCGGCAGCCGCAGATGCAGCGCTGCGCGAAGCCTGCCGGCAGCCGGTATTCCTGAAGCGTCTTCTCCGCCAATTCCACGATGCGCGCCTGGAGCTTCTTCCTTGCGTCGTGGAGCCGTTTCCTCAGCGTTCCTTCCTTCAAGTCGAGGAAGCGGGCGGCCTCTGCCGTTGCGACGTCGCCCTGGTAGCACAGCAGCACGGGCACCCGAAGCGCGTCCGACAAGGATGAGACGATCTCGCGGACGCCCTTGCCGAAGGATGCCGCCTCCCGGCGGTCTGCGTCGGTCTCCATCGCCGGGAAGTCCGGCGGCGCGGACAGGTCGTCTGTCGTCTCCAAGGGGGCCTGCCGCCCACGCGACCTGCGCCAGGACAGGGCCTTGTTCCGGGCGATGCTGTGCAGCCAAGCGGGAAAGGACGCCGGGGACCGCAGCTCCCGAAGCCGCGAAAAGGCGGCGATGAAGGTCTCTTGCGCGACGTCCTGCGCCGCGGCGTGATCTCCCAGGATTTTGAACGCCGATGCATAGACCAAGGTCTCATACCGCCGGATGACGGCGCTGAAAACGTCCGCGTCGCCTCTCCTGGACCGTTCTATCAGGTCAGCCAGCTCAGCTTCTTGATCCCGCATGATCATCCCTCTCACCAAGGAGACGCGGCCGCCCCCGGAATGTTACCAGCCGGGAACGCCTCAAGGCCGCAGGTAGTAGTCCTCGGTGCTGTTGGGCTCGCTGCGGCGGATGAAGAGGCGCCTGGAGGCGTCGATGCCGAGCAGGACCTGGTGGATGTCCGTGAGGATGGGGCGCGAGGCGTAGTAGCCGTGGCCGAGGCCCCCGATGCCCAGGGACGGGGCGTCGATCTCGCCCACATTGATGACGTCCACCCCGGGGACGCGCTCGCACGCGCCGAGGCGGCGGTTCTTGTTGTAGGTCTCGGAGGCCGCGATGGCGTTGTCGTTGTAGGAGCAGTACACGGTGATGCGCCCCGCCGCCTTCCTCAGCGCCGCGGCGAGCCTCTGGAAGTCCTTGAGCTGGATGTCCGGGGCGTTGAGGATGAGTTCCCCGATGCGCGGCCTGTCCCAGTCCTTGGCGGCCTTGGCCAGGGCGGGCAGGACGACCTGGTGGCCCATGGAGTGGACCATCACATGGAAGGTCGAAGACGAGGCCCCAAGGAGCCTGAAGAAGTCCGCCGCGGGCTCCACGGCCTTGGCCGCGTTTCCCCGGTTGACGTCGTAGGTGCGGGTGATGAGGGCTGACTCCATGAACCCTTCGCTGGCTCCGGCGGGCCAGGAGAAGAGCACGATCGGGCCCTGGTACTTGAGGTCGTAGCCGATCTGCGCGGAGCGCAGGACCGCCTCCTGGAACTTGACGTTGAACCCGTGGATGAAGACGAGCGGGTCGCGGCCGGCCTGGCGGCTCAGGCGCTCGAGCAGGCCCGGGGAGTCGAGGGGCTCGTGGGAGAGGACCCGGAAGAACTGGTGGGTGTCGGCCCTGGGGTTGGGCGCGAGCTCGAAGCCTCCCACCCCGCGGCGCTTGGGCACGTTGAGCTGGCAGAGGCCGAAGCTGACCGTTGTCGAGGCGTCCACGCCGAAGCCGTCGTCGCCGCACTCGGAGGGGTCGCCCTTCAGGGCCCTGCTCGTGGCGTAAAGCACGTCGAGGGCCTGTGTGTCGTCGAAGGGCCGGGCGAAGAGGGTGTTGAGGGAAAGGCGCATGGCCTCCGGACCGTAGAGGCGCGGCGGCGGCGGGGCCTCGACGGTCTGCGGCGTGGGGATCGGCGCGGGAATCGGGGGGGGCGCGGAGGCGCAGCCGGAAACGGCCGCGGCCAGGACCAATACCAAGCCCGTATTCGATCTCGCGTTCACGTTCCTCCTCCCAGCCGGACCCGGGGTGCGGGCCAGCCACCACCATCATAGAAAATTGCGCGGCATCGGGGTGGTCGCGCGTGCGGGCCTTTCGTCCCGGCGCTGAATTGATATCATATGCGGCCATCTTCATGAGGGATACCATTCCTACGGTCCGGCCAGGAGGCGTCATCAGGCTCTTCGAGAGCCTCTTCGGCATCCGGCCCGAGGAGTTCCGGCTCGTCCAGTCCTTCTTCCTGTATTTCTTCCTCATCGGCATGGACTACACCGCGGGCTCGACCGCGGGAGAGACGCTCTTCCTCGCCCGCCTGGGCCCCGAGGCCGCGGAGCGCCTCCTGCCCTGGGTCTACGTGGGGGTGGCGGTCGCGACCGTTGGCATCACGGTCCTCTACGACCGGCTGGAGGGCAAGGTCAGGCGGATCCGCATGCTCATGGGCTCGCAGGTCTGCCTGGCGCTGTCTTTGCTCGCGTTCCGCGCCGCTGTGGCCACCGGCCACACGGCCGCCTATTTCGGGCTCGCGGTGTGGGTGGAGGCCGTGGACCTCTTCAGCATCACGCTCTTCTTCTCCTACGCGGGAGACTTCTTCACCACCCGTGACGCGCGACGACTTTACGGCTACATCACCGGGGGCCTGGCGGTCGGCATCCTCGCCTCGGGCATCCTCGTCGAGCCCATCGTGGCCGTGGTGAAGACCGAGGGCCTCCTGTACCTGTGCGCCCTGCTCCAGGTCGGGTGCGCGGGTGTGTGCCTGTGGATCTCCCGGAACGCCCGGCCTCTCGAGTCCTCGGATTCGGAGGACGAGGGCGAGGCCGCGCCGCTCAAGGCCGTGTTCGCGAACCCCTTCCTCCGGATCGCCTTCCTCATCGGCATCCTCTGCGCGGTCTGCATGGTGCTCGCGGACTACGAGATGAAGATCGTGGCGAGCCGGTCCATGTCCGAGGAGGTCATGGCGGTCTGGTTCGGCAGGTTCTACGGCGTCATGGGAGTGGCATCCTTCGTCGTGCAGTTCGTCCTCGTGGGCTGGCTGCTCAACCGGCTGGGCATCATGAAATGCCTCATGATCCTGCCGGTCCTGCTCGCCGCGAGCTCGGTCGCGGCCTTCGGCCTGCCGACCCTGATGATGGTCGCGTTGTCCAATTTCCTCTTGTTGACCCTGGCCGAGACCCTGGAGCAGCCCGCTGAGGAGCTCCTGTTCCTGCCCCTGCCCAAGCGGCTCAGGATCCGGGCGCAGACCCTGGTGGACGGCGCGCTCACGCCCATCGGCCAGGGCATCGGCGGAGCCCTCCTGCTCCTGCTGGCCATGGTGAGCCTCAAGGTGGAGCAGGTCGCGGGCATCATCGTGGTGCTCGCCGGAGCATGGTTCTTCGTCATCAGGGTCATCCGGCCAAGGTACCAGCAGGTACTCGAGACCTCCCTGCGCCGGCAGACCCTGGGCTCCGTGGACCTTGAATCCCTGATGGGCCGGGGTGACAGCAGGACCGTGGTGTCGGGCCTCCTGTCCTCGGGGGACCGGGAGGTCCGGCTGTGCGCTCTCGACCTGCTCGCCGGGCGTCCCCTGGCAGGCCAGGAGGACGCGGTCGCGGCCCTGGCCGGGTCCGAGGACGAGGGGGTCTCCATCCGCGCCTTGAGGCTCCTCGGAGACCACGGGTCGGACCGGAGCCTGGCCGCGGTGCGGCGCTGCCTTGAGACCGGGTCCGTCCCGATCCGCCGGGCCGCCCTGCTGGCCCTGGGCCCGCTCGCGGGCGAGGCTTCCTTCGACGACGCGGCGCGAAGAGTCGACGCGCCCGAGGAGCCCCTGCGGATCGCGGCGCTCTTCTGCCTGGCGCGGCACGGAGGCTTCGACGGGGCGCTGCTGGCCTACCCGCGGATCGACGCCCTGCTCAAGAGCCCGGACCCTGGCCGCAGGGCCGAGGCTGCCCGGCTCCTGGGCCGGGGAGGCGTGCGCGGCACCACGAAGGTCCTTAAGCGCCTGTTCTGGGACCCGGCCGTGGAGGTCCGGCGCGAGGCCCTCCATGCTGCCCGTGCCTTGCGCAACCCTGCCCTGGCCCCGCACGTCATCCGGCTCATCGACGACTTCCAGCTGCGGCCGGCGGCCATCCAGGCTCTCGACGCCATGCCTCCCGAGGCCGTGGGCCCCATCGCCGAGGCCATGGCGGTCCTCGCGGAAGGCCACCGCGCGAGGGTCGTCCTCACCCAGTCGCTCGGCGCCATCGGAGGGCCGCAGGCCTGCCGCCTGCTCTGGGACCTGATCCGGCCCGACGGGACGCTCGACCTCGAGCTCACCGCGGCCCGCTCCCTGCGCCGGCTGCGTGGGCAGGGCTCCGCGGACCTGGTCCTCGAGGGCTTCGAGGAACACGTGGAGGCCCTGGCCGGACGGATCAGCCTCGTCCAGTCCGCCGGCGACGAGCTCGGCCCGGGCGCCGAGGCCTCGGCGTTCTACGAGGACCACGCGCGCCTGGGCGTGGAGCTGGTCCTCTCCATCCTGGCGCTGAGGTTCGATCCCCAGAAACTGGCCCGGATCGAGACCGGTCTCCTGGGCTCGAACGAGGCCCAGCGCGCCAACGCGGCCGAGCTCCTCGAGTCCCTGCTGCCCGACGGCCTGGCGAGGCGCGTCGTGCCGCTGGTGGCGCGGACTCGCGCCGCTGGAACGGCCGCGGGAGAGCTCTCCGCCGAGACCTCCGGCAGGCTGCTCTCCACGGACGCCTGGACCAGGGCCATCACCGTTTTCCATCTCACCCGCGGCGGGCCGGTGCCCGCCGGACTCGGAGGCCGCGCCATGAACGATGAAGACGTCAAACTGCAGAAGGTCGTCATGACCGTGTCGTTCCTCAAGCAGGTGCCTCTCTTCAAGAGCGTGCCCGCGGACTTCCTGGCGAGCCTCGCGAACATCATCTCGGAGAAGCATGTGTACAAAGGGGAGGAGCTCTTCTCCCAGGGCGACGCCGGGGACTCGATCTACGTGGTGGCCGAAGGGAAGGTGAGGGTCATCGTGGGCGGCAAGGAGACCGCGCTCCTCGGGCCGCGCAGCCACATCGGAGAGATGTCCCTGCTCGACGGCGAGCCCAGGTCCGCGACCGCGGTGGTGGCCGAGGACGGCCGCCTCCTGCGCATCGGGGCCGAGGAGTTCCGACACCTTCTGATGTCGCATCCCGGGTTCACCATGGCGCTCCTGCGGTCCCTGGCGGGCAGGCTCAGGGAGACCATGGGCCGTTCCGCCTGATGGCCATGAAAACGAGCGCGGGCAGGTTCCATCCCCTGGGCGCGACCCTGGACCCGGAGGGCGTCAACTTCGCCCTGTACTCCAAGAACGCGGAAGGCGTGGAGCTCGCGCTTTTCGACACCCCCGATGGCTCGCCCTCAGAGGTCATCCGGGTGGAGAACAGGACGCGCTATGTCTGGCACGTCTTCGTCCACGGGGCCAAGGCCGGCCAGCTCTACGGGTGGCGGGTGCACGGTCCGTTCCAGCCCGAGCGCGGGCTGCGCTTCAACTCCGCGAAGCTGCTCATGGACCCCTATGCCAAGGCCCTGACCGGGAAATTCAGGAACACCCGCAACTGCCTCCTGTCCTACGACCCGGCATCCCCGGCCAGGGACTGCTCCCTCGACGATAAGGACAACTGCCGCCTCGTGCCCAAGAGCATCGTGGTCGACGACTCCTTCGACTGGCAGGGCGTCGGCCGGCCCGAGACCCCGCTCGAGAGACTCATCATCTACGAGGTGCATCTCAAGGGCTTCACCGCCAACCCCAATTCCGGGGTGAAGCGGCCGGGGACCTATCTCGGCTTCATCGAGAAGATCCCGCACCTCAAGAAGCTGGGCGTCAACGCGGTCGAGTTCCTTCCCCTGCACGAGTTCTACGTGGAGGACCACCTCGCGGAGAAGGGCCTCACGAACTACTGGGGGTACAACACCGCCGGGTTCTTCGCGCCCGAGTCGTCCTACGCCGCGGCTAGGGCTCCCGGAGCGCAGGTGGCCGAGTTCAAGACCCTCGTGCGCGAGCTCCACCGCGCCGGCATCGAGGTCGTCCTGGACGTGGTGTACAACCACACGGGCGAGGGCAGCGAGCTGGGGCCCACCTTCTCTCTGCGCGGCATCGACAACCCCAGCTACTACAGCCTCACCGGCCCATCGGAGGCGCCGGGCCGATACTACCAGAACTTCACCGGGTGCGGCAACAGCTTGAACGCCGGCGACCCCGCGGTCGTGCGCCTCATCATGGACTCCCTGCGCTACTGGGTCGAGACCATGCGCGTGGACGGCTTCCGCTTCGACCTGGCCTCGGTGCTCGGCCGCGAGACCGGGGGCTACGACAAATACTCCGCCTTTTTCACGGCCGTGTCCCAGGACCCGGTCCTGAGCGCGGCCAAGCTCATCGCCGAGCCCTGGGACCTCGGGACCTATGAGGTGGGGAACTTCCCGGTGGACTGGTCCGAGTGGAACGGCCGCTTCCGCGATTCCATGCGCAAGTTCTGCAAGGGCGACCCGGGCCTGCGGGAAGTGGGCTGGCGCATCACGGGCTCGGCCGACCTCTACGCCGAAGACGGGCGCTCGGCCTTCAACAGCATCAACTTCGTCACCTGCCACGACGGCTTCACCCTGCACGACCTCTACGCCTACAACGACAAGCACAACGAGGCCAACGGCGAGGACAACCGCGACGGGACCAACGACAACAACTCCTGGAACTGCGGGGCGGAGGGCGCGACCGCGGACCCCGGGATCCTCGGACTGCGGCGCAGGCTCGCCAAGAACCAGGTATGCTTCCTGCTCTTCTCCTGCGGCACGCCCATGCTCCTCGGCGGAGACGAGTTCCTGCGCACCCAGAGGGGGAACAACAACTCCTACTGCCAGGACAACCCCCTGGGCTGGTTCGACTGGGAGGAGGCGCGGCGCAACGCGGACTTCACCGAGTTCACGGCCAAGGCCGTGGCCATGACCCGGCGCTACCCGGTCCTCCAGCGCCGACGCTTCCTCGTCGGCCACGATGAGGAGGGCCGGGAGGTGCCGGACATCGCCTGGTTCGGCCTCGACGGCAAGGCCGCGCGCTGGGATGACCCGGAGGTCCGCACCGCGGTGTTCATGCTGGAGGGGCCCCTCTTCTTCATCTACAACTGCGACCACCGCCTGGCGCACACGGTCCTGCCTCCGGCCCCCAACGGCAGGCCCTGGCGCCGCGTGGTGGACACGAGCCTTGCTTCCGGCGAGGATTTCATGGACCCTGGCCGCGAGGTCGCTCTCCACCCGCAGGGCGTCTATCTCGTGAACCCGCGCACCGTGGTCGTGCTCTCAGCGTCCTGACCGCGGTCTCGGCGATTGACCGGGGCAACGGGATTTCCTAGACTTGCGGCATGAAGAAAACCCTGGTCGTCTCCATAGCGATGCTCGTGCTGGCCGTCGCCGGCGTAAGGACGCTCCTGGCGGTCGAGGCCCCGAAGAAGGCCGAGCCGGCCAAGGCCCAGCCCTCGGCAGGGGCGAAGCCCGCGGCTGAGGCGAAATCCTCGGCCCCGGACAAGAAGGCTCTCCTCGAGCCCGGAAAGGCGACGGAGAAGGCGCCTGACGTGTTCCGGGCCAAGTTCTCCACCACCAAGGGTGATTTCATCGTCGAAGCGCACCGCGATTGGTCGCCCAACGGAGCGGACCGGTTCTACAACCTCGTCAAGGTCGGGTACTTCGACGGCGTCAGCTTCTTCCGCGTGGTGAAGGGCTTCATGGTCCAGTTCGGCATCCATGGGACGCCCGAGGTCAACATGGCTTGGCGGGAAGCCAACATCATGGACGATCGGGTCAAGACCCCCAATACCCGCGGCACCCTGACCTACGCCAAGACTTCCAACCCCAACTCGCGGACTTCGCAGATCTTCATCAACTACGGCAACAACAGCGGCCTCGACCGGGACGGCTTCTCGCCCTTCGGCCAGGTGGTCAAGGGCATGGAGGTCGTGGACAAGCTCTACGACGGCTACGGCGACATGCCGGACTTCGGCGGCCATTGCCCGGACCAGGGCAGGATGCAGATGGAGGGGGATCCCTACCTTAAGAAGGATTTCCCCAAGCTCGACTACATCAAGACCGCCCGGGTGACGAAGTAGCCGTCAGCCTCCCCGGCAGTGCTGGAGTGGCGACCGAGGGTGGGCTCTCTTTCCTCAACGGGGTCTGCGTCGCGGTGGACGCCATCCCCGGGGCTTATCTCGTCTGGGGCGGGTCCGGCAGCGTCTCCGCCGCAATGGCCGTCCAGAGCAGGAACAACATGCGGTGCCGTCTCGGTTCTTCCGTGGGCCGCGCCTCGGACGTGCCGCCGGACGCGGACGTCGTCTTCTGCGGCCGCGCTTCCGGTCTCCGATCCGACAAGCTGGTGTGCCTCATCCCTCCCGCCTCCCGCGGAGGGGACTGGCTCGACGGCTACAGCCGGGCCTGTGAGGCTCTGGCCCGGGGCCTGTCCCTGGACAAGGGCCGCGCCGGCAAGGATTCGGTCGCGGTCGTGGGCTACCTCTTCGACAGGGATGAGCCTGATCACCGGGGCAATCTCCGGGAGCTCGGCCGCCTGCTGTCCGGCTTGGGGCTGAAGCTCTCTTCGGTCTGGCTTTCCGGGTCCGGGGTCGGGGACCTCGGGAAGGTCGAGGACGCATCGGTCATCCTCTCCCTTCCCTACGCCCGCAGAGCAGCCAGGATCCTGGGAAGCCGGCTCTCAGCCAAGGTCGTTGAGGTCGAACTGCCGCTCGGCTTGACCGCCACTGAGTCCTTGGTCCGGACCGCGGCTCGCGCCATGGGACGCGAGCGTCTCGCCGAGGCTCTGCTCGAAAGGGAGCTTGCGGCCGCGGTCGAAGATACCCGGGACCATGTCTCCCGCGTGATCAGCGGAAGGACGGCGCGCTTGACCCTGGCGGACCCGCATCTGCGCCGGGCCCTGGAAGGGCTGTGTTCCGACATGGGGCTCGAGGTCTTGGCCGGCCGGGGCGGGGCCAAGGGCCCTTCGATCGTGTTCGGGGCGCGGTCGAGGCCGGAGGCCGAGCGTCCCGGCCGCCATCGGGAATGGCGTTGGTCGGCCGGGGCGCGGTCCAAGGCGGACATCGTGGTCCCCCTGGGCTATCCCAACCTGGAGGACCACCCGGTGGTGGAGCGGCCGTTCCTGGGATTCTCCGGCTTCCGCAGCCTGGTCGAGACATCGGCTGAGCGGATCCTGGCCCACGAGGCTGGGGCTGGAACATGGCTGTGAAGAAGCCCAAGCGCAAGAGCATGGTCGTCATCCTGTACGGCAAGGGGGGAGTGGGGAAGACCACGGTCTCCTCGCACCTCGCGGCCTGCTACGCGGCCGAGGGCAGGAAGGTCCTCCTGCTGGGCTGCGACCCCAAGACCGACACTTCCACGCGCTTCCTCGCCGGCCTGAGGCCTCCCACCATGCTGGACATGGTGGAAGGCAAGCTCAGCCGCCGTTTCGAGGCGCTCCTCACCCGGACCCCATCGGGCGTGGACGTCATGGAGACGGGCGGGCCCGAGCCCGGGGTCGGGTGCGGAGGTCGGGGCGTGGCCACCCTCTGCCAGTTCCTCGAGGAGCACCCACGCGAGTTCGCGTCCTACGACGTGGCGATCTTCGACGTGCTCGGCGACCTGGTCTGCGGGGGCTTCGTGGCGCCGCTCCGGTTCGGCAGGGGCAACTGCGTGTTCGTCGTGTCCTCGGAAGAGCCCGCCTCCCTTTTCGCCGCCAACAACATCGCCCGGATGACATGCAGGCCCTATAATGACGCGGCCTCGGTGGGAGGCATCATCTTCAACCTCCGGCGCAACGACGCTCCCCGCGGCCACCTGACAGCCTTCGCCCGGAGGCTCGGGGTGGGCGTCATCGGCGCGGTGGAGCGTGACCGGGTCATCATGGAAGCCGAGGAGCGCGGCCTGACCGCGCTCGCCCATGCCCCGCGCTCCAAGGCCGCGCACGGGTTCGGCGTCCTGGCACACGCGGTCGAGCGAGTGTGCCGATCGAAGCGCTCGGCCAAGGCCACGCCCATGACCAATGACGAGTTCTGGGCTTTTGTCCGCTCGCACCGCATCGCCTCGCTCTGACGAATGGCGTTCATCCTCTCCGCGTCGGCCGTCCTGCTGAACCTGGCCCTCTACGGCTACCGGTACGGCACGGATCCCAACACGGCGCAGGTCCTGCCGTTCATCGGCAGGCTCATGGACCCGTCCCTTTACCCCAACGACCCCTACGTGGCGAGCGTTTCCGCTTTCCCGAGCCTCTACCCTCTGGTCATGGCCGGATTGGGGAGGGCCGTGCCCCTCCCCGCCCTGCACCTGGGCCTGTACCTGGCGGGCCGGGCCCTGTTCTTCTACGGCGTGTGGAGGCTGGCGCGGCGCCTCTTCCCCTCGACCGGGACCGCTGTGGCCGCGGTCTTCCTGGCCGCGGTCAGCCCGCTGGCCAGCGTGTTCGCGCCTTTGGGAGAGGACCCGCTCATGAAGACGAGCCTCTACCATACCTCGCTCGCCGCGCCAATGATCCTCCTGTCGCTGTGCCTCTTCCTTGAGGAGCGGTGGCTCGCCTCGTTCGGCCTTCTGGCCGCGGGCTTCTGTCTCCATCCCCTGGCCGCGGCGCATCTGGCGGTCCTCTACCTGGCCGTTGCCGCGATGTCGCCCCGCGGCTCGCGGTCCATGCCGGGCTGGCTGCTCTTCCTCGGCGTCTGCGTCCCCATCGGGTGGTGGTGGTCCGGCAGGGGAGGGGACCCGGGCCCGGGCTTCGTGGAAGCGTCCCGGGCCTGGTACCCCGGCCATTCCTTCCCGTCGGCCTGGGGGCCGGAGCGGTGGCGGAGGGCCGCGGTCTACGTGCCGGGCCTCATGCTCTTCGCCGCCGCGGGTTGGAAGGGCTGCGCTGAGAAGGGAAAGGTGGGTGCCCTCATGGCGGGCATGGCGGCTCTATGGGCCTGCGGCTGGATTTTCGCGGAGCTTATCCCCGTTCCCGCCGTGGTGCGGCTCCAGCCTCTGCGCAGCGACGCCTTCTTCACGATCCTGGGCCTGGCCTTCGCGGCCGAGCGGTTCGCCGGGCTCGTCGAGATGAGGACCTGGCAGTCCCTGGGGCTGGCCCTGCTGGCCGGGGCCGGCCTGACCGAGCTGACGCCGCCGCACATGGCGCCTTTCGCCCTGGCCGTGGTCCTCATGGCGGCATGGGTCCCGGAGGCGTGGTCGCGGGGACTCGGCTGGGTCGGGACCGCGCTTTGCGTCTGGTGCGCCTGGCAGTGGCCGTTCGCCTTGAGCAGGACCCTCCTCCTCGGCGGAGCCTTCGGGCTCGCGGCAATCGGCCGCTCGCGGCTGTCAGGGTCTACGGCCTCGCGCCTGGCCCTGGCATGCGGCCTGGTCCTCATCCCGCTGCTTCCCGTGATCGCGTCGCGCTGCCGGACCCTGGACCTCGATCCGCTCACGGACCGGGAGAGGGACTTCAGGGTGGCGCAGGATTGGGCGCGGGAGCGCACGGAGCCCGGAGACCTCTTCATCCTGCCTGCCGAAGCCCAGGGGTGGAGGGTGTTCTCCCGGAGGCCCGCGGTGGTGGAATGGACGGACGGGGCCGCCTTCCATTGGCAGGGGTCCTATCTGGCCGAGTGGCGGCGCAGGACCGCGGACATGGCCCGGGCCGGCTGGGGTACGAGCCCGGCCTCCAGGGAAGGACTGCTCTCGCTGGCCGATGCCTACGGCGCCTCCTACGCCCTGGTGTCCGCGGGTTCCGATCCCGGCCTGCCTCAAGCCTACGCGAACGGGCATTACGCCGTGGTTCGCCTGCGCTGACCCGGGTTGCCGTGGTTTGATATCATGTCAGGCATGAAGACCCTGCCTCTCTCCCTAGTGCTCTCCGCTCTTGCGGCATGGCTGCCGGGTCCCGCGAAGGCGGCCGCTCCCGCCCCTGCTGGGCAGCCTGCCGCGCCATCCGGCTCCCTGAAGACCTTCGAAGCGGACGGGCGGGCATCCCTCAAGGAGCTCTACCGGGGCATGGACCTGCTGGCCTCCGGCAAGGCCTGGACCGTGGAGACCGTGTTCGTGGACCAAGGGCTGCCGGTCAAGGTCCTGCGCTCCAAGCGCAAGGGGCCCGCGGTCTGGGTGATCGCGGGCATCCACGGAGAGGAGCCCGCGCCGCCCAATGCCGTGCTCCAGAGCAGGGCCAGGCTCAATGCCCTGGCTGTCAACGGCATCCCGATCGTGGTGTTCCCTCTCTGCAACCCGGTCGGCTACTCCAAGAACTGGAGGTACCCGGATGCTGCTCGGGCCTCGGAGAAGAACCCGGGCCACAGCGTGGGAGACAGCGACCACCTCCTCTTGGGCAAGGATGGCAAGCCACGCGTTCCCAAGGCGACCTCTCCCCAAGCTGACGCTTTGACCCGCAAGGTGTTGTCCCTGGCCAAGGAGTACCCGCCCGTGATCTCCATCGACCTCCACGAGGATGATGAGCTCGACAAGGGCTACCTCTATTCACAGGGGCCCAAGGGCCGGGCCGATCTCGCGGCCAAGGCCGTGGTGGCCAGGATACGGGAACTCGGATTCCCTGTCATGGCGTCCGGCAAGACGCGCTTCGACGAGGAGGTCATCGACGGCGTCATTTCCGACGTGAGCGACGGCTCTGTCGACGAGCTCATGGCCTCCACCCGGACCTTCGTCAACGGCGGCGCGGTCAAGGGGCCCTCGGCGAGGTCCGCCCTCGTGGTCGAGACCAGCTCCAAAGGCAGGCCCCTGTCTGAACGGGTCAGGGTCCACTCCGAGGTGATCGTCCTGATCCCGGAGCTTTTCAGGCTCGCCTACCAATAGGGGCGGTCCTAGGAACCTGAGCGATTAGTCGTCGCGGGGGCCGGTGCCCTTGGTCCTCAGGTCCTCGATGGCCCGCTCCGCCGAAAGCCGGCCGCGCTCGGCCTCCATGAGGTCCGTCATGTCCCGCACGAGGATGAGGACTTTTTCCGGATCGCAGGCGATGATGCGCGCTTCCCAGTCCCGGACCTCCTTGGAGAGCGTGGGCGCCTTGAAGATCATGCATTGCTGCTTCTCGGAAACGAGGGCCGCGGCCACGAGCTTCATGAGGCGGTGCGCCACCCCGTGGGGCAGGATGTCCGCGATCTTCTTCCCGAGGAGGTCCTCCGGCTTGGCAGCGAGGTGCTCGGGCTTGTTGGTGTGGAACTTGATGAAGGTCCCGTCCTCGGAAACCACGAAGACCTTGTCCGGCATGGCCTCGAACACGCAGCGGATCTCGTCATCGTACCAGGAACAGCCCGCGTGCTGGAAGGACATGGTCTAGTTATACCGCTTGCCAGGCAAGGAGTCAATGAGCCTCTATTCGACGGCCAGGGAGCTGCCCTCCACCTTCTCCGGCGCCGGGAGCTGTTCCGGGGTCGGGGGCACGGCCATGCCGTAGAGCTCCGAGAACTTGCGGCTGTAGGACTTCACGGCAGCGGAGTTCGTGGTGAGGAGCACGTCCTCGAAATCGTTCTGCTCAGCGTTGTTGGTCCAATTGTGGGACCCGGTCTCGACGAGCCTGCCGTCGAAGACCGCGTATTTGTGGTGCATGGCCCCCTTGCCGCGGCCGCTCATCCAGCGCGTGTCCATGCCATTCCCCACGAGGAAGCGCGTGATCTGCGTCTTCTTGCCGTTCTCCTTGTCCATGAGCACTCGGACCTTGACCCCTCGGTCGCGGGCCGCGACCAGGGCATCGGCCAGGGGCTGGGAGTAGAAGCTGTAGGCCGCGACGTCGATGGAGGACTTCGACGCCGCGATGGCCTTGAGCAGGACGGCCTCGGTCCCGCCCAGGGGGGAGAACGCGCAGGCCGGAAGGGTAGTCCCGTTGAAGGCCACGGCGGACGCGCAGGGGGCAGGGGCCGGAAGGCTTCCCGGCGGCAGTTCGCCGATGGGGCCGGCCGAGAATGGCCTGGCGAGGTCCCACATGTACTTCCAGAAGGCGGAGAAGCCCGCCACATGGCCTGGGTCGGTGGTGAACAGGGCGTTCTCGTAGTTGTAGTTGGTGGCAGCGTAGGTCCAGTTGAAGGAGCCCATCTTGAGGAGCTTGCCGTCGAAGATCCCGATCTTGGCGTGCTGGACGCCGTAGGAGCGCGTGCCCCGCACGGTGCGCAGGTCGATGCCCTGGTCGATGAGGTACTGCACTTCCTTCGTCCGCGTGCGCTCCGGGAACACATGGTTCTGGTTGAACACGACGCGCACGGCCACTCCCCGGGCCTTGGCCCGGACCAGCGCCTCGCCCACCTCGATGAGGCTGAACCCGAAGAGGGCGGCCTCGACCGAGGTCTTCGACGCGTCGATGGCCTTGACGAGCTCGGTGTTGATCGCGGCCTCATCCGAGAAGAAGACCTTGGGCGAGGCCGCGGCCGGCGCCATCCCGCCCGGCAGCCCGAGGGAAGGGGGGGGGACGGCGGGCAGGCCGATCGGCAGGGCGGAGACGGCCTGGAAACCGGCCTGGCCTTCCCCGGCGGTGAGTCCGAGGAGCTGGGACGCTGCCTGGGACTTCGCTCCGAAAGCGGCGATGGCCGGCTCCTGAGCCATCGCGCCGCCCGCCATCAGCCATAGCCCGACGGCCAGAAGGTTCGTCATCAAGACGATTGTAGTGGGCCCTTCGGTCCCCGGGGAGTGCCGATGGGCCCATATCCTTCTGGGACCAAGGGCCTAGGCGCTCAGCGCAGGCGCTCGAGCAGTCGTTCGGACCCTTTCCGATCGTGCGTCATCTTGCGGATGAACTTCGCCCTCTCCTTCCAGTGCCCGGCCAGGAGTTTCCAACCGATGCGCCGGTAGACCTTGGACAGCAAGTCGGCGTAGGAGTCGCCTGACCACGGCGACTCGGCGATGAGGTCCTTGTATTTGAGGGCGCTCTCGTGGTACCGCTTCTCGGCCGCCTTGCCCTTGAAGTAGTCCCACTTCGCGTTCTCGAGGTTCCCTCCCTCGACCTCGAAGGCGCGGAGGCACCAGAACGCCTGGATGGGCTTGCCCAGCCCGGCATAGGCCTCGGACAGCCCGCGATAGAGGGCGGAGCGGCCGGCCGGGGCGATGTCGCTCTCCAGGCTCATGAAGAGCTCTTTGGCCGCCTCCTCCCAGCGCCCGTCTTTCCAAGCGGCCGCTCCCAGCTCGGCCACCTCGGATTGGTTGTCGAAGTAGGCTTCGAGGCTGGCTACGGTGACTTTCTTGGTCCTTGCCAACTTGTGCCCGAAGATGCGGGCGCGGACGTTGTATTCCGCGTCCGAGTCCTCGGTGAAGCGCTGTTCGATCCGGGCCACGCTCGATCCGGCCGGCCAGGTCAACACCTCCAGAGCGTAGACCAGGGGCTTCGGGTTGGAGCATGCGACCCGGACCTCGCGAGGCCAGACCGTGGAGGTGGACCGTTCGACCCAGTTGAAGACGCTCCAGTTCAGCGATCTCAGGAGATGCTCGCTGGCGCAGAATCCGGATGCATCCGCGGTCTCGACTCGGGCGCGGACCGGAAGGACCGGGAAACTGACGGCTCCCGTATCGGAGGGAGGGAGCGTGCCGGGAGTGGCGCAGGCCATGGCCCCGAGGAGGATCGCCGGGGAAAGCTTGAAGAGGGGGTGCCTCATGCCGCTATCATAGCAATCTCAGGAAGAGACAGGACCGATTTTGCTAAAATGGTCGCCGATGCCGCGAGGCAGTCGAAACGCCTTTCCCGGAGGGACCCCATGCTGAGCAGGATGAAGATCGCTGTCGTCGGCGCAGGCCACATGGGCGCGGCCCTCATCAGCGGCATTCTGCGCGCCAAGCTCGTGAGCCCTGGCCGGATCGCGGCGGCCCGCAGGTCCGAGGCCGCGCTCGCGGAACTCCGCAAGCGCTGGGGCGTCAAGACCTTCACGGACAACGCCAAGGCCGTGGCCGGGGCCGACATCGTCATCCTGGCCGTCAAGCCCCAGAACGCCGGCGTCGTGGTGAGGGGCATCGCCCCGGTGATGAAGCCCTCCCAGCTCGTGATCAGCCTCATGGCCGGGATCACGACCACCTCCATCTCCGGGCTCCTGAAGACCTCGTGTCCCGTGGTGCGCGCCATGCCCAACACCCCGGCCCAGGTGGACGCGGGCGCGACCGCCATCTGCGCCGGAGCCGGGGCGGATGAGAAGCATCTCGGCCTCGCCGAGAAGATCTTCGGCTCCGTGGGCACGGTCGTGACCGTGCCCGAGAACGCCATGGACGCGGTGACCGGGCTCTCGGGTTCCGGGCCGGTCTACATCTTCATGCTCATCGAGGCCATGATCGACGGCGGGGTCAAGATGGGCATCCCCAGGGCCATGGCAGCCAAGCTCGCGGCCCAGACCGTGTTCGGCTCGGCCAAGCTGGTGATGGAGTCCGGCAAGCATCCCGCCATCCTCAGGGACGAGGTCACCACTCCCGGCGGGACCGCCATCAACGCCATCCACGAGCTCGAGTCCAAGGGTCTGCGCAGCGTGCTCATCGACGCCATCGTCACGGCCACCCGGCGCTCGGAGGAGCTGAGCCGCCTCCTGGCCGGCTGACGGGATGAAGCGTCTCGGCGTGGACGTAGGCTCCGCCTACCTGGGCGTCGTGCTCCTGGAGGACGGCTCCGTCCGGGAGGCGCATTACGCCGAGCACAAGGGCGCGGCCTCCGAGGCTCTCGAGGCCCTGCTCGCCGAGCCCCGCTTCTCCTCCCATGACGCCGCGGGCGTGACCGCCAGCGTGGAGGGCCGCGACCGCCGTCTCATCGACAACAGCCTCGCCCTCATCGAGGGAGCTCGATTCCTCCTGCCCGGATGCCGCAGCGTCTTCGAGGTGGGGGCGCAGACCTTCAGCCTCATGTTCTTCGACGAGGAGGGACGCTACCGCGAGCACACGGTCAACCCTCCGTGCGCGGCCGGGACCGGGTCCTTCGTGGACGCCCAGGCCGAGCGCCTCGGCCTGTCCGCCTCGCGCCTCGCGGCCCTGGCCTCCGCTTTCGAGGGCAAGGTCCCGGCCATCGCCACCCGGTGCGCCGTGTTCGCCAAGACCGACATCATCCACGCCATGCAGGAAGGGTATTCCCTGCAGGCGGTGTGCGCCGGGCTCTGCGACGGCCTCGGCCGCAGCGTGGTCGAGGCCTTGGTGAAGGGCCGGTCCCTCGAGGGGCATGCCGGGTTCGTGGGCGGGGTGTCCCTCAACCACCGGATGGCCGCGGCCATGGAGCGCCTCCTCAAGGTCCGCGTGGTTGTGCCGCGTCATGCCGAGGCCGCTGGGGCCGTGGGCGCGGCCCTGCTGGCGGATCGCGCTTCGGTCGACTCCCGATCCATCTTCGGCAAGGGGCAGGTGCGGCGCAAGGTCAGGCCCGCGCTCCAGGCCTCCCTGGCCGACTATCCCGACTGGAGCGCCTATTCCATCACCCTTGAGGGCGATGTGGAGGTCTTCCGGGAGTCCGCTCCCGTGGACCTCTCTGGCGGCGCGCACCTGGGCGTGGACATAGGATCTACGAGCACCAAGGCCGTGGCCGTGGACGGTTCGGGCAAAATCGCCTGCGGTTTCTATACCGCGACCAGGGGAGAGCCCTTGGCAGCGGTCCGGCGTCTGATGGCCGCGGCCCGCAAGGCCTTCGGCGGGGACCTGCCGCCCCTGCTAGGGGCGTGCGCCACGGGCTCGGGCCGCAAGATGGTCAAGGCCGTGTTCCAGGCCGACATGGAGGTCAACGAGATCTCGGCCCACGCCGAGGCCGCGCTCAGCCTCTACCCCAAGGCGGACACCATCATCGAGATCGGGGGCCAGGATTCCAAGTTCACGCTCCTGTCCGGCGGGGACGTGCTCTACGCCACGATGAACTATGTCTGCGCGGCCGGGACAGGCAGCTTTATCGAGGAGCAGGCCAAGCGCCTGGGCATCGGGCTAGGCGAGTTCTCGGACCTGGCCCTGAAGGCTTCGGCGCCCTACACCTCGGACCGCTGCACGGTCTACATGGAGCGCGACCTCGCGGCCCTGTCCGCCGAGGGGTGGTCCAAAGCGGCCCTGGCCGCGGCCGTGCTCAACTCGGTCCGGGACAACTACATGGCCAAGGTGGTGGGGCACAGCCCCATCGGCGAGCATGTGGTGTTCCAGGGCGCCACGGCGCGGAACAAGGCCCTGGTCGCGGCTTTCGAGCACGGGCTCGGCAAGCCGATCCATGTGTCCCCTTATTGCCACCTGGCCGGAGCGCTCGGCGCGGCCCTGCTGAGCCTCAAGTCCTCGGGCCGCGGGGCCGGGGACGCGAAGCTCTCTAGGTTCTCCCAGGCAGGCGAGCTCAAGGTGGGCTCCGAGCTGTGCCGCTGCTGCGCCAACCACTGCGTCCTGACCGTGGTGGACGGCGTTGACGGCAAGGCCGGGTTCGGCATGAAGTGCGGCAAGGAATACGCCGGCACGCGCATGGCCAGGCCCGAGCCGAGCGCTCCGGAGAAGCGGTTCCGGGCCGCCATGGAGCCTCTCGAAAAGTCCCGGCCCGCGGGCGTCCCGAAGGGGGGAGCGTCCCCGGCGGCAAGGGAGCGGTCCAAGGTCCGGGTGGGCCTTCTGAGCGCGCTCTACGGCTTCGAGCACGAGCCCTTGTGGGCGCGCTTTCTCATCGAGCTCGGGTTCTCCGTGGAGAAGACCCCGTCCTCCCGCCGGACCCTGGCCAAGGGGCGGCGCCTGGTCAACTCGGATTTCTGCGCTCCCATGATCCTCGCGCACGGGTGCGTGGAGGAGCTTCTGGAGAAAGGTGTGGACTTCGTTTTCTGCCCGGCAGTGGTCAATGAGAAGGACCCGGGCCAGGAGCCCTCGCCCTCCTTCCGCAAGAAGACCACGGACTCTTATTATTGCTACTACTCCCAGTATCTGCCGACCATCCTGGACAAGCTCACCACCGTGCAGCTCAAGGGCCGGCTCATCTCCCCGCTGGTGCTGTTCCAGGACCGGTCCCTGGCCCAGACCGCGGCGGACCTGCACCGGGAGATGGAGCTGTTCTTCCCGGACCTCACCCTGGAGGAGACCGAGGCCGCTTTCCTGAAGGCCCATGCCGAGTTCGGGTCAGCCCGGGCATCGCTGCGCTCGGGCTTTGCCGCCCTTCGGCGGGAGGACGGGGTGAAGGTGGTCCTGCTGGGCAGGCCGTACCTGGCCCTCGACCCGGCGCTCAACCTGGGCCTGCCGCGGCAGTTCGAAGGTCACGGGGCCCAGGTCTTCTGGCAGGACGAGTTCGACCTGGAGGGCTACCAGCCCGGGTACGCGGCCAAGCACCTATCGAGGATGCACTGGCACTACGGAAGGACCATCATCAAGGTCGCGGAGTTCGCGGCCCGAGCCGAGGGCGTCTTCCCCGTGTTCCTGTCGGGCTTCCGCTGCAGCCCCGACTCCTTCCTCATCAGCTACGTCAAGGACATCATGGCGCACTACGGCAAGCCCTTCCTCGTGCTCCAGCTCGACGAGCTGAGCTCGGACGTGGGCTACTCCACCCGCATCGAGGCCGCGATGCGCTCGTTCTCCCTGGCGGTCGGCCGGTCGTCCTCGCCCAAGGCCGGGGCCGCCCAGGCGGACGAGGCTCCCGGGGTCCTGCGGGACGAGAAGCCCGAGCCCGGGGACACGGTGCTCGTCTCCTACCTCGACCGCGTGATCAGCCGCTTCTGGGCCGACTGCTTCACCGCTGCCGGGTACAAGGCCGTCCTGCTCGAGCCTGACGAGCGGGCGCTGGCCACCGGCTACCGCTACGCCTCAGGCGGGGAATGCATGCCCCTGGTCGCCATCGCGGGAGCCGCCATCAACAAGGTGCGCTCCGAGAACCTGGACCCTGCCAAGGTGTTCCTCTATCTTCCCACGGTCTGCATGGCCTGCAACTTCCCTCAGTTCCCGGTCTTCTGCAGGCTGGCCTTCGACGCCGCGGGCCTCTCCGGGGTGAAGATGGGGCTCATCAACTGGCTCTCATCGAGCGGGCACCTGTCCCTGAGGGTTCAGGCGCGCATCGTGCACGCCTACATCGCGGGGTGCGTCCTGCACAAGATGTACCACCGCGTGAAGCCCTACGAGGTGACGAAAGGGGCCGTGGACGAGGCCCTGACCTGGTCCGAGGCCAGGATCAGCGCCGCCATCCTCGAGCGCAAAGACCTCAAACCCTCCTTGGCCGAGGCAGCCGAACGCTTCCGGCAGGTCGAGCGCCGGCCGGGGCGCAAGGCCAGGATCGCCATCGTGGGAGACCTTTACGTCAAGTACAACGACCTGGTCAACCAGCGCCTGCAGGACCTCATCGCGGACCTCGGGGGCGAGGTCGTGCTGTCATCTTTCACGGAGTATCCGCTGCACTTCCTGGACACGGACTCCAAGCTCTACGGCGAGGATTCCCGGACCTACGGCCTCCTGCGTCGGACCGAGGTCGAGTTCGAGGAGCCCGCCCGGGACCTGCTCGGCGACCTGGTCGAGCCCGACTACACGGAGTGCGCGGCCCTGCTCGAGGAGTACGGGATCAGGCACGGCCTGCCCGGCGAGACCACCATCAACGTGGCCCGCGTCCTGTACTTCATCAAGAAGGGCTTGGTGGACGCGGTCATCCACGTCAACCCCATGTTCTGCTGTCCGGGCGTGGTCACGGCCTCCATCTTCCGCAAGGTCCAGGAGGATTTCCGCGTCCCGGTCATCGACATCTTCTACGACGGGACCGGCCAGCCCAACCGCAACCTCATCCCGCACCTTCACTACCTGCAGCCGGAGCCGGCGCCCAAGGCCTGATCCCTACGGGATCAGGAAGAGGTAGATGAGGTCCGCGCTGACCTCTTCGATGTTCTTGTAGTAGGCCTTGTCGAACTTGCCTTCGTTGGTGAGACGGACCAGGTGGCCCATGTTGTCCGTGGCGCTGATGAGCCACGGCCCCCACCAAGCCGCGGTGGCGATTATTTGGGTGGCCTGGACCGCGGTGAAGGCTGTCTTGGCTCCCACGGCTCCGGCCGTGAAAGCCTGCGTGCCCTTGATGGCCGCGGCAGCCTCGCCCGTGCCCATCATGGCCCACATGATGGGGTTGAACACCGCGTCGCCCACGTTCTCGAACACGCCCACCGCGACCCCGCCCGCCTTTAGGGTGGTGGATTTCCAGCCGGTTTCCTGCGTGCCCTCGTGCACGAGGCGCTTGCCGTAGGAGCCCATGCCGTAGTCGCCGCGCAGGGTCTCGAAGGCTTCCTTGGCGTTGACCGGAGCGTCCACGGCCTGCCGCATGAGGTCCGGGGGGAGGGGGAAGGGCTGGGACTGCAGGGCCTTGAGCCGGTCGATCCGCACCTGGGAGAAGAGCTCCTTGCGCGCTCCGGGGGTGAGCCGGTCGAGGAAGCCCTGCTCGTCGACGAGCGCCCGCATGAGAGGGTTGTGGGCGTAGGTGCCGGCAGCCTCGATGCTGTAGGTGTCGGAGTCCGAGACCGCGCTGATGAGGACCTGGGGCGCGGCTGAGATGCCGGTGAAGAGTGTCGTGCCCACGTTGTCGCAGAACTTGAGCGTGTGTCCGATCACCGGGGTCTTCATGACCTTGTCCCCGGCATTGCCGAGCCAGGACTTGCCTTCCTTGAGCGTGAGGGTCTTGGCGTTCTCCTTGCGGGTCTGCTTCCAGCGTCCTTCGACCCAGGCCTGCTCCGCGAGCCAGACCTTCTGAAGATCGTTCTCGTGGGACCACAGGCCCCAGCCGCGCTCCTCCTTCTCCGAGGTCGCGCTCCACTCCTACCTGCGGCCGCCCGCGAGATACTCGCGCCAGTAGCCCATCCCATCCTGCTTGATCGCGCCGGAAGCGTCCATCTCCAAAGGCCGCATCACGATGAAGCCGGGCTGGCCGGGCTTGCCGCCGGGACCGCTCGAGGGGAGGAACTGGCCGGTCAGGATGCGGCGCCCGCCGTCCGCCAGGTCGAAGATGAGGCTGAAATGCCCGCGGCTGTCCACGCTCAGGCGCACGGCCTTGGCTCCTGCCGGCATGTACTCGCCGATGTCGCGCAGGAAATCAGCCAGGGCTTCGGAGAGCCGGTCGTCCTTGCGGCCCAGGGCAGC
>JACRNU010000084.1 GCA_016234805.1 Elusimicrobiota bacterium
GGGGACTTCAAGTTCCCGATAGCACGGAAGCAGCCCCTTCCGCGGCCCTGGATGGAGAGGGCATGGGCATCGGTGAGGAGGCTATTAAGGATGGAAGCGCCGCCTGCGGCGGCGCTGGAAGCGGGCATCAGCGAGCGGGACTGGAAGGCGTTGAACCTGCCTTCGAACAAGAGGCTGATCTACGACACCTTGAAGGGCTTCACCCTCAGCCAGCATATCCTCTACATCGGCGAGACAGGGGGCGGCAAGACCTGGATCGCGTCCATGCTGGCCAAGTTGACCGGCAACGAGCTGTGGATGGTCTCGATGAACGAGTACACGCGCAACAAGGACTTGATCGCGCGGGAGACCTTCGGGGAAGAGGGCAAGAACCGGACGGGCCTTACCGCCTCCACGGTCTTGCGGTGGATGCAGGAGGGCGGGATCCTGGTGTTGGACGAGATGCACAAGCCGCTCGAGGGCATCGCGATCCTCAACAACATCCTGCAGAACGGCGAGTACCGGATGGCGGACGGCCGGGTCATCAAGTACGACAAGACCAAGTCGTGGGTGATCGGGACCATGAACCCGGTGAAGCCCCCTTATAAAGGAGAGCCTCCGAGCGGGGAGCTTTCGAGCCGGTTCGGCATGACGCTCGACGTCAAGTACCTGCCTCCGGACGAGGAGGAGGCCCTGCTGGCCATCTTCTTCGAGCGTGTGCCCAAGGAGATCATCCACACCCTGGTGTCCGTGGCCAACGAGCTGAGGCAGCTCTACCCGGACATCCTGCCCCTGCCCATCGCTCCCCGGACTCTCCTGCACATCGTGCAGCACGCCCAGCGCTTCGCCAACGACAGCCTGGCCGACATCTTCACCAAGACCTACAACCCGTCTTCCATCGTGGAGGACCCCGCCATCGCAGAGGCCATCAACAAGGCTCTGTCCAAGCGTGGCCTGATCCCGGCTCCAGCGGAAGCGGAGGAAGGAGGGTCGAAGGCGAGGCTGGGCGTGGCGGGAGCCGTGGCCGGCCTTCTGGACAAGCCCACGCCGTGGCCCAAGAGCGAGCCCAAGCCTGAGCCGAAGCCCGATCCCATGCCGCCCCCGAGCCGCGGGGAATACGACGGCTACGGCGGCTACGACTTCGGCGACTTCCACGCCGGTCTCTTCGGCAACCGGTTCGGGCACCGGCGCCTGCCGCCCATGCCTTTCACCTCGCCCAAGGGCGCTCCCGTCGCAACGGACACGGACCCCGGGTCCATCGATGCCTGGGCCAGGGTGCTCGAGAACGTGGCGCGCCTGCTCGCGCAGTACCCGCCCATCCGGCTGGTCCCCTTCTATTATCTGGAGAAGCACGGTGAATCGCGGTCCGAAACGCCTCGGACCTGGCGCGTGGTCAGCGGCATGGAGGAGATCCAGTACCTGCCCGAGGACCTTGCGGACGCGGACAAGGACGTGTCCTTGGGCCGGACCGCGCACGAATCCTGGCACCTGCTCCACAGCCGGCCTGAGATCATCTTCGACTACCCCGCGCTCATCGAGAACATGCACTTCCAGGCCTTGTGGTGGGCCGTGGAGGATCCTCGCGTCAACAACCTGGGCTTGGAGCGCCATCCGGGCGCCAGGCCGTGGATAGATTCAGCCTACGCTAAAGATTATGAGATAAGGGACCTGGAGCTCGAACGTGTGGAATGGCAGTCCATCCCTTTGCACCTCCAGTTTAATTACGCGCTCGTCTACGAGTGGTGGAAGGGCATGCCGGACGCGCGGGTCACGGACCCCAGGGTCAAGGACGCGCTGGCTCGGGCTTCGGGCGCCATCCAGCGGGCTTCCCGGGAGCCTGATGCCCGGCGCGCTTTCGACATCGTCTTGAACGAGATCTGGCCTATCTACCTGGAGCTCCTCGACGAGGCCACCAGGGACGAGATGGACAAGCAGGCCCAGCAGCAGCAACAGAAGAAGGGCCAGAAGGGCCAAAAAGGTCAGAAAGGCCAGAAGGGGCAGAAAGGACAGCAGGGCGAGCAACAGGACGGCGAGGAGTCCGACGGCTCTGAGAGCGGCGACGAGAAGGACCGGCAGGAGGCCGAGAAGCAGGCCAAGGACAAGATGCAGAAGGCTTCCAAGGACTATCGGGACAAGCACGCCAGCAAGGTCATCGACGATCCCGAGAAGATGTCCGAGGCTGAGAGAGAGAAGGCCAAGAAGGAGATGGAGGAGCTCCGCAAGAAGCAGGAGGAGGCCAAGAAGAAGGGACAGCAGGGCCAGCAGGGTCAGCAGGGCCAGCAGAGCGACTCCGATTCGGACGGCCAGAAGAGCGACGGCCAAGCCGATGGGCAGGCCAAGAAGAAGAGCTCCAGCGACGCCAAGTCCCGGGAGCACCAGGCCAAGCAGAAGGAGCGGCTCTCCAAGCCCGACCAGGAGAAGAAGGAGTCCTCCCTGGATGACCGGCTCAAGTATCAGGATTTCCTTTCCCGCGTGCGCAATCTCGTGCCGCACATGCGCCGGACCCTCATGCAGGCCTTGAAGCAGAAGTTGCGCCAGCGCACCATCCACGGCCGGGATTCCGGCGACCTCGACGAGGACGCCCTGCCCTCCATCCCGCGGGGGGAGAAGGACATCTTCAAGGAAGAGATGTCCCCCAACCGGGTGCTCTACCGGATCTCGCTGCTCATCGACACCAGCGGCAGCATGAGCACGGAGAAGAAGGAGCGGGCGGTCGAGGGCGCGGTCATGATGATGGAGGCCCTCGAGAAGGTCCCGGGCGTGGTCTTCGAGATCGTCAAGTACGATTCCGACCCCAAGGTCCTCAAGCCCTACGGCATGAAGCTCTCTCCCCAGCTCAAGAGCCAGGTGGTCTCCATGATCATGGCCGGCTCCGGGTCCACCGAGGCGCACAAGGCCCTCGAGGAGGCCATCGAGCGCATCCGGCTCGGCCGCGGGGACAAGCTCATCATCATGGTCAACGACGGCGACCCGGACTACAACTTCGACCGCGACCAGTATCGGCAGCTCATTAAGGAGTCCCGCGACGTGGAGATCCACGGCATCGGGCTCGGCGACGGAGCCCAGCTGGTGAAGGACCTCTTCCCTCCGGGCCAGGGCTGGTGGCTCAAGGACGCCGCGGACTTCGCCAAGAACCTGCGCAACATCCTGAAGAAGAAGCTCACCAAGGGCGTCCGGATCAGCTAGGCGCCTGGGCTAAATCGAGAATTTCATCCCCGCCCTGGCCATGAGGCATTCCACGGTATAGCCCTTCTTGAAGGCCATCTCCACGGCCTGGTCCCCGATCTTGTCGAGAGTCTCGTCGCTGTACTGATCGTCGTGGTGCCAGAGGAGCAGGCGCTTGATGTCGTGGCGGGCCGCGAAGTCGAGGGCGGAGACGAAGCTCGAGTGGCCGTTGTTCATGCGGGACTTGTAGTCCCCGTCCGTGAAGCGGCCGTTGTGCACGAGGAGGTCGGCGCCGGCCACCAGGCCGCCGAGCTTCTCATCGTAGTCCTGCAGGGCGGTGGCGTATTCGCCGTAGAGCTCGGAGTCCGGGCAGTAGACGAACTTGCGGCCCTGTGCCTCGATGGAGAAGCCCAGCGTGGTGGACGGGTGGTTGGCGTAGAAGGAGGTGAGGTTGACCTCGGGCAGCATCTCGTAGGAGTCCTCCTGGATGGCGTAGAGCTCCAGGTCCGCCACGAAAGGGTCCTTCACCGTGGACGGGTAGCGATCGAAGCATTCGCGGACGAGCTGCTCGAGGGTCTTGTCCGGGTCGTTGGCCCCGGCGATGTTGACCTTGAAGCCGTTCTGGCGCAGGCAGGGGAGGAAGGCCAGGCCTTGCACGTGGTCCTGGTGGAAGTGGCTGAGGAAGAGCCAGACCTCTTGGAGGTCTTTCCGGGCCGCCATGTCGGCGCCCAGGGAGATGATGCCGGTCCCCGCGTCGAAGATGAGCAGGTTCCCTCCGACCTCCAGCGAGAGGCAGGAGGTCTGGAAGCCGTAGTGCGAGTTCATGGCCGTGGTGTGCGGGGAGAGGCTGCGGCAGCCCCAGACCGTGGCGGACATGACGGCCTGCTGCGGGGGCGTGAAATCCCGCAGGATGGGCACTGGGGCGTCGAATTTCGGGGCCGGCCCGCCGAGCAGGGCCTTGATCTGCTGGCCGAAGGACATCACGTCGTAAGGCTTCTTGATGAGGAGGCTCGCGCCGTACTGCTTGGCCCGGTCGATCTCCTCGGCGAAGGCCTTGCCGGACACCATCACGACCTTGATGTGCTGGGTGGTGGGCTCGCTCTTGACCTGATGGCAGAGGGTGAGGCCGTCGATGCCTGGCATCAGGATGTCCAGGATCACCAGCTCGGGCTGCTTGGCCTTGATGGCATCGAAGGCCGTATAGCTCTCCTGGATGAGCTCGGCTTCGATGCCCATCCCGGTGACGAGGTCGAGGGTGAGGTTCCCCACGATCTCGTCGTCGTCGACCACGATGATCTTTGGCATGTTTGGCAGAGCCATTCTATTATAGGGGGGAGAGATTAAGCAATCATGTCGGCATCATTTGGTAAAATCATCATGTCATGAGGGTCATTGGAGGCAAGCTTCGGGGCAGGAGTCTCCCCACGGGAAAGAACCTGGAGGGCCTGCGCCCCATCTCGGGCAGGATCAAGCAGTCGCTCTTCGACATCCTCAAGGAGCGGGTCGGCGGCTCGCGGTTCCTCGACCTGTTCGCCGGCACCGGGGCCGTGGGCATCGAAGCCCTGAGCCGCGGAGCGTCCCTGGCGGTCTTCATCGAGCTCGACCGCAGGCACTTGGAGATGCTCGAGGCCAATCTGGCCTTGGCGGGACTCAAGGACCGGTCCCGCGCCCTTCGGGGCAATGTCGTCGACGACTTATGCTGGGTGCCCTTCCGCTCCGGCATCGCCCAGTACGACCTCATCTTCACCGGCCCGCCCTACAAGGACCTCGAGAAAAGGCCCCTGGCCATGACGGTCCCCTCCCTCAAGCGGATCGTGGCCGCGGACCTGCTCGCTCCAGGCGGCTGGATCATCTGCCAGCACCAGGTGAAAGAGCCCGTGGAGGCCGTGGCCGGGCTCGAGATGTTCCGCCAGGTCAAGTATGGGGACAGCTTCCTGAGCTTCTTCCGGAGGCCTTCCGCGGCGGGATCGACGGGATCCGGAGCGCCGTGACGGTTTGGATGGGATAGGAGACACCATGACGGGATCTTCCCGGACGGACCTTTCTTTGGACCAGCTGTGCGTGGCGGCCCTGCGGACGCTCTCGATGGACGCTGTCCAGCAGGCGCGCTCCGGGCACCCGGGAGCGCCCATGGGCATGGCGCCCTTAGCCTACTGTCTCTGGCAGGAAGTCCTCCGCTATGACCCGTGTGACCCCTGCTGGCCGGACCGCGACCGCTTCGTGCTCTCAGCGGGGCACGCTTCCGCGCTCCTGTATTCGCTCATCCACCTGGCCGGGGTCCGGGCCGTGGACGGAGAGGGCAAGCCGCCTGGGGCGCCCGCGGTCTCCCTCGACGACCTCAAGCGCTTCCGCCAGTTGGGCAGCGTCACTCCCGGCCACCCCGAGTTCCGCCTGACTTCCGGCGTGGAGACCACGACCGGCCCGCTCGGCCAGGGGCTGGGCGTGAGCGTGGGCATGGCCATGGCCCGGCAATGGCTCGCGGCCCGGTTCAACAAGCCGGGCTTCACCTTGTTCTCCCACGACGTGTACGCTCTCTGCGGCGACGGGTGCATGATGGAGGGGCTCTCCTCCGAAGCCGGTTCCCTGGCCGGGCACCTTAAGCTCTCCAACCTGTGCTGGATCTACGACAGCAACCGTATCACCATCGAGGGAAGCACGGACCTGGCCTTCTCCGAGAGCGTCCCGGACCGGTTCCGCGGCTTGGGGTGGAATGTGATCCGCGTCGCTGATGCCAACGACCTCGTTTCGGTCCTCCAGGCGCTCCGGTCCTTCAAGAAGACCGCGGACCGTCCCACCCTGATCGTGGCCGAAAGCCACATCGGGTTCGGGGCCCCTAACAAGGTTGACACGGCTTCGGCCCACGGCGAGCCCCTCGGCGATGATGAGATCCGCCTTGCCAAGGCCGCCTATGGCTGGCCCCAGGACTCGAAGTTCCTCGTGCCGGAGGAAGTGACCGGGCATTTCAGCCAGGGCCTGGGACGCCGCGGCCGCGAGCTGAGCGAGGCTTGGTCTGGCGCTCTGCAGTCCTATCGCTCCGCTTACCCCGAGCTCGGCAAAGAACTGGACATGATGCTCTCCCGCGGCCTTCCGCAGGGCTGGGACCGGGATATCCCGGCTTTCCCGGCGGATGCCAAGGGGCTCGCCACCCGGGAGGCTTCCGGCAAGGTCTTGAACGCCGTGGCCAAAGCCGTGCCCTGGCTCGTGGGCGGGTCCGCGGACCTGGCGCCGTCCACCAAGACCCTCATCACGGGCGGGGGGGATTTCCAGGCCGAGTCCCCGTCGGGCCGCAACATCCGCTTCGGCATCCGCGAGCACGCCATGGCCGCGGCGCTCAACGGCTTGTCGCACTCGGGCCTGCGGCCCTACGGCTCGACCTTCCTCAACTTCCTGGACTACTGCCGTCCGTCCATCCGCCTGGCCGCGCTCATGGAGCTTCCCACGGTCTACATCTTCACCCATGACTCCATCGGCGTGGGCGAGGACGGGCCCACCCATCAGCCCATCGAACAGCTCGCGGGCATGAGGGCCATGCCCGGGCTCCTGGTCCTGCGGCCCGCGGACGCCAATGAGACGGCCGAGGCCTGGCGGGTCCTCATGCCCCTGCGCCGCCGGCCCGCGGTCCTCGTGCTCTCGCGCCAGGCCCTGCCCACCATCGACCGGACCCGGTACGCCCCTGCTTCGGGGCTCGCGAAGGGCGCCTATGTCCTGGCGGACGCCGAAGGGGGAAAACCTGAAGTCATCATCATGGCCACAGGCAGCGAGGTCGCGCCCTGCTTGGCGGCCTACGAAGCCCTGAAGAAGGAGGGCGTCCGCAGCCGGGTCGTGAGCATGCCGAGCTGGGAGCTCTTCGAAGAGGCTGACGAGGCCTACAAGAGGTCCGTCCTGCCGCCAGAGGTCACGGCCCGCGTGTCGGTCGAGGCCGGATCTCCCCTGGGCTGGGAGCGCTATGTGGGCCTTGCCGGCCGGAGCATCGCCATGCGGACCTTCGGAGCCTCTGCTCCGGCCAGGGACCTTGAGGCGAAGTTCGGGTTCACGGCCGAGAACATAGCTTCCACGGCCCGGGACATGGTCCGGGGCAAGTCCGCGTAAGAGTATCCCATCGCCTTTTTCAGGAGCAACCAGCTATGAATCCGGTGGGGAATCAGCACATCTCTTTCCTGCGTGTTCTTTGCACGGTATTTCTGCTTGCAGTTTCGATGTCCGCCTTTATGCTTGCCAAGCTTTATCGGTCCGCCTCCGAGGTCCGGAATCTGCGGGCGCCCTACTTGGAAATCCTGGAGCCTCTCAACACAACCCTCCAATATGGCCAGATGCGCGACGGCCGGTTCCGCCAAATCACGCAGAAGACGAATCGGTGGGGGCTTTTCGGGGAGCAACCTCCTTTCGGAGTTGAGTGGGACGCTTATTACCTGCATTTCGACCCTCTTAGCCACTAGGTCGGCCTTCTTGCCACAATCTCCGTCGTAAAATGGGTTCTACTCAAAGACTTGACAAACCCATAGCTAGTGTGATATCATACTAGCTATGGCCTTCTTTGTCACCC
>JACRNU010000094.1 GCA_016234805.1 Elusimicrobiota bacterium
GCAGAGCGCTGAATTCCTCGCGAATGCAGGCCCTGACCGCTTCCGGCGCGCCAAGGACGCTTTCGCGGACTTCCCTTGCGCCGTCAACAACGACGATGATGTCCTCGATGTCCTTGCTGCCGTAGAAATCGCCCTTGCCGCGCCCCATGAAAGCCTCGAGCTTGGAAGCGAGGAAATACGGGAGCGAAAACACGGAGATTCCCTGGCCGTCCGGCAAGACCTTCTTTTCGGCGTTCAAGATGCCTTCCGAATACCAGCGGTTGCTGAATCCAAGCACCGCGGCATCGATGGGCATGACATCCACCGGTATCCCGGAGTACTTCCAACGACAGATCGGCGCCTTGGGCTCTTCGGTCGGATGAGAGAATCCCAACGCCCGGAGCTTCTCCTCCAACGCGCCATACGCTGCCCGGCTCGTGATGCCGATGACGCAGTCCACATCGTCGGTGACGCGAAGCGGCTCCGCGCCGGGGCCGGCCATGTATAGCTCGACCGTCGCTCCTCCGACGAAAACGACCTGGTCTTTGAGCTCACGCAGGCCTCTGGCGACAAGGGCCAGCATTTCCAGACTCTTACTTGTTCTCAAGGAGGAGTTCGCTCAGCCGTCTTTCAATCTCTTGGGCAGCAAGTGTGCGTTCGCGGGCCCGGCCCACGCGCAAGGCGTCGATGAGCGCCAGCAACTCATAGAGGTTCCGGTCTTTCCGGGCAGCGTCCGGAGCGGTCTTGTAGAGCGGGGAGATCGCCTGACCCCGGATGTCCCCATCATCATGCGGCCAGACGTACTGGTCGTTATCCTCCGACACGATGCGCTTGGCCAGCGGCTGGGCGGAATGCGCCGTAGGGATTCCCCGGCAGAGAGGCCCTGGCTCCGCGGGGAAAACATATTTGACCGCGTGCAGCACGAACTCCAGCAGCGCAGCTTTGACGACCTTCCTCTTCTGGCGGTCAAGCAATCCCGCCCGCCGCGTTCGCTCAAGCGCCATGCTCACCTCAGCCGTCGAGATGCGAAGCTCCCGCGCAAGATCGATCGAAAGCCAGTCCCGTTCCTTCCAGCAGGCGATCTGCAGGAGGATAAGGACATCCTGAGGCTTGATGCTCGATTGGGTTCTCACATCAACAGTATACACCGATTATTCACGATTTGCAAATCGCAAACCGTGAACCTCAACCATTCACCGGGAGAACTTGTGCCGGACCCTGCCTCCTTTTCGGCAGGCGCCTGGGACCTATTGCAATTTGAATATTTAGGTTGCATTTTACATGATTTCCTGGGCGCGGGCATGGATGAGCGTCCTTGAAGCGATGTATGTGGTGTTCCTGCTCCAACCCTACCACGGGAACATCGGCAAGCGGCTCATCAAGTCGCCCAAACTCTATTTCTACGACAAGCACCGCCTTCACAGGGGAATCAGGGGGCCGTTGAGTTTCTACCGCGACAGCGCGGGTCCGAAGGGGACCCTCCGAGGAGGAAGTCGCCCCAATACATAGTGCGGATCCCCGGGATGCCCTCGACCGCGCGGGCGCGCGAACAGAGCACCAGGGGCTGAAAGTCAGGGTGTTTGCGGCAGAACTCCAGCAGGCCGGCCAGGTCCCGGAGAAGATTCCATCCACCTCAAGGGGTTCCTCGCGCCAATAGAAAACCTCCTGGCCGCAGTTGACGGCATGGGCGCGGCTTCGAGGACCTGCAGGTAATGGGCGATGGTCTCCAGCGCACCCTTGTCTCGTCCCTTCCGATTCCAAACCTGGAGGACGTAGCGCCAGGTCGCTTCCCCCCACCTGGGCATGGCGGCCTCGGGCGCGTCCACGGCCCGGTAGACGGCATGGGGGACCTGGTCCAGCAACCCCCGCCGCCTCTGGGACGGCGGCATCTCCCCGCGGGGGTAAGATCCTTAGATCAGCGCCGACAGCAGCTTGTCTGCGGAAATGACGCGGATGCCGTCTGACATCCGATCCACCCCGGACTTTTTAAGCGCCTGATAGGCGAACGGGATGTTCAGCTTGTCGCGGAAGTATCTCAGGTTGGGGGCGAGGCCGTCATCGTTGAGCTTGACCTCCACCGCGAACCAGGGCTTTTCTTCCATCGTCACCAGGAAATCCACTTCCCGTTTGGACGTATCTCGAAGGAAGTAGAGACCCGCCTTGAAGCCCTCGCGGTCGCGCAGCCAATGGACGAGTTTCAGGAGGTGTGAGCCGACCAGGTTCTCGAACCGGGCGGCCTCATCAGGCACTTCCGACCAATCCCACAGATAGAGCTTGGGCTCCTTCTTCAACGCCCGGAAGGACGCCCGGGCGAACGGGTAGACGCGAAAATGATAGTAGAACTCTTCGAGGATGTTCAGCCAATGCGAAACGGCCCCGTGGCTGACTTCAAGGTCTTCCCGCATGCTGTTGATGGAGAGCAGCCCCCCAACCTTGGAGGGCAGCATGTCGCTCAGGACCTGCATCTTGCTCAGTTCCCGGACGATCTCGATGTCGCGGATGTCCTCGCGGAAAAGCCTCTCATTGCGCTCGCCGTGCCAGCGCCTGAGAACGCGCTCGTTCTGGGAGAACAGCGGCTCGGGAAAGCCGCCGAATCGTTCCAGGGCCAAGAGCTCCTGGCGCCGCGCGGCGCCGACAGGCGGTTCCTTGAAGGGCTCGACCGGGCGATGCTCCTTGACCAGTTCGGCCAGGGTGAAGGGGTGCAAGCGGTAGTAGTGATAGCGGCCCTGCAGGGAGTCCCCGCCTTTGCGGTAGATGTCCAGGCGCACGCTTCCGGTGACCATGAACCGATACCTGTCTTTATGGACGTCGTATTCGCCCTTGATGAAGCGCTTCCACCCGCGGAACTTGTGGATTTCGTCCAGGATGAGGAGTTCGGCGCTGCCCGCCCATTCAGCCGCCATGACCTGCCTGCGTTCCTGCTTGTTGTCCCAATTGAAATAGGCGGTTTCCTTGAAGCGGGTCCCGATGAATACCTTGGCCAATGTGGTCTTGCCCACCTGCCTGGGGCCGCCGACAAAAACCATCTTGGCCTTCAAATCGTCGATGATCGAGGAGGTGAGGTAGCGGTCCCTGAGCATGGGCACATGATATGTAATTATTTGTGTCAAGGCAAATGTTTACATGATTTAATTTGCTTATGGGTTAATTTTTACACGCTCTCGACGAACCGTGCCCTGAGCGTTACCGTCTTTTAACCTGCTGTTAACAACTTTGAGATGACTTTTGGCCCTGCCGGGGTATACTATTCTTGGAGGGGTCTATGAAAATCCAACTTTCAGCGGCCTGTCTGATGCTGACCATCGTCGCCCTGTCGAGCGAGGCGGCAACCACCCGGGCGGTGCAGATCAACCGGGGCACGTTCCGCGCCGTGGCGCGCTCACAGAATGCCGCCCCGGCCTCGGCCTCCGCGGCGTCGAACGTCTCCTTCTCAGCGCCTGCCAACAATGCCGTGAGCCAGGCCTCGAACTTCTCCCAGCCGGGCCGGGGCTTCACTCCTCTCGGCAACTCCTTCGGCCAAGCCAGGCGCGAGTCTTCGGGATCGAACAACCGGTTCACGGCTTTCAGATCCTCGTGGTCCACGAGGCGCGCGGCTGACCCTGAGCCCGCGCCTGCTGAAGGCACTCAGCCGGTGGCTGGGGCGCTCATCCGCACCGCGGGCTCCGGGTACACGGTGACCGCTGGAGGTCCCGTCGGCGTGCACGCTGTGGACGGCGGCAGCCAGTTCATGAACGAGAAGGCCGGAGGACAGGCCATCGAGGGTTGGGGCCTGGGGCAGGCGCAGCCCAACTCCGCTGGCAACAGCTCCTCCCAGAGCACCGGCAACGGCACGGTCTCATCGCCACTGGGCTCGGCACTCAGCAAGTAACTCCGGGATTGCTGACAACAGCCAGCACGGGCATCAGTCGCTGTTGATGTCCGCCATCGGGTAGGGCTACAATCTCCTCATGCCCTTGTGCGACAGCCACAACCATGTCCACCTGGCTGGCGAGGCTTCACGCATAGAAGCCATGCTTGCCCGGTCGCGTCAGGCTGGCGTCGAGCGAATGGCCTGCGCGAGCACCGAGCCTGGGGATTGGGCCAAGGTCGCGTCCTTGGCGCAGTCCCATCCTGAGATCGTCCCCTGCTTTGGCGTGCATCCCTGGTTCGTGGACCGGCTGCAAGAGCATTGGCTCAGGGACCTGGAGCGGGCTCTGCGGAGTTCGCGTTCCTGCATGGGAGAAATCGGGCTGGACCGGGCTGCCAAGGACAAGGATTTTGCCTTGCAGGAGCGCGTCTTTTCGCAGCAGTACGCCCTGGCTGAGCAAATGGCGCGACCAGCCATGATCCACTGCGTCAAAGCCTGGGACAAGCTCATGGCGTATCTCAAGCACAAGACCACTCCAACGCCCTTCCTCCTGCACGCGTACAGCGGCGGAGCTGACATGGTGCCTGGTTTGGCGAAACTGGGTGCGTATTTTTCGTTCGATGGACATGTGACTGAGGACAAGCGGCAGAAACTGAGAAAAGCATTCCTCGCTGTCCCCAAGGACAGGCTCCTGTTCGAGACCGACTGCCCTCCTGAGGACAAAGAGTGCAAAGAGTGGTTCGCTGAGCCTTCTGGCATCAAAACCGTAGTGGAACTGGGAGCCAAAGTCCTGGACATGGCTCCTGGTGAGTTGGCCGATATCGCCTGGGACAATTCCAGAAGATTCTTTGGCCCTTTCTCATGACAACGGAATGGCCGGACTGGGATTTGCGCAAGTTACGCAATGTCTGACACCAGCTTTCTGATCAAGGCAGGGCTCGCGTTCCTGGTGGCTTCGGCGTGGGTCGTGGTCACGGCGATCACGGGACAGCGCAGCGCCAAGTGGGGCGGGGTGGTGGCAGCCCTGCCGTCCGTGACCGCGTTCTCGCTCCTGTTCATCGCGTGGACGCAGGGAGGGTGGGCCGCGTCGCAGACAGCCGGGCCTCTGCCGGCAGGGCTCGGGGCGGCCGCGATCGCGACCATGGCCTATGTGCGGCTCGCGGGAAAGCGCGGAGTGGCCGCGTCCCTGGTTGGGTCGGCTTTGGCGTGGGGGATCGCCATCTTCCCGCTCCTGCTCATCAAGGCGAGCCGGGACCCGGCTCCTGCCAATGGGCTTGGGATCTTCATGATCCTGGTTTCAGCCGTGCTCCTCCCCCCTCCGCCCGGGACCGATGACGAGGTCCGCGGCCAGGTGCGCGGACTGCTCATCAAGGCCCCCCTGAGCGGAGCCACGGTGGCTGCTGCCGTGGTCGCGGCAGGCATCCTTGGGCCTTTGGCCGGCACCGTGGTCGCATCCTTTCCCATCATCCTGTGGACGAGCCTCATGGTGTTCCACACGGACCTGGGAGCGGGCGCTCTCGCGGCCATGGCCCGCGGGTTCATGGTCGGGCTCATGGGCGGCATGGTGTTCGCCAACGCGAGCCGCTTCCTGTTCCTCAACACAGGCGTGCTCGCGGCCTTCCTGGTGTCCTATGCCGCGTGCCTGGCGACCGTAACGCTCATCGTGCTGTTGGGCGGGCATCGAGACCAGCGGTGGTCTTGATCGACTCGATATCCGGCACCGGCTGGGGCACCGTTTGTATAATAGGCACATGACCAACCATCCGGAAGCCGCTCCCTCTGTCGAGACTCATCAAGAGCTCAAAGGGACCTCCCTGCTGCTCATCAGCTCCGGGAGCCCGACGAAGCGGTTCCTCTACCAGCGCTTGAAGGCCCTGGGCGTGCGCCTCGTGGTGCTCGCGCCCGAATCCACATGGGTCTCGCGCTACGCGGACCATCTCATCGTCGCGGACACCATGGACCAGGCGGAGTGCGCGACGAAGATCGAAGAGGCTTTGAAGGACCACCCGGTGCAGGGCTGCCTGACCTTCTGGGAAGAGGCGGTGCCCCTGGCGGCCTTCCTGTGCGAGAAGTTCGGGTGGAAGGGCCACCCGTTGCAGGCGGCCCTGAACGCGCGCAACAAGCTGCTCACGCGCAAGGCGCTCGACGCGGCGGGGCTCTCCAGGTTCTCGCCGGACTGGGCGCAGATCAAGGCTGTCAAGGACCTCGACCGGGAGGCCAAGCGCATCGGGTTCCCTCTGGTCTTGAAGCCCGCGTGGGGCGAGCGCTCTCAGTTCGTGGTGCGGCTCGACGACATCAAGGAGGCGCGGGACGCTTTCGAGTACATCCGCGCGAACATGACCCCGAGGTTCGACCACATCTATTCCTACGGCACCGAGATCCTGGCCGAGGGCTATCTTTCCGGAGCGGAGATCGACCTCGACATCCTGCTCCAGGGCGGGGAGATCAGGTTCTACGCGTTCACGGACAACTTCCCGACCAAGGAGCCCTTCTTCATCGAGACCGGGGACGCCATGCCCTCGCGGCACGAGGACCCTGACCTGGCCGCGGTGCTCGAGATGGCCAAGAAGGCCATCCCGGCCCTGGGCCTGACGCACGGGGCCATCCACGTGGAGGCCAAGATCTGCACCGAGGGGCCCAAGCTCCTCGAGGTCAACGCGCGCATGGGCGGGGACTACCTCTACGACTGGGTCAACGAGGTCTGGGGCGCGGACCTCATCGAAGAATCCGCCAAGATCGCGGCCGGCATCCCCTGCACGGTCAAGAAGCCCAAGGAGCCGAAGATCCACCTGGTGGGAAACTACATCATCCCTCCCTCCTCGGGCGTCATCAGCTGTCTGGCCGCGCCTGAGAAGGAGTCGGGCAAGCTCCACGACATCACCCTCTTGAAAGAGCCCGGCGACCCGGTGCTCGTGCCGCCGGAAGGCTTCGAGACCATCGGCTGGGTGGTGGGCAAGGGCGAGACCTACGCCGAGGCCGAGCAGAACCTCGAGTCCGCCATGCGCGGGGTCGTGGCCAAGATCGTGGCCTTCGACTCGACCTCGACCATCGGCAAGACCCGGCGGCGCAACCGCTTCAACGCGGCCCACGTGGCCCGGAGGCGCATCATCCAGTCCGCGCGCCTGGAGAAGCTGCGCGGCACGGACCTGGCCAAGCAGAAGCCCCTGCACGTGGGCATCCTGTGCAACAAGTACGAGGAGCACGCCAGCGAGGACGGCAAGGAGGGCGAGGCCAAGGAGAGCGAGGCCGCGGTGCACCAGGACCTCACCTCCGTGGGCTTGAACATCCAGAAGGCCGTCGAGACCAAGGGCCACCGCGTGACCTTCTTCGACATGAACGAGACCCCGCTGCCCTTCGAGAAGATCGGCGAGGCCAATGTCGACATCGTGTTCAACGTGTGCGAGCGCATCAACAACAGCTCGCTGCTCGAGCCTCACGGAGCCGCCATCCTCGACTGCCTCGGCATCCCGTACACGGGGTCGAACCCCCTCTCGCTCGCCCTGTGCATCGACAAGATCAAGGTCAAGAAGATCCTCGAGTACCACCAGCTCCCCACGCCCAAGTTCGACTACGTGTTCGACAAGGACGACGACATCCGCGAGGACCTGCGCTACCCGCTCATCGTCAAGCTCGCCAACACCGACAACTCCATCGGCCTCTCGAACAAGTCCGTGGTCACCAGCCTTAAGGCCCTCAAGGACCAGGTGGCCATGCTGCTCGGGAAATACAACCGGCCCGTGCTCATCGAGGAGTACATCGAGGGCGACGAGGTGGACGTCTCCATCATGGGAAACGAGGAGCGCGTGCAGGTCCTGCCCCTGTCGCGCTCCATCTTCGACGACATGCCCGCCGGGGTCTGGCACATCTACCCCTTCCAGGCCAAGTGGTCGAAGAACGACGCCTACGAGAAGATCAAGATCGAGCGGCCGGCCAAGTTCTCGCAGAAGCTGACCGCGCTCATCTCCGAGATCTGCCTCGACGCCTACAACCTCTTCGACTGCCACGACTACGCGCGCATCGAGGTGCGCATCGACAAGCTCGGCAACCCCTACATCATCGAGATCAACCCCAACCCCTCCATCAACCGGGGCGACTGCGTGCCCAACTGCGCGGAGATGATCGGGATGTCCTACGAGGACTTCATCGAGGAGATCATGAAGGAGGCCATCCTGCGCTACCGCGAGCGGCCTCCTTATTATCACCTGCAGAGCGCGCTCGTGACGCTCTAGAATCAGTAGCCCTTGGGCATGATGGGCACGAGCTTGCCGCGGACCTTCCGGAGCTCCTTGAGGTTGGTCCGAATCCAATCCTTCGCCCGCTCCTCTTTGTAGCGGCCGGGCGCGGTCTGGATCACGACGCGAGTGATGCCCGCGTTGATGATCATGCGCTTGCAGATGCGGCAGGGCTCGGCGCCCTCGATGACTGTTCCTCCTTCGGGCGTGGTGCCCACCAGGAAGAGGGTCGCTCCGATCATCTCGAAGCGGGAGGCGTGGATGATGGCGTTCTGCTCCGCGTGCACGGCTCGGCACCACTCGTAATGTTCGCCCTTGGGCACGTTGAGCTTGATGCGGACGCAGGAGCCGATCTCGCCGCAGTTGGCGGTCTTGCGGGGCGCTCCGGCATAGCCGGTGGAGATGATCTGGTCGTTGTTGACGATGACCGCGCCGTAGTGGCGGCGCAGGCAGGTGCTGCGGCGCGAGGTCTCCTTGGCGATGTTGAGGTAGTACTGGTCCTTGGAGATGCGGCGCGGCTCACGACGAGGCTTGGGGGCCCGCTTCATGGGGCCATCATACCATTTGGGTTTTCGCGATCGTTGATCGTGAGCTCGAAGACCCAGCCGCCCTTTTCGCCCCCGAGGGCCACCCGGTTCACCCTCCGGTCCAGGGGCGTCTCGGACCGGCCGCTGGCGCCGCCGATCTTCCTGCCGTTGACCATGGTCCCCAGGCTGCTCCCCAGATCGTAGACGACGTATCCGCCGCTCCGGCGGTCCAGGTCGATGCAGCAGTGGTTGGCGGACACGTGGAAAGGCGCGCGGTCCTCGATTGCCAGCGCGTCGTCTGTCAGGGGCTGCGGCGGCCGGCCCGCGATCCGGCCGATCTTGAACGGGAACGCCCGGAGCACGACGCGGCCGCCCGCCTTCCTCAGCCCCTCCCTGGCCTTCGTGGTCAGCCCGGCCATGGAAAGGGTCCCCGAAGGGCCGGGCTTATCCGGCTGAGCGGGCTCCCGCGCCAGGGCCGAAGCCCTGGCGCGCAGGCGCAGGCGTTCCACCAAGCGGGAGAATCCGCCCTCCATGGCGGTCCTGAGGAACCATATCCCGCACAAGCTGACTGCGATGTCCCCCGCGCTGTCGAGCCACGCCTGCGGCGAGAGGGGGCCATATCGCCGCAGGACCCCGAGGTCCATCGCCTCTTTGGCGAGTATGACCAGGCCCGTGCCGGCCCAGGCCCAGGCCTCTTTCGTGAAGGACCTCAGGATAGCGAACACCATGGGCGCGAACACGAAGTGGAAGACCTTCGACAGGGCGAACCCGAAGACGGACTCCCCGTCAACCTTGAAAAGCCACTGCTCCTTCTCAAGGGCGGCGAAAAACCGCTGCGGGGAACCCATAGGTTCAGGAATCCGGGATGCAGGCGGTCTCAATACCGGCCGGGCAGCCCAGCCCGGCCAGGCGGCGGTTGACGGCCGTGATCCTCGCGGAGGTGAAAGCTCCCCAGGGGAACGGCGACCCAAGGACGAGACGGGAGAGAACCTTGCCGTGGAGCAGGGCGGCCATGGCGTCGACATCCTCGGGTCCGAGGATGGAATCCGGCATCTGCGGGCCCTGAGCCGCGTGATGAAAGACGAACCCGCTCCTATCCTTCGAGATCATGTGGACGAGGAACCCGTCCTGCTGAAGGGAGCCGGCGTTGAAGAGCTGCTTGCCGGCCCTGTCCACGGTCGGCGGAGGGAGGGCGACGATCCAGTTCATGACCAGGATGGCCTCCGGCCCGGGGAGGAGCTCGAGCTCCCCGTGCGCGCGGCTCGACGCGGAGAGGACGTACCGCTCGGCGTCCCCGCCGCCGGAGACCATCTCCAGGACGGTCTTCCAAGGCCGACCGGCCGGCATCAGGCTGCGGCGGTGGATCTCCTCCTGGAGTTGGAGAGCCTGCGTGTCCTGGGGCGACGCCTCGAGGGCCTTGGCAACGAACCGCAGGGCCTCCGGGAAGACGCCGAGCTGGGCGTGCGCGAGGCTCGAGTTGAACAGGGCGAAGAAGTGGCCGGGCGCGAGCTTAAGGGCCTGCTCAAAGCAGGCGAGCGCGGGCTTCCATTGCCCTTCCTGGGCTGCCAGGGCGCCGTCCCGGACCCAGGCGTCAGCGTTCTTCCCTGCTTCGGCGGGCGGGGCAGGGCTCATCAGGAACAGCCCATCGAGCTGCCGCAGTTGAGGCACTTGTAGCAGGACCCGGAGCGGACCGTGACATGGCCGCAAGAGTCGCAGAAGGGCGCGTCGCCCATCATCTCTGAGAGGTGCGCGTCCTGGTTGTCCGCGCCCGAAAGGGCGCGGCGCTCGTCTAACGGCTGGGAGGGCTGGTCCTTCCCTTCGACGGTGGTCTTCGGGGCTCCTTTCTTTCCCTCATTAACGCTCTTGGCTTCCGGAGGCACGTGGGCCAGATCGTCGCGGCCGAGGTACTCGAGGCCGAGCAGGCGGAAGATGAGGTCCATGACCGAGGTGGCGCGCTTGATGTTGGGGTGGCGCACCACGCCGGAGGGTTCGAAGCGGGTGAAGGTGAAGCGGTCCACCATCTCTTTCAAGGGCACTCCGTACTGGAGGGCCAAAGACGCCATGATGGAGAAGCAGTTGAGGAGCTCCTGCAAGGGCGAGCCGGGCTTCTGGAAATCCACGAAGACCTCGCCGAGCCTGCCGTCGGGGTACTCGCCGGTGCGCACGTAGATCTTCTGGCCTGCCAGGGCCGCTTCGAAGGTCTTGCCCGAGCGGGTCGTGGGCAGGTAGCGGCGCTGGAGGATGGAGGTCGCGGTCTCGACCTCGTCTGCGTTATCCTTGGCGACCGACAGCGGCTGGGAGAGCTTGCACCCGTCGCGGTAGAGGGCGATGGCCTTCAAGCCCAGCTTCCAGCTCTGGAGGAAGACGTCCTCGATGGTCTGCACGGTGGAGTCGTGCGGGAGGTTCACGGTCTTGGAGATGGCGCCGGAGAGGAACGGCTGGGCCGCGGCCATCATGCGCACGTGGCCCATGGCAGCGATGAAGCGGCCGCCGACGGACGCGGGGTTGGCGCAGTCGAACACGGCCAAGTGCCGGTCCTTGAGGTCCCGGCTGCCCTCCACGCCGCCCGTGGCCAGGATGTGGGCTTCGATCCTCTTGATCTGGTCGTCGGTGTAGCCGAGCCCGGCGAGGGACCGGGGCACGGACCCGTTGACGATCTTGAGGGTGCCGCCGTCGGAGAGCTTCTTGAACTTGACCAGGGCGAAGTCGGGCTCGATGCCCGTGGTGTCGCAGTCCATGAGGAGCCCGATGGTGCCGGTCGGGGCGAGCACCGTGACCTGGCTGTTCCTGAACCCGTGCTTCGCCCCCAGGGCCGCGGCCTCATCCCATGCCGCGCTCGCGGCCCCAAGGACCTCATCGAGACTGCCGGGGCTGTCCGGCCCCTGGCCGGGCCGCTTCCCATTGTCTCCGGAGGCGGCACGGCCAAGGCGGGACAGGGCTTGGCGGTGCATGGCGATGACTGCCAGCATGGGTTTGCGGTTGCGGGAGAAGCCCTCGAAGGGGCCCCGGGCCTGCGCGAGTTCGGCCGAGGTCCGGTAGGCCTCGCCGGTCATGAGGGCCGTGATCGCTCCGCACCAGGCCCGGGCCTCGTCCGAGTCGTACGGCATGCCGAGAACCATGAGCAGGGCCCCGAGGTTGGCATAGCCCAGGCCCAGGGGACGGAAGTCATGGGAGTTCTGGCCGATCCTGCGGGTCGGGTAGCTCGCGTGGTCGACCAGGATATCCTGGCCGATGATCAACAATCGCGCGGCATGCCGGAACGCCGCGTGGTCGAAGCGGCCGTCCTCGTCGAGGAACTTGAGGAGGTTCAAGGAGGCCAGGTTGCACGCGGAGTCGTCGAGGAACATGTACTCCGAGCAGGGGTTCGAGGCGCGGATGGGCCCGGCCTCGGGGCAGGTGTGCCAGCGGTTGATGGCGGAGTCGAACTGGAGCCCGGGGTCCGCGCAGGCCCACGCTGCCTGGGCCGCGGCCCGAAGGACCGCCCGGGCCTTGTGGCGTTCGAAGACCTCGCCGGAAGTGCGCAGGACCGTGGACCAGTCCCCGTCGGCCTCCACGGCCCGCATGAAGGCGTCGGTCACCCGCACGGAGTTGTTGGAGTTCTGGCCGCTCACGGTCCGGTAGGCCTCGCCGTTGAAATCCGCGGGGTAGCCGGCCGCCACGAGCACCGCCACCTTCTTCTCCTCGCGCTGCTTCCACTGGATGAAGTCGAGGATCTCGGGGTGGTCCGCGTCGAGGCAGACCATCTTGGCGGCCTTGCGGCCGATGCCGCCGGATTTGATGGCCCCGGCGCCCTTGTCGAGTACCTCGAGGAAGAACATGAGTCCCGAGGGACTGCCGCCCGTGGAGAGCTTCTCGTAGCGGCTGCGGATGCGCGAGAAGTTCGTGCCGGAGCCGGACCCATACTTGAAGATGCGGGCCTCGCTCTTGGAGAGGTCGAAGATGGAGGTCAGGCTGTCGTCGATGGACTGGATGAAGCAGGCCGCGGCCTGGGGCCGGGCCAGGGCGTCCGTGACCTCGACGACCGAGCCCTTGTCCGCGTCCCACGCCCAGTTGCCGGAATGGCCTTTCAAGCCGTAGGAGCGGCTCAATCCCACGTTGAGCCACACGGGCGTGTTGAACGCCGCGGTCTGCAGCCCAAGCAGGGCGGAGATCTCGGCCCTGAAGGCCCGGCCGTCAGCGGCGCTGAAATAGCCCTGCTCGACGCCTGAGGCCGCAAGCGCCCCGGCCACGCGGCCGATGACGGTCCTGGCGCTCATCTCGCGCTTGGAGGCGTCCGCGTTCATGGGCCTGCAGTACTTGGAGGCCAGGATGTCGGTGGCGAGTTGGGACCACTCCGCCGGGACCTCGACTCCGTCCATGCGGAAGAAGGCCTTGCCGTCGGAATCGGTGATGACGGCCTTGCGGCCCTCCCATGCCAGAGCGTCGAGGGGATCCAGCGTCTTCTTGGCAAGGCGGCGGGGGACCTTGATCCTCCCTGTCATCAGAACGTCACGACCGCCTGATGGTCGAGCCTGTCCCCATCGAACTGCAGGGAGACCGTCATCATCTGGCCCGCGACCGCCTGGGAATCGAACTCCATGACGCCCAGAAAGGCGTGAACCGTGGGTTGGTTGTGCACCGGCAGGGTGGCCCGCCTGAAGCGTTCCCGAGAGATCGGCTTGTCCGGGAAGCGCAGGACCGGCGAGATCTCCGTGGTCACCACCACGCTTCCCGAGAGGACCGCGCACGGCCGGTTCTGCGCGTCGCTGAGGATGAGGTAGAGGTAGACCCTGATCCTGCCTTCCGGGGTCAGGGCCCCCTTGATCGGCACGATCTGGACGTCCATCACCGTGTTGACCTCGGCGAAGGATATGGACGCCACGCGCGCCTCTTGGAGTTGCTTGACCCTGGCCCAGGTCTCCGGAGTGCCCAGGCAGTAGGCCTCGGCCTCGACCAGGAGGAAGCCTTGATCCACGAGTCCCTGCTTGCAGGATTCCACCTTGGGGTCAGGGGGCGGCTTGACCGCCGCGGTCGAGGGTGCGGTCTGGACCGGAGGAGGAGGAGGCGCCTCCATCTTCGGGGGACGGAACGCGAAGTAGCCCCCGAATCCCAGGAGCACGATGCCCAGGAGGATGGGCGTTTTCGGGTCGCTCTTGGGCCGTTCGATGACCTCCATGTCGAATTCGCCCGGCGCCGGCCTTCCGGGCTTGGGCGTCGGCTCCGGAGGCTTCTTGTCCTGCGTGGCCGGGAAGACCGGCGCCGCGGGCGGGGCGCCCTGGCCCGGCGGCGGAGCGCCTCCCGGGGCCGGAGGCTTGGGAGCGAAGCCCTCCGGCAGGATGATCTTCCCCACCTGCTGGCCCGTGGCCTCGGCCGGCGCGGAAGGCAGTTGAAAAGACGGCCCTCCCTCCTCCTTCAACACATGGCCGCACCGGGCGCAGACCTGGAGGTCGTCGGGCTGTTCCGTGCCGCACCGCGCGCACTTCACGTCGCGGTCCTCCTCCGGACCTTGAGCGTCAGGCCGTCGACGCTCTCCACCATGACCTCGGCGCCGTCGGGGAGATCCCCCTCCAGGCTGACAGCGCCCCAAAGCTCGCCGTGCCAGAAGACCTGTCCCCGCGGAATTAAGGGGCCGCGGGCCACTGCGGTCTCACCCTTGACGTCCTCGAGCCCGATCTCGTTCCTGCGCGACAGCGCGCTCTTGCTCACGTACAGCAGGCCCGCGAAGATCGCCAGGAGCGTCACCAGGCTGCTCGCCACCGCGGGGTAGGAGACGGCGATGCCGCCCCCCGCGTCCTTGAACAGCATCATGGAGCCGAACAGCACGGACGCGGCGCCGCTGAGCGCGAGCAGGCCGAAGCTCGTGATCTTGAGCTCCAGGAGAAGGAAGAGCATCCCGAGCAGGATGAGGAGCACCCCGGCGTAGCTCGCCGACAGGGTCTGGAAGGAGTAGAACGCCAGGACGAGCGACACCGCGCCGACCACTCCCGGAAGGATGAGCCCGGGGCTGTAGAGCTCGATGAGGATCCCCGCCCCGCCGAGGCTCATCAGGAGCATGGCGACGTTGGGGTCGCAGACAGCGGCCAGCAGGCGCTGGCGCAGGCTCATGGGCAGGCGCTCGACGCTCGCCCCGGCGGTCCTCAGGGGCTCGGGGAAGTCCGCGAGTTTGCGGCCGTCCACCGCTTTGAGGAGTTCGTCGAGGCTCGCGGCCTCGAGGTCCACGATGTTCTGCCGTACCGCGAGCCCCGAGATGATGGAGGTGCTCCGGGACACCATCTCGGCCGCGAGCGCGGCGTTCCTGCCGCGGCGGGTAGCGATGGCCTGCAGGTAGGCGCCGAAGTCGTGGGCGAGCTTGGCTTCCATGACGCTCTCACCCGAAGGAGAGCCCTTTAGGGCGCCCTTGGCGCCGGCCTTCCCCTCGCCCTTCTCCGCGTTCTTGGCTTTGTCCTTGCCGAAATCCGGCGTCTCGATGCCGCCGCCAAGCGCGACCGGGTGCGCGGCTCCGATGTTGGTGCCGGGCGCCATGGCGGCCACGTGCGCGGCCATGGTGATGAAGACCCCGGCCGAGGCCGCCCGCGCGCCCGCCGGAGAGACGTAAACGATGACCGGGACCTCGGAGCCCAGGATGGCCTTGACGATCTCGCGCATGGGCAGGTCCAGCCCGCCCGGGGTGTCGAGCTCGATGACCACCGCGTCGAAGGTCTCCGCCGCGGCCTTATCCAGCGCGGACTTCATGAACTCGGCCGCGACCGGGGTGATGATGCCGGAGAAGGACGCGGCCAAGACGCGGGGCTGGGGCCGCGTCTTGCCGGCCTCGGCCGGAGCCAGGGCCCCGGCAGCGGCCAGCGCTGCGGACAATACGAGCGCGGCCCGCCGCGAGGTCCTCACCGGACCACCCCCATCCGAGAGGGCGGCCAGTAGATGAGCCACGCCTTGCCCTTGAGGTACTTCGTCTCCACGGGCCCCCAGTAGCGGGAGTCGCACGAGTGGTCGCGGTTGTCGCCCATCATCATATAGGCTCCTTGAGGCACGGTGACCGGGCCGAACTGGTCCTTCATCACGCCCTCGAGAGCGCGGTCGAGGTCGTGGGTCTGCCAGAGCTCCTGGTAGCGCTCCGCCCCCAGGGCGTCGGCGTTCATGGCCTTGGGCTGGCGATAGGGGTCGCGCTCGACCGGGTCCATGTTCACATGAGGCTCCACCGGGAACTGGCCGTTGACCTTGAGCACCCCGTTGATGACTTCCACCTTGTCGCCGGGAAGGGCGATGACCCTCTTGATGAAGTCCTTGCCGTATTGGATCGACCCGCAGTGCAGCTTTCTCGGGTCCTCGGACGGGAACCGGAATACCAGGACGTCCCCGCGAGAAACCTTGCGCAGGGCCAGCACCCGCTTGCCCGTGAACGGGACGCGCAGGCCGTAGATGAACTTATTGACGAAGAGGTGGTCGCCCTCCATGAAAGTCTTGCGCATCGAGCCGGAGGGGATCTTGAAGGCCTGGACCACGAAGTACATGAGGACCGAGGCCAGGATGACGGCAGAGAAAACGGTCTCGGACCACTCCCAATCCTCCTCCAGGTAGTAGCCGCGCTTCTCCGCGCTGTTCCCGGACATATAGCCGCGCCAGAAACCCAGGGCCCCGAAGATGACGCCGGCCAGCAGGCTGGGGTAGAACTCGGCCGCGAGCAGGGAGTGCGCCGCGGCCCCGATGCGGGGCGCGCGGCCCTCCATGGACATGGCCAGCACGAGCACGATGGAGAAGGCCGACAGGCCGAAGAACAGCCCGTGCCACAGGCCGCACTTGAGCGGGGTGTTGACCGCGCCGTTGCCCTTCCACCTCCGCGAGAGCCACGCGTAGGCCCCCATGGCCAATCCGATCCAGAACAGGCGCGTTTCCATTTATTACTCCGAGATCTTCAACGCTGCCAAGAAGGCTTCTTGCGGTATCTCCACGGACCCCAGCATCTTGGCCTTCTTCTTGCCTTCCTTCTGCTTGGATAGGAGCTTGCGCTTGCGGGTGATGTCGCCGCCGTAGCACTTGGCCAGCACGTCCTTGCGCCGCGCCGAGATGGTCTCGCGCGCGATGATGCGGCCGCCGAGGCGCGCCTGGATCGATATCTCGAACATCTGCCGGTCGATGAGCTCCTTGAGCTTCTCGCACAGGGCCTTGCCCACGCGGTAGGCCTTGTCCTTGTGCACGATCTGGCTCAAGGCGTCCACGGGCTCGCCGTGGATGAGGACTTCGAGCCGGAGCACGTCCGAGGCCCGCTGGCCCAGGGGGACGTAGTCCATGGAGGCGTAGCCCTTGGACACGGACTTCAAGCGATCGTAGAAGTTGATCACCATCTCGGAGAGGGGCAGGTCGTAGACGACGAGCATGCTCCCGCCCGCCACGTACTCGATGCCCACGTGCTCGCCCCGGCGGTCCTTGAGGAGGGTCAGGACCCCGTCCTGGAACTGGGCCGGCAGCATGATGGTCATGCGCACGAAGGGCTCCTCCACGACCTCGACGTCGCCGTGGGGCGGGAACTTGGCCGGGTTGTCCACGACCTTCCAGTGCCCCTTGGACTTGACCCGGTAGATGACGTTGGGGGCCGTGATGATGAGGCTGAGGTTGAACTCGCGCTCGAGCCGCTCCTTGACGATGTCCATGTGGAGCAGGCCGAGGAAGCCGAGCCGGAAGCCGAAGCCCAGGGCCTCCGAGGACTCCTGCTGATAGTTGAAGGAGCTGTCCTCGAGGTTGAGCTTCTCGAGGGAGTAGGTCAGCGCGGTGTAGTCTGCCGGGTTGATGGGGAAGACCCCGGCAAAGACCACGGGCTTGGCTTCTTTGTACCCCGGCAGGGCCGCGGCCAGAGGGCGGGCCGCGGCCATGACGGTGTCGCCCACCCGCACCTGATGGATGTCCTTGATGCCGCAGATAAAATACCCGACCTCGCCCGCCGAGAGGTGGTGGGCCGGGATCTGCTTGGGATTGAGGTGCCCGAGCTCCTCGATCACGAACTCCTGGCCGGTCGAGAAGAACCGGATCCTCATCCCCTTCTCCGCCTTGCCGTCCACCACGCGCACCAGGAGCACCACGCCCCGGTACACCGAGAAGGTCGAGTCGAAGATCAGGGCCGAGAGCGGCGCGGCGGGGTCGCCCTTGGGCGCGGGGATGTCCTTGATGATGGCGTCGAGGACCTCAGCCGTGCCCCGGCCCTCCTTGGCGCTGATCATGATCGGGTCGTGGTGGATCTTGAGGATGCTGGAGATCTGCTCCCAGGTGCGCTCCACGTCCGCGGCGGGCAGGTCCACTTTATTGATGACCGGGATGATCTTTAAGCCCACCTCGGTGGCGAGGCTGGCGTTGGCCAGGGTCTGGGCTTCCACGCCCTGGGAGGCGTCCACCACCAGGAGCGCTCCCTCGCAGGACGCCAGGGCGCGGGAGACCTCGTAGGAGAAGTCCACGTGCCCCGGGGTGTCGATGAGGTTGAGGATGTACTCGCCGTGCTTCATGCGCACGGCCTTGGACTTGATGGTGATGCCGCGCTCGCGCTCGAGCTCCATGGAGTCCATGACCTGGGCCTGCATCTGGCGGCTCGAGATCGTGCCCGTGGCCTCGAGGAGCCGGTCGGCCAGGGTGGACTTGCCGTGGTCGATATGGGCGATGATGGAGAAATTCCGGATGAGCCGGGTCGGGGTGACGCTCATGCAGGGGTTACGGGGTCCTGTCCTGGCTGATGCCGGCCTGGTCGCGCAGGAGGCGCCGGATCTCGTCTGAGTCCGAGCAGCTCAGGGCCTGGCCCACGAGCTTGGCCATGGAGTCGTAGCGCAGGCCGCGGATGGTGGACTTGACGCGGAAGAACATGCGCGGCGTGACGGAGAGCGAGTCCACGCCCATGCCCACGAGGAGCGGCACGGCCTGCCAATCCGAGGCCATCTCCCCGCAGACGCTCACGGGCCGACCCTTCTTGCGCGCGGTCTGCACGATCTGGTCCATGAGGCGGACCACCGCGGGGTGGAAGGGATCGTAGAGGTGCGCGACGTGCTCGTTCATGCGGTCCACGGCCAGGGTGTACTGGATGAGGTCGTTGGTGCCCACGGAGATGAAGTCGAGCAGGGGCAGGAACTGGTCGAGGATGATCGCGGCGGCCGGTATCTCGATCATGGCCCCGAGCTGGACCTTCTCCGCGGTCTCGATGCCCTCGCCGTGGAGCTCGGCCAGGGAGAGGTTGATGAGCCGCCGCACGGAGTGCATCTCCCCCACCGAGGAGACCATGGGGATCATGACCCGGACGTTGCCCTTGGCCGACGCCCTCAGGATGGCCCGCAGCTGGATCTTGAAGAGGTCGAGGTGCCGCATGAAAAGGCGCACGCCGCGCAGGCCCATGAAGGGGTTGGCCTCGTTCTTGGGCGCGTCGATGCCCAGCTGGGCAAGGCGGTCGCCGCCGAGGTCCGCGGTGCGGATGACCACGGCCCGCGGGGCGAAGGCCTTGGCCGCGGCCGCATAGACCTTGACCTGCTCGTCCTCGGTCGGCGGGATCTGCCGGTTGAGGAAGAGGTACTCGGTCCGCATGAGCCCGACGCCGTCCGATTGGAGGCTGATGGTTTGCTTGAACTCGTCGGGGGTGTCGAGGTTGGACAGCAGCTCGAAGACCTTGCCGTCGAGCGTCATCGTGGGCAGGCCCTTCAAGGCCCCGAGCGCCCGCTCCTCCTCCTGGCTCTTGAGCTGCGCCTGCTGGTACTTGTCGAGGGTCTCGTGCCCGGGGTTGATGATGACGAGGCCCTGCTCGCCGTCGAGGATGACGGTCTCGCCGGTCTTGACGCGGTGGCTGACGTCGGACAAGCCCACCACGGCCGGGATCTCGAGGGTCTGGGCCAGGATCGCGGTGTGGCTCGTCTTGCCGCCAAGGTCGGTCGCGAAGCCCTGGACCCTGGTCTCCTGCAGGCCCAGGGTATCGGACGGCAGGAGGTTGCGCGCGATGAGGATGCAGTCCTCCGTTATGTCCGCGAGGCTGCGCCGCGTCTGCTTGAGCAGGTGGGAGACGATCCTCTTGCCCACGTCGAAGAGGTCGTGGCGCCGCTCGCGGAAGAACTCGTCCTCCATCTTCTCGAACTGCTTGTTGACGGCCTCGAGCGACTCGGAGAGGGCGAACTCGGCGTTGACGCCCTCCTTGAGGATGCGGGCCGGGACGTCGTGGGTGATGAGGCTGTCGCGCAGGATGAGCCGGTGGGCGTCGATGAGGCGGGCGTGCTTCTTGCCCAGGACCCGCAGGACCTTGGCCTCGGCGAGGTCGAGGTCGCGCGCCGTGGCCTTCAGGGCCGACTTGAAGCGCTTGACCTCGGCGCGCAGGCGGTCGCTCGGGATCTCGATGCGGCTGATGACGATCTCCTCGTCCTCCAGGACATAGGCCTTGCCGATCGAGATGCCCGGGCTCGCCCCGACGCCCTTGATGACGATCATCTGCCGCAAGCCTCCCCGACGGGGAGGCGCGCAGCTGTGGGGGCTGATCGCCGTTTTATCAAGTCCGTTGCCTCACTCTTCATCGAACTTCCTCTGAAACAGCCCCTCCAGCGCCTTGATCGCCTCGACCTCGTCCGGGCCCGTGGCCGTGATGGTCACCTTCGCCCCGTGCTCGGCCGCGAGCAGCATGATCCCCATGACGCTCTTGCCGTTGACCTCCGTCTTTCCCTTGGAGACGACGATCTTGCTCTTGAAGCGGCTCGCCTCCTGCACGAACGCCGCCGCGGGCCTGGCGTGCAGACCGAGCCGCGTGGTTACCGCGATCGTCTTGCTTACCATCTCCACCCCGCCGCTGCCGCCACCGTTCCGATCAGCCACACCGCGCCATAGAGACGCCTCGAGCTGAGCCCGTACGCCCTGGCCGCCCAGCCTCCGCCCACCGCGGCCGCGACCACGACTCCGCGGACGAGGGAAGCCGAGGACATTATAGAGAATATCCCGATGCCGGCGCATCCCAGAGCCAGCCCCAGGCCCGCTCCGCGGGCAGCCCTGATGAGCTTCTGCCAGTGGAAACGCGCGAGTTCCTGGGCGAAGCGCTCCCCCCACCGATACCCGAGCCCCAGGCCCATCCAGCGAAGGGCCAGCACGGGCGCGCCATAGGCGAGGACGTAGCAGCCGGCAGCCGCGAGGACGACCGCCCCGGGTTGAGCTCCCAGAAAGATCCCGACCATGCCGCTCGCCACGGCCAGGGCCGCGCAGAAAGGCCTCCAGGCGCCCCAGAAGAAGGCGTCTCCGATGGCGGCCAGGGCTCCGGCCGCTGAGGTCTTGAGCGTCCTGAGCCTTCCCACGATCGCTGAACGGTCCTCGGGAGACGCCGCGGCAGCGGATTCCTCGAGGGAGCAGGCCATGCCCGCGACCAGCCCCGCCATGTAAGGCTGGGTGTTGAACTGCTCGCAGTTCCTTGCCAGGGCGGCCAGTTCCTCTTGCGGAGAGCCTCCACAGCGCTCCCGGAGCCAGGGCTCCACGCAGAACCCGAACCCCAGGCCCTGCATGTTCTCGAAGCTCCACAGAGATTGGATGAAGAAGGAGCGCCAGAACAGCCTGGCCCTCATCGCAAACCCCATCCCCGTCTCGGTCACCGGCTTAACCTCAGGCTGTGCGCCAGCATGCCGGCGCCGAACCACGGCGCGATCAGGACCGCGGCCCACAGGCCGGACCCAAGCGGCGTTTCGGCCAGGACCTCCCAGGCCAGGGCGCCCAGGGGCTTCATCACGACCAGCGCGGCTGCCAGGAGAGCGAGGTTGGCGGCGAACTGCACGAAGAGCTCCCGGGCCACGAATCCGCCGAGCAGGACGGGTTCCCCGCGGCCGAGACGCGCCGCGATCTCGAGCGTCACCCGGCCGCGCCGGCGCCGCAGGGGAGAGTCCACCGCGCGCTCATGCAGCCAGCCGAGGAAGAGACCGGCCGGCACCGCGACCGGGATCGCGACCGCCCCGGGCCCGAGCGCCAGGAGCAGTCCCGCTCCCGCGGACACCGTGGCGTTGGCCGGGATGAGGCCGCCGATGGGGATCTTGTCATGGCTGAGGAGCTCCACGACCAGGCCGACGAACGCGCCGACCAGGGGGTTGCCCAGGGCCAGGCCCAGGAGCGGGCCGAGGACGATCGGCCGCGAGACCATGAGCTGGAACGCCAGGGTGGAATCGAGCTCGGCTGCGGCCACGGCCCCCGCCGCCAGCATGAGCGCGCCCGTCACTTGCCGGCCCCCAGGAGCTTGAGGAGGTCCGAGGCGGGCTCGCCGGGCACGGCACGGCCCTCCAGGAGCACGCCGCGACGGCCGATCTCCTCCAGCGCCGAGCGGTCCTCATCGCTCAGGAAGATGGCCTTCCCGAGCTGGATCTTGCCCGCCGAGTAGTGCATCCCGCCCACGTTGACGGTCTTGACGCTCACCCCGCGGTCGAGGAGCCCGAGCAGAGGCCGCGGCCCAGGGACCAGCACCAGGACCGCGTGGGGCTTGGCCGAGCAGGACGGGAGGTAGGCGGCCGCCTCCTCGAGGCGCAGGACCTTGAGCGCGACCTGGTCGGGCAGGGCGATCCTCATCAGCAGCGACTGGGTCTCGTCGTCGGCCGCGGCGTCGGAGACCACCACGACCTCCGCGGCCTTGAGGTGCGGTATCCACCCCTCCACGACCTGACCGTGCACCAGCCGGTCGTCAATGCGGAACAGGGAGATGGGCATCTACCGCGACCTTGCCTTGACCAGCTGTTTGAAGTCGCAGACCGCGCCGCGGCCGTTCTTCAGGATCTTCTCAAGCAGTTCCGTCAGGGTCATGTCCCCGCGATGGTTGAAGGCGGTCACGAGCATGGCGAGGTTGACCCCGCTGACGAGCTCCGCCCCGGGCCGGTCCTTCACGGCCGGGAAGGCCAGATTGACCGGCGTGCCCGCCTGCATGTCGGTGAACACGACGAGGCCGTCCGGGCCGGAGAGGGACTCGATCGTCTTCTCCAGCCGGCCGCGCATCTCGGCCAGGCTCTGCCGGGCCGAGACCGAGACCGCCCTGACCCCGGACGCCTGCCGGCCCACGATGGCCTCGGCGGCCTCCACGAGGTAGGCGCCGAACTCGCCGTGCGTGACGACGATGAAATTAATCAATGCTCGCAACCCTCCCAAAGGGGTAGGGGGCAAAGCGAAGCCGTGGCGCTTGTCTGGTTCCGTTCATCCGGCTCTATGAATGTCCCTGTGGAACTCCTGGACAGGGTGGCCGCTGCGCGCGAGCATCCGGGCCAGGTGGTTGGTGACGAAGACGCTCCGGTGCCTGCCGCCCGTGCAGCCCACGGCGATGGTCAGGTAGGACTTCCCCTCGCGCACGTAGTACGGCAGGAGCCTGAGGATAAACTCGAGATAGTCGTCGAGGAACTTGCGGGCGTTGGAGTCCGCGACGATGAACTTCTGGACCGCCGGATAGAGCCCGGTGAGCTTCTTGAGCCGGGGCTCATAGTTGGGGTTGGGGAGGAACCGCACGTCCATGACGATGTCCGCGTCCATGGGAAGGCCGTACTTGTAGCCGAAGGAGACCACGGAGAGCGTCATCTCCTTGGTGCGAGTCAACTGGAGGGTCTCCGAGAGCTTCTCCTTGAGCTCGCCGAGCGTCATGGCCGAGGTGTCGATGACCTTGTCGGCCAGGGCCTTGACCGGCACGAGCCTGCGGCGCTCCTCGCGGATGGAGTCCGAAAGCTTGCGCCCCAGGGGGTGGCGGTGCCGCGTCTCCGAGAATCGCTGGATGACGGCCGCGTCCGAGGCGTCGAGAAAGAGGATGCGCGGCTCGATGCCCTTGGCCTTCAGGCTCTTGAGCACCCCGGGCAGGCCGTCGAGCCACCTGCCCTCCCGGATGTCCATGCCCAGGGCCACCTGCCTGAGGCCTCGGGAACGGCATACATGGTCCGCGAACTGGTCCAGGAGCGAGATCGGGAGGTTGTCCACGCAGGAGAACCCGAGATCCTCGAAGGCCTTGAGGGCCTGGCTCTTGCCGGCTCCCGACACTCCCGTGACGATGAAGAACTTGGTCTTCCGGTCCCGGCGTCCGCCCTTGGAGGGACTCATGGGGCCGGCTTCTTTCCCCCGGGAGCGGACCGCATCCTCTCGATGAGCTTCCGGTTGAAGGTTTCGGCGGAGAAGTACCCCTGGCCGCGCAGGCGCTGGTTGAGCGCCGCCACCTCGATGAGGATGGCCAGGTTCCGGCCCGGGCTGACCGCGATCTTGATCTCCGGGATGCGCACGCCCACGATCATGGTGCTGCGCGTCTCAAGACCCGACCGGTCGTATTTCCCCTGGGCCGCCCAAGGCTCGAGGTGCACCGCCAGCTCGACCGGCGCGTGGTCGAGGATGGCGCCCACGCCGAAGAGGAGCTTGACGTCGATGATGCCAAGGCCGCGGACCTCGATGTAGTGCCTCAGCGGCTCCGGGCAGATGCCCAGCAGTCCGCCTCCGCGGCGGTGCTGCACCTCGATGGCGTCATCGGCTACGAGGATGTGCCCGCGCTTCAAGAGCTCGAGCGCGCACTCCGACTTGCCGATGCCGGCCTCGCCCTGGATGAGCACGCCGAGCCCGTACACCTCGACGAGAACGCCATGGACGACCGTCTTGGGGGAGAGCCGGTTCTCCAGGAAGGCGCTCAAGCCCCCGACCAGGACCGCGGTATCGAGGCGAGAGCGCAGCAGCGGCACGCCTTTCTTGCGGCACGCCTGCACCAGGACCGGCGGGGCCTGCAGGTTGTGCGTCAGGATCAGGCACGGCAGGGCCGGGAAGGAAAGCATGGCGTCGAGCGATCTCTGCAGCGGCTTCTGCGGGGCCTTCATGCAGAAGCACTGCTCCCCGTTGCCGATGATCTGGATGCGCTCGGGCCGGAAATGGTCCAGGCAGCCGTTGAGGGCCAGGCCGGGCCGGTTGAGGTCAGGACCCAGGATCTTGCGGCCGAGGGACTTCTCTCCCGCGATGAGCTCGAGTTCCAGGTCCTCTTTCTGCTCCTTCAGCAGTTCGCCGATTGTGATGTTCATGTGTCACTTGCCTCCCCCGCGGGGAGGCAAGTCGTGGTGGGGGGCCAATCCGTCTTCATAAGACTGTTTTCCTACTTCTTTCTTATTGGTTGCACGACGCAGTAGGAATCGTCATCCCTCCGGTAGATCACGTGTATCTGCTTGGAGTCCTTGTCTTCGAAAAGCAGGAACTTCTGCCCGGATTCGTCGAGGCGGGAAGCCGCCTCCTGCGCCGTAACCGAGGAGACCGCGGTCTTGACCACGGCAAGCTCGAGGGGCGGGGCGACGGCAGCGGCGACCGCGGCCGGGGCGGCCACGGCCTCCGGGGCCTTGTGGTGGTCCCGCAAGCGATCCTTGTACTTCTTGATCTGCTTGTCCATCTTGTCCGAAGCCAGGTCGATGGCGGAGTAGAGATCCCCGGCGGCAGCCAGGGCCCTGAAGGTCTGGCGCGCGCCGTGGATGATGATCTCGGCTTTGTGGGTCCTCTTTTCGATGAAGAGCACGACCTGGGCCCAGACGAGGTGGTCGAAGTATCTCTCGGCCTTCTCTAGTTTCTGCATCACGTAGCGCTCGATCGGCTCCGTGATCTTGAGGCGTCTCGCGGTCAGGTGTATTTTCATATCTTAATGTACCCTCATTGAAAATTTGCCGCCCATTAAACCTTTTTTCCGCGTTTGCTGTCAATCATCGGGAAGCGAAAAAACGCTTTCTTTCCCTACCGGGAACGTGTTTTTTTCTCCCGTTATTTGACCCCTGGCGTCAAATTAGGTACTATTGATGCATTCGGGAGCTATCGGACCGAGTAAGTTCAGCTTTTTTATGTGTTTTTTGTGCTAGCGAAAGTTATGAACACCTGTGGATAACCTGTGGAAAAGACACTCGACCCCATGGCCCTTTGGACCAAAGCCGTAAATATGATCCGCCCTGACATCGGAGAGGAAAGCGTGGACCTCTGGCTCAAGCCCGTGGAAGTCCTGCGGCTCGACAACAATGTCCTCTGGATCAAAGTTCCCAACCGTTTCTACCTGGACGGCATCAAGGACCGGTACCTCAAGAAGCTCCTGTCTATCCTGCGCGACCTTTCCGGCGTGGACATCGAGCTCGACTACGAGGTCTCCAAGGACCTTAAGAACGTGCTCCCGAAGACCGACCCCATCGCCCAGCCAAGCTCCCAGCTGGACTTTTCCCTCGGCGAGCTCAACCCACGCTACACCTTCTCCTCGTTCGTGGTGGGCGCTTCCAACCGTTTCGCGCACGCCACGGCCGAAGCCGTCTCCCGCACGCCCGGCACACAGTACAACCCGTTCTTCATCTACGGCGGCGTGGGCCTGGGCAAGACGCACCTCATGCACGCCATCGGTCACGCCATGCGCCACCAGCATACCCGCTCGCGGGTGCTCTACACGACCTCCGAGCAGTTCGTCAACGAGTACGTCACCGCCATCCAGCACAGCAAGGTCGACGATTTCCGCGCGAAGTACCGGAGCCTGGACTGCCTGCTCATCGATGACGTCCAGTTCCTCGTAGGCAAGGACCGCAGCGAGCAGGAGTTCTTTCATACCTTCAACGCCCTCCATGGCATACGCAAGCAGATCGTGGTCACCTCCGACCGCTCGCCCAAGGAGATGTCGCCGAGCGAGCACCGTCTCATCTCCCGCTTCGAGTGGGGCGTGGTGGCGGACATCAAGCCCCCGGACCTTGAGACGCGCATCGCCATCCTCAGGCAGAAGGCCATCGCGGAGCAGATCGACGTCCCGGACGACGTCATCGTCTTCGTGGCCTCCTCGGTCAAATCCAACATCCGGGCGCTGGAGGGCTCGCTCGTCCGGCTGAAAGCCTATTCCTCCATGACCGGCAGCAGCCTCACGGTGGACACGGCCAAGGAGATCCTCAAGGACGCCCTGAGCCACGAGGTCTCCCCCCCCATCGACATCGAGACGATCCTCAAGGTGGTGGCCAGCCGGTTCCAGGTCGAGGTCCGCGAGCTCAAAGGCCACAACCGCGCCACTTCCGTGGTCCTGCCGCGGCAGGTCGCCATGTTCCTGGCCTGCACCATGACCGACCACCCCTATACCGAGGTCGGCAAGCACTTCGGCGGCAAGGACCACACCACCGTCATCCACGCCAGGAAGAAGGTCCAGCGGCTCCTGGAGCAGGACCTGGTCTTTCTGGAGCGCATCAACAGCCTGCGGTCGGAGATCAAGGCTGTGGAGAACGCTTGATAACAATGTTGATAGGCCCGGGATGGACGCCGCGCGGTGCACACGGTGGATATCTTTTCTTGGTTTTCCACAAGAACACCCCCTCTTCGCTCAAGGGATCATCAACAGAATCCACACCATCAAGACACTGGAGTGATGAATATGAAGATTGCTTGTTCTAAGGATACACTCATCAAAGCTGTGGAAACAATCCAATCGGCCCTGTCCGCCAGGACGACCCTGCCCATCCTGCAGAACTTCCTGATGGAGACCGAGAACCGGAAGATCAAGTTCGTCTCCACGGACCTGGAGATGGGCATCAAGCATTACGCGGCCGGGGACGTGGCCAACGATGGAAGCATCACGCTTCCTGCGCGCAAGGTCAGCGATATCCTTCGCAGCCTGAGCGACGATAAGGATGTGGAGCTCACCGTGGACGCCGGAGGCAAGGTCCAGCTTCGGTGCGGCCGGTCCCACTTCAGCATCATCGGCCAGCCTAAGTCCGATTATCCGGTCCTACCGGAGTTCAACAAGGCCAACGCCTTCGAGGTGCCGGGCAAGGTCCTGGCGCTCATGATCGACAAGACCATCTTCTCCGTGTCCTCGGATGAGACGAGGCACGTGCTCAACGGCGTTTTCTGGTCAGCCAAGAAGGGCCTCCTCGAGATGGTGTCGACCGACGGCCGCCGCCTCTCGGTCGTGGCCAAGAAGATCGTCCCGGCGGACAAAGCCTTCCAGGTCATCGTGCCGACCAAGGTGCTTACCGAGATAGAGAGGACGATCAAGAACCAGGGCTCCAAGGAAGGGGACGGCGAGAACGTCCTCCTCACGGTCAACGAGAACCAGATAGGGTTCCAAATGAAGTCCACCACCATGATCTCCCGCCTGCTGGCGGGCAGCTTCCCGAACTACCAGCAGGTCATCCCGCAGAAGAAAGACATCATGGTCACGGTCGGCACCGAGGAGCTGCTCGCGGTCACCAAACGCGCGGCTCTGGCCGTGGGCGACCGCGGCGGCGCCGTGAAGTACACCCTGCGGCGAGGCGCGCTGGCCGTGGACGCGCAGAGCCCGAACGTCGAGTGCAAGGATGAGATTTCCCTGGAGTACGACGGGCCCGAGTTCCAGGCCGCGTTCAACCCCGGCTTCGTGGTCGACGCCCTCAAGCACATCGACACCGAGAAGACCCAGCTTTCCATGACGAGCCCGGTCAATCCCGTGCTCTTCGAGCCCGCGGGCGGAGACGACTACCGCTTCGTGGTCATGCCGATGAGGGCCTAAAGGCATCCTTCATGGCGAGGCTGGTTTCCGCCGGTGATCTGGTCAAGGCGTTCCGCAGGCGCGCCGGGATCCAGACCGACAAGCTCTCCATCCTCAACGCCGTGTGGGAGAAGGAGTTGGGGCTGCTGGCCAGGCACCTGGAGCTCTCGGGCGTCCGGCGGGGGACCCTGTACATCAGGCCGGCTTCGTCCGCCGCGGCCCAGGAGCTCAGGATGCGGGCGCCGTCTTTGATGAGGACGCTGAATAAGTATTTCACGAGGGCCTGGATCAAGGAGTTGAAGGCCACGGCCCGATGAAGGAAGCAAGGACGAACCGGAAGAAGGAAGAGAAGCAGGCTCCGGCAGACAAGCCGGGCGAGGAAGAGGGTATGCCCCAGACCAAGACCGAAGACACGCAGAAGAAAGCGGACCAGGTCGACGAATCCCCCGCAAAGGCCCTGAAGAGCGACACCGATTACGACGCGTCGAAGATACAGGTCCTCGAGGGCCTCGATCCCGTGCGCAAGCGGCCCGCCATGTACATCGGCAGCACCGGACCGGGCGGCCTGCACCACCTCGTCTATGAAGCGGTCGATAACTCGGTCGACGAGATCCTCGCGGGCCGGTGCACGACCGTGGACGTCATCCTGCATGCGGGCAACTCCGTCACCGTGCTCGACAACGGCTCGGGCATCCCCGTGGACCTCATGAAAGGAGAGGGCGTCCACCCCCGGCACCGGGGCAAGTCCGCGCTCGAGGTCGTTCTGACCGTCCTGCACGCGGGAGGCAAGTTCGACAAGGGCGCCTATAAGATCTCCGGCGGCCTCCACGGGGTGGGCATCTCCGTGGTCAACGCCTTATCCGAGACGCTCGAGGTCGAGGTCTACCGCGACGGCAAGATACACAAGCAGATCTACCACCGCGGCAAGCCCGAGGGTCCCGTGCACGTGGTCGGCCGCACCGAGGACCACGGCACCAAGGTCACCTTCAAGCCGGACCCCGACATCTTCGACGGCCACCAGTTCTCCTACGACACCCTGTCCAACCGGCTGCGGGAGCTGGCCTTCCTCAACGCCGGCGCCACCATCACCATCATCGATGAGCGGGAAGACAAGAAGCACACCTTCCGCTATGACGGAGGGATCTCCCAGTTCGTCAAGTTCCTGAACGCGAACAAGAAGACCCTGTTCGCCGAGCCCATCGCCTTCACCAAGTCGCGGGACGAAATCGTCGTGGACGCCGCGATCCTCTACAACGAGGACTACTCGGAGAACGTCTACTCGTTCGTGAACAACATCAACACGATCGAGGGCGGCACGCACATGGCGGGCTTCCGCTCGGCCCTGACCAGGGTCATCAACGACTATATAAAGCGGTTCGACCTGCTCAAGGGCAAGGCCTTCTCCCTCAGCGGCGACGACGTGCGCGAAGGGCTGACCGCGGTCCTTTCGGTCAAGGTGCCCAACCCCCAGTTCGAGGGACAGACCAAGGGCAAACTCGGCAACGCCGAGGTCGAGGGCTCGGTCAAGTCCGCGGTCGGCGAGGCCCTGGCCGTGTTCTTCGAGGAGAACCCCTCCACGGCCAAGACCATCTGCGGCAAGGCCATCGCAGCGGCCGAGGCCCGCGAGGCCGCGCGCAAGGCCAAGGAGCTCACCCGGCGCAAAGGCGTGCTCGACGGCTCCTCCCTGCCGGGCAAGCTCGCGGACTGCCAGGAGCGCAACCCGGAAGAGGCGGAGCTCTTCATCGTGGAGGGAGAATCCGCCGGCGGGTCGGCCAAGGGCGGCCGGGACCGCAAGTTCCAGGCCGTGCTCCCCATCAAGGGCAAGATCCTCAACGTGGAGAAGGCGCGCCTCGTCAAGGTCATCTCCAACGAGGAGGTCCGCACTCTCATCGCGGCCATCGGCACGGGCATCGGCGAGGGAGAGGACGGCCTCAAGATCGAGAAGCTGCGCTATCACAAGCTCATCATCATGGCGGACGCCGACGTGGACGGCCAGCACATCAGGACCCTGCTGCTCACCTTCTTCTACCGGCAGATGAAGCCCCTCATCGAGAAAGGGCACATCTACATCGCCCAGCCCCCGCTCTACAAGGTCAAGAAGGGCAAGACCGAGCTCTATATCGAGGCCGATGAGAAGATGGAGGCCTGGCTCCTCGGCGAGGGCCTGAGCGCCGTGGAGATCACGGCCATCAATCCGGCCAACGACAAGACCAAGAGGCTCCAGAAGGACGAGGTCCGCGAGCTCATCCAGCACCTCGCGGACATCGAGAACCTCCTGAGGCACATGGAGCGCAAGAGCCTTCACCTTTCGGACTTCCTGGCCCACCAGGCCCAGGGCAAGCTGCCGCGCTATCGCGTCGAGACCGCGCCGGGAGAGTTCCTCTTTTTCTACAACGAGAAGGAATGGCACGCCTACCGCGACGAACACGTGGCCGCGGCGCGCGCCAAGCTGGCCATGAGCCGCAAACCTCCCGCGCCGGCCGAGACCAAGCCCGGCCAGGCGTCCGCGGAAGGAACCCCTGTCCAAGAGGGCGTTCCGGCCGAAGCACCCGCCGAGCCCGCTCCCGAGCAGACCGCTGGGGACGCGCTCGTGGCGGCCGACGAGGAGGCGCTCGAGCCGGACATGCAGGAGCTCTGGGAGATCGCCAAGCTCGACAGGATGAGCGAGGAGCTCCGGGGCCTGGGGCTCGAGCTCAAGTGGTACGACCAGGAGCGCGACGAGAAATCCAAGCCCCTCTTCAAAGCCAGGACCGACCGCAACGAGTGGGACGGCTACAACCTCCGCGACCTGCTGGAAGCGGTCCGGAGCGCCGGCCGCGTGGGCGTGACCATCCAGCGCTACAAAGGTCTCGGAGAGATGAATCCGGAGCAGCTATGGGAGACCACGATGGACCCCAGGACCCGGCGGACGCGGAATACGCCTTCACCACGCTGATGGGCGACAAGGTCGAGCCGAGGCGCGAGTTCATCGAGCGCCACGCGAAGGAAGTCAAGAACCTCGACATCTAACGACGGGATTCCAGGGATCAGACCATGACAGGAAAAACAGAGACAGCAGGCCTCATGCCGGACAGCCTGGGCAACATCATCCCGCGCGATATCGGCGCGGAGATGCGCGCCTCCTATATCGACTATTCCATGTCCGTCATCGTGGGCCGGGCCCTCCCGGACGTCCGCGACGGCTTGAAGCCCGTGCACCGGCGCATCCTCTACGCCATGCACACCGAGGGGCTCGCGTCGAACAAGAAGTACTCGAAGTGCGCCGGCGTGGTCGGCGAGGTGCTCAAGAAGTACCACCCGCACGGCGACTCCGCGGTCTACGACGCCATGGTGCGCATGGTGCAGGAATTCTCGCTGCTGCACCCGCTCATCGACGGGCAGGGCAACTTCGGGTCCGTGGACGGCGACCCGGCCGCGGCCTACCGGTACACCGAATGCCGGCTCTCCAAGATCGCCGAGGAGATGCTCGCCAACATCGAAGAAGAGACCGTGGACTTCGTCCCCAACTTCGACAACACCACCGCCGAGCCCACGGTCATGCCGGCGCGCTTTCCCAACCTGCTCGTCAACGGGTCCTCGGGCATCGCGGTCGGCATGGCCACGACCATCCCGCCGCACAACCTCTCCGAGACCTGCGAGGCCGCCATCGCGCTCGTCAAGGAGCCGCGGATGGAGACCAAGGACCTCATGAAGATCATGAAGGGCCCGGACTTCCCGACCGGCGGCATCGTGCGCGGCAAGACGGGCATCCGCGACTACTTCGACACCGGGCGCGGGTCGGTGCGCATCCAGGCGCGCACGGACATTGAGGACCTCAAGGGCAACAGGCAGGCCATCATCGTCACCGAGCTCCCTTACCAGGTCAACAAGGCCACCCTGCTCGAGACCATCGCGGACCTCGTGCGGGACAAGAAGATACCCGACATCTCGGACATCCGCGACGAGAGCGACCGCAAGGGCATGCGCGTGGTCATCGAGCTCAAGCGCGACGCCAACGCCAACGTGGTCCTCAACCAGCTCTACAAGCACACGGCCATGGAGACCTCCATGGGCGTCATCATGCTCTCCCTCGTGGACGGCAGGCCCCGGGTCCTGCCCGTGCGGGACATGCTCGGCCACTACATCCAGCACCGCAAGCAGGTCACGGTGCGACGGACCAAGTTCGAGCTTCGGAAGGCCCAGGAGCGCTGCCACATCCTGGAAGGCCTGCTCATCGCTCTCAAGAACATCGACAAGGTCATCAAGATCATCCGCGGGTCCAAGGACTCCGAGGAGGCCAGGATCAAGCTCATTTCGGAGCTGACCCTGACGAAGACGCAGGCCCAGGCCATCCTCGATATGCGCCTGCACCAGCTCACGAAACTCTCGGCAGGGGACATCGAAGAGGAGCACGCGGCCCTGGTCAAGCGCATCGGCGAGCTCAAGGCCATCCTCGCGGACGTCAAGAAGGTGCTGGCCATCGTGGTCAAGGAGCTCGAGGCCGTCAAGGCGGCCTTCGGCAAGACGCGGCAGACCCAGATCACCTCGGACGCGACCGAGATGACGCTCGAGGACCTCATCGCCAAGGAGGAGGTGGTCATTTCCATCTCCAACCAGGGCTACATCAAGCGCATCCCCCTGGCCACCTACGAGGCCCAGGGCCGCGGCGGCAAGGGCATCATGGGCGCCGAGGTCAAGGACGAGGACTGGATCGAGCACTTCTTCACGACCGATACCCACGCGACCCTGCTCTTCTTCACCTCGCGCGGCAGGGTCTTCGCCCTGCGCGCCTACGAGGTGCCGGAAGCGGGCCGGGCCTCGCGCGGCCGAGCCGCGGTTAACCTCCTGTCCATCTCGGGTGAGGAAAGGATCACCGAGACCATCGCCATCCGCTCCTTCGCGGAGAAGAAGGGCAAGGAGACATTCCTGGTCATGTGCACCAGGAACGGGACCATCAAGAAGACCCCGCTGTCGGGTTTCGAGAACATTCGCAAGAGCGGCATCATCGCCATCAGCCTCGAGGAGGGCGACGTCCTTGTCGAGGCCCAGCACACGAGCGGCTCCGACGAGATCCTCATCGCCACCAAGGACGGCATGTCCATCCGGTTCCCGGAGGGCGACGTGCGGGCCATGGGCCGGGGCGCGGTCGGCGTGCGCGGCATCCGGCTCGGGGAAGGAGACCAGGTGGTGGGCATGGAGTCCTTCGCCCCCAGCTCGAAGAAGTCCCTGCTGACGGTCTGCGAGTTCGGCTACGGCAAGAGGACGGACCTCTCCGAATACCGCGGCCAGCACCGCGGGGGCGGCGGAGTCATCACCATCAAGGCCACGGACCGCAACGGCTCGGTCATCGGGGTCAAGCTCGTGACCGACGACGACCACCTCATGGTCATGACCGAGAAGGGCAAGGCCGTGCGCCTGCGCTGCAAGGACATCAAGACCATCTCCCGCAACACCCAGGGCGTGCGCCTGGTGCGGCTGGAGGAGGGCGACAGGGTCGCCAGGGTCGCGCCCGTGGCCGTGGAGCTGGGGGTCCCCCCCGTGCCGCCCGTTGAGCCCAAGCCCGATCAGCCCGATGCGTAAGGGAGGCCTGATAGCCGCCTTCGTCGCGTGCGCCGTCCTCTTCGCGGCGTTTCCGGCACAGGCCGAGATCCGGCTCGAGGGCGTGCGCTGGCTGGCCAGCCAGGGTCTGACCCCGGCGCGCAGGTTCGAAGAGATTACGGTCGCGCCCCTTTACAGAGGCTTCCTCAAGGGGAGGGTGCGCGCCAGGGTCAAGGTCAGGAACGCGAGCCCGGGCTCGGCTGAAGGCATCCTTCTGCGCTACGCCATGTCCGCGCGCCTGCTGCCCATGGGGGCGCCGGCTTCGGCCGCGGAGCGGGCCGCCTGGGCCGTGCCGTTCTTGGTGGAAGAGAAGAGGATCCCCAGGATCGGGGCCCAGCAGACCATCGAGGCGAACCTCGAGCTCACGACCCTGCTCAAGCTCTACGCGGCGCGGCTCAAGAGGGCCGGCTACCGCGCCCTGGAACTCAAGCTCCAGGTCATGGTCGAGCCCCACCTGGGCGAGAAGGGCGATATCCAGCTGGTGGAGAGCGTCATTAGAGTAACGGAATGAGGAAACCTAATGAAACGGCATTTACCCCCACACTACTTGCCTCCCCGCAGGGGAGGCAAGTGACACCATGCTAGACCCCAAACTGATCCGCCAGGACCCGGAGCGTGTGCGTACGGGCATCAGGAACAGGGGAGGCCGGTACCTGCCCGCTCTCGAGGAGCTCATCACCCTGGACGCGGAGTACCGCAAGAAGCTCGCCCAGGTCGAGGAACTGCGAGGCAAGAGGAACGCCCAATCCAAGAAGATCGGCGCTGCCATGGCGGCCAAGGACCTGGCCGCAGCCGAAGCCCTTAAGGCCGAGGTCTCCAAGCTCAAGGCCGAGCTCGAGGCCGGGGAAGCGGTCTTGAAGCCCATGACCGAGGCCGCGCGGGTCTCCGCCATGGGCCTGCCCAACCCGCCGCACGAGTCCGTGCCCCTGGGCAAGGGTCCTGAGGACAACCGGGTCGTGCGCGGCGGGACCCAGCCTCCGGAGCCCGCGTTCAAGGCCCGAGACCACCATAGCGTGGGCGAGAAGCTCGGGATCATCGATTTCGCGGCCGCGGTCAAGCTCTCGGGCTCAAGGTTCACCCTGCTGCGCGGGGCGGGCGCGAAGCTCGAGCGGGCGCTGATCTCCTTCATGCTCGAGCGGCACCTGGCCAAGGGCTACGAGGAGATCTGGCCTCCCTATCTCGTCAAGCGCGAGATCGCCGAAGGCACGGGCCAGCTGCCCAAGTTCGAGCCGGACCTCTACAAGACGACCACCGGGGAGGACGAGGGCGACAAGGAGCTCTTCCTCATCCCCACGGCCGAGGTCCCGCTCACGAACCTCGTTCGCGAACAGATCCTCAACGAGTCCGTGCTGCCCCTCAAGTTCGCGGCTTTCACGCCCTGCTTCAGGCTTGAAGCCGGCTCCTACGGCAAGGACGTGCGCGGCCTCATCCGGGTCCACCAGTTCGACAAGGTCGAGCTCGTGTGGATCACCAAGCCAGAGGATTCCCAGAATGCCCTGGAGGGCCTCACCGCGGACGCGGAAGGCGTCCTGACGGCCCTGGGCATCCCTCACCGCGTGGTGGCGCTGTGCACCGGGGACATGGGCTTTTCCGCGGCCAAGACCTACGACCTCGAGGTCTGGATGCCCGGAGAGGGCAAGTGGCGCGAGATCTCCTCCTGCTCCGACTGCGGCGACTTCCAGGCCCGGCGCATGGAGGCCAGATTCCGGCGCGGGGCGCAGGGCGACCCGGAGTTCGTCCACACCTTGAACGGCAGCGGGGTGGCGGTGGGCAGGCTCTTCGCCGCGGTCCTGGAGAACTGCCAGCAGGCCGACGGCTCGGTGAAGATCCCGCCGGCCCTGGTCCCGCACTTCGGAGCCGAGAGCATCAAGCCCAAGGCCGCGTGAGCATGGCTGGAGCGAGGGTCCTGATCGTCGAGGACGAGCGCGCACTGGTCAAGGTCCTCAAGTTCAACCTGGAGCGGGAGGGCTACTCCGTGGCCTCGGCCGGAGACGGTTTGGCCGGGCTCGCGGCGTTCCAGGCCGACAAGCCGGATCTCGTCATCCTCGACCTGATGCTCCCCAAGCTCGACGGGTTCGAATTCTGCAAGGCCGTGCGCAAGACCTCCCGCACCCCCATCCTGATGCTCACCGCGCGCAAGGAGGAGGTCGACCGTGTCCTCGGGCTCGAGCTAGGGGCGGACGATTATGTGACCAAGCCCTTCAGCGTGCGCGAGGTCCTGGCCCGGGTCAAGGCCATCCTGCGCCGGTCCCGCGGTCCCGCCGGGACGGAAGGGGCCCTGCGGGCCGGGAGCCTCGAGGTCGACCTCGAGCGCTACGAGGTGAAGGTCGCGGGCAAGCTCGCGGCCCTGAGCACCAAGGAGTTCGAGCTGCTCCGGTGCCTGCTCTCGGCCGAGGGCAAGGCCCTTTCCCGCGACGAGATCCTTGAGAAGGTCTGGGGCTACGACCGTGCCTTGGAGATCGACACCCGGACCGTGGACCAGCACGTGGCCCGTCTGCGCGACAAGCTGGGCAGCGAGGCGCGCCGGGTCGTGACCGTCAAGAACGTGGGCTACCGGCTCAAGCGGGATTAGCGCTCCAGGATGACCACGACCGTGAAGCTGTTCCTGGCCCTGGCCGGCGCGGTCCTTGCCGGCGCGGCCGCGGCAAGCCTTCCGGCGTGGGGAGCCGCCGCGGCAGTACTGCTCCTGGCAGCGTCCTTTCCAGCGGCTCGGGGGCTCAGCCGCTCCCTGGGGCAGCCGCTCCACGACATCCGGGAAGCCGCGGAGAAGATCGCTGCCGGGGATTTTTCCGCGAGGGTTGGCCCGGTCCCTGGGGACGAGCACCGCCAGCTCGCGGCTGCGCTGGATAAGATGGCGGCGCGCATTCAGGACGACCTGTCCCGCCTTGAGCGCGTGGAGAAGATGCGCAAGGATTTCGTGGCCAATGTCTCGCATGAACTGCGCACCCCGCTGGCCGCGGTGAAGGCTTACGCCGAGACCCTTGTGTCAGGTGAGCCGCAGGACGTTAAAACCCGACAGGAGTTCTGCCGGGAGATCGAGGGCAACGCGGACCGCATGACCAGGCTCGTCGACGACTTGCTGACGCTCTCTTCGCTCGAGTCCGGGGCCCGGTCTCCGACGAAGGAGCCGGTGTCTTTGATGCGCGTGGCCGGGGAGGTCGTGGCGGCGCTCAAGCCCCTGGCCCAGCGCAAGCGCATCGTGCTCAGGCTCGACCCGTTCCCTGACATGCCCGGGGTCCCGGCGGACCGCGGCCAGCTCAAGCAGGTGTTCACGAACCTCATCGACAACGCGGTCAAGTATACGCCAGAAGCCGGGGTCGTGCGCGTCCACGCGGCCGTAGGCAAGGGCGAGGTCCGGGTCACGGTGGAGGACTCGGGGTGCGGCATCCCGGCCGAGCACCTCCCGCGCATCTTCGAGCGCTTCTACCGCGTGGACAAGGCCCGGTCCCGCGAGCAGGGCGGCACGGGCCTGGGTCTGGCCATCGTCAAGCACATCGTGGAGGCCCACGCCGGCTCCGTGGCCATCCAAAGCGAGCCGGGCCAGGGCTCGACCTTCAGCTTCACGCTCCCCCTTCCGTCCTAGTAGACCGCTGTCATGCGGTTGTCATGCAGGTTTTGCCTCCGGCCTATATGCTCGGGCTGTCCCGGCCTGCTACACTTTCCTCCCCATCTTGAAATCACGGAGGAGCCGATGGCGCTGACATTGATTCCCAGGGAAGAGAAGTTCTACGAGCTGTTCATCGTGCAGGCCGAGGCCGGGGTGAAAGCCGCGGGCATGTTCCGCGACCTGGTGCGGGCATGGGACCTTGAATCCCCCATCTTCAACCAGTTGCGCGAGCTCGAGCACGAGGCGGACATCACCACGCACGAGATCAAGGACAAGCTCAACCGCACCTTCGTGACCCCCTTCGACCGCGAGGACATCCACGCCCTGGCCAGCGAGCTCGACGACGTGGTGGACATCATCCAGAGCACGGTCAACAGGATGAAGCTCTACCGCATCAATGCCTGTAGAGCCGAGATCGCGGCCCTGGCGGAAGTGCTGTTCCAGGCCACGGAGGCCGTGCATAAGGCTGTTTCCTGCCTCGGCTCCTCGGACAAGACCCGCCGCCTGCTTGACCACTGCATCGAGATCAACCGCCTGGAGAACGAGGGCGACGCCCTGCTGTCCAAGGCCATCGAGGCGCTTTTCGCCGGAGGCACGGACGCCATCGAGATCATGAAGTGGGACCGCAGCTTCGAGGCCATCGAGCGCGCCATCGACAAGTGCGAGGAAGTGGCGCACACCATCGAGGGCATCAAAGCCAAGGAGGGCTGAGGCATGGACCTCGGTCTCATCCTCATCATCGGCCTGGCGCTGGCCTTTGACTTCATCAACGGGTTCCACGACTCGGCCAACTCCATCGCCACGGTCGTCTCGACCCGGGTGCTGACGCCTAACCAGGCCGTGATCTGGGCCGCGTTCTTCAACTTCATCGCGTTCCTGGTCTTCGACTTGAAGGTCGCCAATACCGTGGGCAAAGGCATCGTGGATCCAGCCATCGTGGACCGGAGCATCATCGTGGCGACCCTGCTGGGCGCGTCCATCTGGGACCTCATGACCTGGTACTGGGGATTGCCCACGAGCTCCTCGCACGCGCTCATGGGAGGCTTCATTGGCGCGGCCCTGGTCAAGGTCGGGACTTCGGCGCTCGTTTGGAAGGGCATCATCAAGACCGTCTCCTTCATGTTCCTAGCCCCGGTGCTCGGTCTGACCATGGGTTTGACCCTCGGAGTGGCGGTCTACTGGGGGTTCCGGAGATTCGCGCCGTCGCGCGTGGACGGCATCTTCCGCAAGGGCCAGCTGGTCTCGGCCGCGCTCTACAGCCTGGGGCACGGGGGCAATGACGCGCAGAAGACCATGGGCATCATCACGGTCCTGCTTTTCTCAGCCGGCGTCCTGGGGCCGGTCTACCACGTCCCGCTCTGGGTGGTCCTGTCCTGCCACGCGGCCATGGGCCTGGGTACGCTCTTCGGGGGCTGGCGCATCGTGAAAACCATGGGCCAAAAGGTGGCCAAGCTGCGGCCCGTGGACGGGTTCTGCGCCGAGACCGGAGGCGCCATCACCCTCTACCTAGCCTCAGCCTTCGGCATCCCGGTGAGCACCACGCACACCATTACGGGCGCCATCATGGGCGTGGGGGCGCTGAGGCGCTTCACGGCGGTGCGCTGGGGAGTGGGGGGCGAGATCCTGCTGGCTTGGTTCATGACCATCCCGGCCTCAGCCGCCATCGCCGCATGCTGTTACTGGGTCGCGGTCCGGATCTTCTAAACGCGCCCATTGGGTTGACGGGTAGTCCCGTCAAGGGAAATATGTTTGAATGTCCGCGGCAAGGAACCCGTGGACATCTCTCTTCTCCTCATCATCGGCCTGGCGCTGGCCTTTGATTTCATCAACGGGTTCCACGACTCGGCCAACTCCATCGCCACGGTCGTCTCGACCCGGGTGCTGACGCCCAAACAGGCCGTGATCTGGGCCGCGTTCTTCAACTTCATCGCGTTCACCTTCTTCGAGCTCCATGTGGCCAACACCATCGGCAAGGGCATCATCCATCCTGATGTGGTGGACCGCTCCATCATCGCCGCGACCCTTATCGGCGCCTGTGCCTGGGACCTGCTGACCTGGTACTGGGGCCTGCCCACAAGCTCTTCACATGCCCTCATCGGCGGGTTCATCGGCGCGGCCTTGGTGAAATCCGGGACCACGGCCCTGGTCTGGGCAGGCATCATCAAGACCCTGGTCTTCATGCTCCTGGCCCCGGTCCTGGGCCTGACCCTGGGATTGGGGCTCGGTGTGGTGGTCTATTGGGGGTTCCGCAGGTTCCCTCCATCGAAAGTGGATGGGATCTTCCGCAAGGGACAGCTGGTCTCGGCCGCGCTCTACAGCCTGGGGCATGGGGGCAATGACGCGCAGAAGACCATGGGCATCATCTCGATCCTGCTCTTCTCCGCCGGGGTCCTGGGGCCGACCTATCATGTACCAAAATGGGTCGTGCTCGCGTGCAGCCTGGCCATGGGCCTGGGTACGCTCTTCGGGGGCTGGCGCATCGTCAAGACCATGGGCCAGAAGGTGGCCAAGCTCCGGCCCGTTGATGGGTTCTGCGCCGAGACTGGCGGGGCCATGACCCTCTACCTGGCATCCGCCTTCGGCATCCCGGTGAGCACCACGCACACCATCACGGGCGCCATCATGGGCGTGGGGGCGCTGAGGCGCTTCACAGCGGTGCGCTGGGGCGTGGGAGGCGAGATACTCCTGGCCTGGATCATGACCATCCCGGCCTCAGCCGCCATCGCGGCAGCCTGTTACTGGGTCGCGGCCCGGTTTTTCTAGTTAGAGCCAGCCGCGGCTGAGGAGCTCTTCCGCGATCTGCACGGAGTTCAAGGCCGCGCCCTTGAGCAGGTTGTCGTAGGACAGCCAGAGGCAGAGTTCCCTTTCAGTCGCTCCCCTGCGCACCCGGCCGGCATAGACCGGGCCTTTGCCTCCCACCAAGACAGGCGTGGGATAGTCCCCTTCAGGCAGGAGGACCAGGCCTTGAGTCTTGGACATGAGCTTTCTGGCTTTTTCAGGAGAGAGCGGGTCCTTGAAGGTCAGCCACGCGGACATGGAGTGTCCCCGGACCACGGGCACGCGCACTGCTGTCACGCTCACGGCCATCCCGGGCGCGTCCCAGACCTTGCGCAGCTCGGACGCCACTTTTCGTTCCTCGCCGGAAACCCCTTCCGCGTCGAATCTGCCCACCTGGGGGATGACGTTGCAGGCAATGGGCTTGGGCAGAGCCCGGTGCTTGGCAGCCGGGATGATTGGAGCCCGGTCCTTCATGGAGAGACCTGCCAGGGCTGATGCTTGTCCGAAGAACTCCTCAAGGGCTGCTCGGCCGGCCCCTGACACGGACTGGTAGGTGGCCAGCCGCACTTCGCGCACCCCTGCGGCCCGGTGGAGCGCGATGCCTGCCACAGCCAGGGGGGTCATGGTGCAGTTCGGGCCCGCGATGAGCCGGGTGTCCCTGGAAAGGACATTGCCGTTGACCTCAGGGATGACCAGGGGAACCGCGGGGTCGAGCCGGAAA
>JACRNU010000060.1:0-7896 GCA_016234805.1 Elusimicrobiota bacterium
CGTCCACGCTGTTCGCTTTCAGTCGGGGAAAAGGACTCTGGAGTGGACGACCAGATGTTCCTCCGAGCAGGAGAAAATCCTGAAGCTCGTCGGAGCGCTACGCTTGCTGCCTAGTGGCTAAGAGGCCCGAAAGATAGGTTGGGCACGAAGACCATCCCGAGGAAACTTCCCGGGCATGTCGCGCTTGGCTCGGAGGATGAGGCGATAGCCTGCGCCGCGAACGTCCTGCCTGCCTGGAGGCGCGCGGCCAAGGCCTCGGAATGGCTTGAGCAGGCCATGGGACGAACGAGGCTTCCCAGTGCGGGCCGCAACGATCCATGCCCTTGCGGGAGCGGCAAGAAGTTCAAGAAGTGCTGCCTGGGCAAGGACGCCGGCTGGCTGCACTGAGAGTCTCCCCGCACAAGCCCGCCGGCGCCAGGGCAAGGCTGGGTTTTCAGATTGCATATAGCATATTGCAATAAGCAATATTGTGTGCTACACTATGCCTATGAGGGTGCAGCATGGCCTTAAGTCCCAGGATGTCCTGGTTCTCTTGAAACTGGCGGTTTCGGAGGGCAAGACGTGGCGTCAGGTGGACTTGGCCCGCGAGCTCGGACTCTCCCAGTACGAGGTCAGCATGTCCCTGGAGCGGGCGAAGAACTCCGGCTTCTTGGACGCATCGAAGAAACTGCTCATGCGATCGGCCCTGTTGGAATTCCTGATCCACGGCCTCAAGTACGTCTATCCAGCCCGGTTGGGGCCCGTTTGCCGGGGAGTCCCCACGTCTCACTCGGCTCTGCCGCTCTCGAAGAAGATCGTGTCCGAGGCTCACGACCAGTACGTCTGGCCCTCCGGCGAAGGCACCCTGCGCGGCCAGGCCGTCTCGCCGCTGTACCCGTCCGCGCCCAAGGCGGCGCAACTCGACCCCAAGCTGCACGAACTGCTCGCCTTGGTGGACGCCATACGGGTGGGACGCGCCCGCGAAAGGCAGCTTGCCTGCCTGGAACTGGAGCGGCGGTTGAATGAGGCCTAGAAAGACCCGGAACCTCGATATGCTGGCGGTCGTCGCCAAGGGCCTGGCTGGCTTGAAGGAGAAAGTCGTCTTCGTGGGCGGCGCCACCATCGACCTGTACCTATCGGACCCCACGGCTGCCGAGGCGCGGGCCACGGACGATGTGGACTGCGTCGTAGAGTTGGCCCGCAGGTCGCAGTACTACGGCCTCGAAGAGGAGCTCCGCGGCCTGGGCTTCAAGCACTCCACGGACAAGGATGCCCCTGTCTGCCGGTGGGAATTCCACGGCATCCAGGTGGACGTCATGCCCACGGAAGGGGGAATACTCGGCTTCAAGAACCGGTGGTACGCCGATGGCGTCGCGGAAGCCGGGACGGCGCGGCTGCCTGACGGCCAGGATGTCGCGGTTCTGACCGTTCCTTACCTCGTGGCTTCGAAGATAGAGGCCTTTCTCGACCGCGGCAAGGATGACTTCCTGGCCAGCCCTGACATGGAGGACATCGTGGCCGTGATCGACGGCTGTCCTGAGTTGAAGGGAGAGGTCCTCAGGGCTCCGGCAGAACTGCGGTCCTACTTGGCGGAGAGGTTCAAGAGCTTCTTGGCTGGCCGTCGGTTCGTGGAGGCTGTCCACGGGCATATCCGCATCACCGAGAAGGGCGTGGACCGCGTCGGCCGGGCCCTCGCGGTCATCAGCGAGATCGCCGCCGCGGCCGCCTGACCGGCTTCGTGGTCAGATAGATTGGGCGTCCGGCGAGTGTCCAAAAAGTGTCCACTCAGGGGCCAAAAGCGGCCCTGTCCAGCCAAAGCGGCACAAGAAGACCCAAGAGGCTATTTAGGCGGTTTCTCGTCGAGAAACCAGTCCTGAGACGGGAGCAAGGCGGGCCGGGAAAAGGGCGGGGCGCAGGATTTACAGACCGTTGCTTTTGACCGCTCAGCCACCCCACCGAAAGTGCGGCTTGTTGTGCGAGATTCTAGCTTTTTCGTTCAGGTCCGACAATGGGGCGATGGGCGGTGAAATTTTGGTAAGATGAGCGCATGAAGACCTTCGACACTCCGGTGGTCGTGTCCCGCGTGGACAGGGACAGCGCCGATTTCAAGGAGAACGCCAGGTATCATGCCGGTCTCCTTGATGACCTGCGCGGCAAGCTCGCCAAGGTCCGCGAGGGAGGCTCGGCCAAGGCCCTCGAGCTCCACCGCAAACGCGGTAAGCTGACCGCGCGCGAGCGCGTGGATAAACTCGTCGACCCGGGTTCCTTCTTCCTCGAGCTATCGGCCATGGCGGCCTACGGCATGTACGACGACGAGGTGCCGGGCCATCGTGGCCAACGACGCCACGGTCAAGGGCGGCACCTACTACCCCGAGAGCATCCGCAAGCACCTTCGGGCGCAGGAGATCGCCATCGAGAACCGCCTGCCGTGCCTCTACCTCGTGGATTCGGGCGGCGTGTTCCTCCCCAAGCAGGCCGAGGTCTTCCCGGACAAGGAGCACTTCGGCAGGATCTTCTACAACCAGGCCGTGATGTCGTCGCTCAACATCCCTCAGGTCTCCGTGGTCCTGGGCATGTGCACCGCGGGCGGGGCCTATGTCCCGGCCATGTCGGACGAATGCGTCATCGTTCGAGGGACCGGCACCATCTACCTCGGGGGACCTCCGCTCGTCAGGGCAGCGACCGGCGAGGAGTCCAGCGAGGAGGAGCTCGGCGGCGGGGACATGCACAGCCGCATCTCGGGCGTGACCGACCACCTCGCGGCTGACGACGCGGAAGCCTTGCGCGTCTGCCGCTCCATCGTGGAGAACCTCAACGCCCCCGAGTTCAAGCTTCCCACGGGCTTCGAGGAGCCCGCGTACCCTGCCGACGACCTCTACGGGCTCGTGCACCGCGACCTGCGCCGGCCGGGCGACATGGCCGAGGTTATCGCCCGCATCGTGGACGGCAGCCGCTTCCATCCCTTCAAGGCCCTTTACGGCCGCACCCTCGTGACGGGCTTCGCCCGCATCAAGGGGCACCCTGTGGGCATCGTGGGCAACTGCGGGATATTGTTCTCGGATTCGGCGGTCAAAGGGGCCCATTTCGTGGAGCTGTGCTCCCAGCGGGGCATCCCGCTCCTCTTCCTCCAGAACATCACCGGGTTCATGGTGGGCCGGGAGTTCGAGGAGGGCGGCATCATCAAGCACGGGGCCAAGATGGTGCAGGCCGTGTCCACGGCCCCGGTGCCGAAGTACACCATCCTGACCGGCTCGTCCAACGGGGCGGGCAACTACGCCATGTGCGGCCGCGCCTACGGGGCGCGCTTCCTGTTCAGCTGGCCCAACTCCAAGATCAGCGTCATGGGCCCGGAGCAGGCGGCCCAGGTCATGGTCATCATCAAGCGCGAGCAGCTCAAAAGGCAGGGCAAGGGCCTGTCCGCCGAGGAGGAGGAGGCCATCGCCGCGCCGGTGCGCGCCCGGTACGAGGCCGAAGGGCACCCCTACTTCGCGACCGCGCGCCTCTGGGACGACGGCATCATCGAGCCCGCGCACACGCGCGACATCCTGGGATTCTGCCTCCAGGCCGCGGCCCAGACCCCGGGAAGCAAGCCCGCGTTCCCGGTCTTCCGCATGTGATGGCTTACGAGCGCCTGAAGGTAGCGAAGGGCCCGGCCGCTTCGGTGCGGCTGTGCCGGCCCGAGGTCCGCAACGCCCTCGACGCCCGGGCCTTCCAGGAGCTCGCGGACTGCTTCCGGGAACTCTCCGCTGACCGGAGCGTGCGCGTCGTGGTCCTCTCCGCCGAAGGCAAGGATTTCTGCGCCGGGGCCGACATCGCCTGGATGAAGGAGGCGGGGCTCCTCCAGGGAGAGGCGGCGCGCAAGGATGCTTCCCTCGTGGCGGCCATGTGCCATTCCGTGGCTGAGTGCCGTGCTCCGGTCGTGGCCCGGGTCCACGGCGGCGTGTACGGAGGCGGCCTGGGCCTGGTCGCTTCGTGCGACATCGTGCTGGCCGAGGCCGGAAGCCGCATGTGCTTCTCCGAGTGCCGCCTCGGGGTTGTTCCCGCGGTCATCTCGCCGTTCGTGCTTCCCAAGATCGGCCCGAGCTTCGCCTTGCGCTACTATCTCACTTCCGAGCCCTTCGGCATGGACGAAGCCTCGCGCATGGGACTCGTGCACGAGGTCCTGCCCGAGGCCGAGTTGGACAAGCGGGTGGACGCCGTGGCCGCCGGCATCTTGCGCAACGGACCAGGCGCCGTGGCCGAGGCCAAGGCCCTCATTCGGAAGCTGGCCTCCCCGGAGCTCGAGACAGAACTGTCCCTTTGCCTCGACACGCTGGTGCGGGTGCGCTCCACGGCCGAGGCCCAGGAGGGCTTGAAGGCCTTCCTCGAGAAGCGGCCCGCGGCCTGGGCCAAGGGATGAGGAAGGCCATGGCCCTCGGGATGCTGGCCGCCATGGCTGCTTGGGGAGTCCCGGCAGCGCGGGGCGCAGCTGCCTCCGGGAAAGGGGCGACCCGGACAGCGCAGCTCAAGGAAAGTCCCGGCTTGAAGCTCATCCGTCTTCCCAAGACCCGGCAGGCCACGGACTACACCTGCGGCGTGGCCGCGCTCCAGTCCGTGCTGGCGTTCTTCGGAGAGGAACTCCGCGAGGACCAGCTCGCCAAGGAGCTCAAGCCGACCCCGGAGAACGGAACGGATTTCCGCGTCATCGCGAAGGTCGCGGAGGAGCACGGGCTCAAGGTCTCGGTGAGGAAAGGGGCCGGGCTCGCGGACCTCAGGGCCGCGCTCGACGCTGGTTCGCCTGCGCTGGTCTCCATCCAAGCCTGGGCCGATGCCCCACAGGCTGAGCCCTCCGGGGCACAGGGCAAGGCTCTGGACCAATCGTCATCTTACGCAGAGGATTGGAAGGATGGCCACTATGTGGTGGCGGTGGGCTATGACGCGAAGAACTTCTACTTCATGGACCCTTCGCTCCTGGGGCATTACGGGTTCATCCCGGCCGCGGAGCTCGAGGCGCGCTGGCACGACGAGGAATCACCCGGGGAGCGGATCAGCGGGCTCATGCTGGTCTTCTCCGGCAAGGCTCACGAGGGGGATCCGGACGCGATCCTCCTGATCGAATAGGGGACCCCATGGCGGACTTCATCCTGGTCCGGATATTCTTGGGCTGCGCGGTCCTGGCCGGGGTCTTCCTGGCCCCGTCTTCGGCGCTCGCCGCCAGGAGGCCCTTCTGGGTGGAGCGCGACGCCTATGTGGAGGGGGACTACATCTACGCCGTGGGCGCGGCCGAGGCGTCGCCCTCGCGGGAGAAGGGCCGCAAGGACGCGCTCGCCGACGGCCGGGACGCGCTCGCGGATTTCGTCCAGCTCACCGAGCTCGGCAAGCTCAAGTCCGAGGCCATCCGCGAGCATCTGTCGGAACGCGGGGACGGCGCCGTGGACGTCTACACGCTCCTGCGGACCCTCTACGAGCCCCTCGTGCGCTTCAAGAAGGCCCAGGACGCCGAGGCCCTGGCCCGGGTCGAGAGGCTAGCCCGGCTCCAGGAGAAGTCCGTCAAGGACATGACCGCCCAGCTCGACCGGCTCGAAAAGGTCCAGACCGAGTCCGCGGGAACGCGCACCCAGCTTTCGGAGCTCATGAAGTCCATCGAGCAGGCCTCTAGCCGCGCGGCCGGCACCATCCGCATGGGCATGACCGAGGTCGAGGTCGTCCAGACCGCTGGGCCCGCTGTCCAGCGCGAGAAGTGCGGGTCGGACCTCGCCCTCAACTACCGAAGGGTCTGGGTCCTGCTCAAGAGCGGGGTGGCCGCCTGCTACGTCCCGACTGAGCGCTTCACCAGCTCCTGCATGGCCTGCAACTCCTGGGGCGCCTCTCCCCTCAGGTAAGAATTGCGCCCGCCCCGCTCCGGCGGGCCTTAGCGCCTTCGGGGACGGGCGAAGGGTGAAAGAGTGCGCCCGCCAGGAATCGAACCTGGACCCACAGCTTCGGAGGCTGTTATGATATCCATTTCACCACGGGCGCGAATCAGTGCCGCTGCTTGAACTCCTCGAGGACCCGCGGCAGGGTCGTGCGGGGCGTGTCATACTGGCACAGCAAAGAGTCGTCCTTGGCCAGCTCCTTGGCGGCCTTCCTGGCGATGTCGGGCTTGAGGGCGGAGAGGAAGAGGATCGAGTGGCCGTAGTAGAAATCAAGTCCGAGCTTGGACATCTTGCCCTCGAACCAGGACGGGGTCGCGGCCAGGAGGGAGAACTCGCGGCCGTCGGTAAGATAGACGTCGAGCACGCCGGTCGCGTTCTCGGGGCCGGAGGAGGATTCGACCTCCATGACCTCGACCTTGACCACGCGGTTGCCGGTCACGATAGCCCCTTCGCGGGGCGCTTTTCGGAGTTGTAGTACCTCAGCCAGAAGCCGCCCATGTCGGCCGCCATCCAATTGACGGCATTGGCCACGGCCTGCTGTTGGAGGCTGCGCACGAAGAGCACGGGCCTGCCCAGGCGGAAGGGGCTCTTGGCTTCCTTGAGCCAGCGGCCCGGGGTGTCCATGGTCGCCACGGTGAACACGGACTGTTTGCCGTCCTCGAGCTTCACCCGCACCACGGCCGTGCCGGAAGAGAGATCCGCCGGAGGCTCGACGAACTCGACCGCGCTCACCTTGCACTGGTAAGGCATGAAGAGATTCTAGCAATTGCCGAGGAGCCCCGCCAGACGGGACACGATGTCGTCCCAGCCGGAGTCGGAGAGCCCGCCCTGGGCGAAGTCGGCCCTGCCGCCCGCGGATCCCCCGAGCGCTCCGGCAAGGGACTTGGCCAGCCGGCTGGCGTCCCTGCCGCCCGCGACCGCGTCCGGGGTCAGGGCGAGCACGAAGGAGAGCTTGCCGTCGCGGGCCGAGGCGAGGAACACGGCTCCGGTGCCGACCTCGGCCTTGAACTTGTCCGCCAGGGAGCGCAGGTTCTTGGGGTCCGCGCCTTCGAGGCGCTGGGCCAGGAGGCGCATGCTTCCGGCGGAGACGATCTTCTTGCCCGCCTCCGCCGCGCTCGAGAGCTTCTTTTCCCGGAGGCTGCCGAGGAGGGACGCCAGGTCCCGCTCGCGGGAGCGCAGTTCCGCGGCGGTGCGGCCGTCCAGGGCGAACTCGTCCGCGGAGCCGCCGAGTCTCTGGAGCTCGGTGAGGCGGTCCTTCACGCGCTGTGAGAGCTCGGCGAGCAGGCGGGCCTCACCGGCCCGGGCCTCGCGGAGAAAATCAACGAGAGCCGGGCCGGCCACGGCCTCGATGCGGCGGATGCCGGCCGCGACCGAGGATTCCTTGAGGATCTTGAATCCCCCGATCTCGGAGGTGTTGGAGACGTGCGTGCCCCCGCAGAGCTCGAGGCTGCACCGGGTCGCGGGATCGGACCAGCCAGCCGGGGCCACGAGCACCATCCTGGGCCGCTTGCCGTAGTCCTCGCCGAGCAGGACCGTGGCGCCGAGTCCTTTGGCCTTCTCGAAGGTGTCGACCCGCGTCTCCACGGGCTGGGACTTGGCCGCCTCGGAGGACACGAACTCCTCGACCGCGGAGAGCTCGGCGGGGTCGAGGCCCTTGGGGTGGGTGAAGTCGAAGCGGAGCTTGTCCGGGCCGACGTAGGAGCCGGCCTGGCGCACATGGGAGCCCAGGATCCGGCGCAGGGCCGCGTTGAGCAGGTGCGTGGCCGTGTGGTGGGGACGGATGTAGGAGCGCCTGAGCTCGTCGACCCGGGCCAGCACCTTGTCGCCGGGCTGGAGCCGCTGGCTGCCCTGGAGCTCAGAGACGTGCAGGACCACCGCGTCGTGCTTCTGGGTGTCGAGGACCTTGGCGAGGATGGTCTTGCCGTCCGAAGACAGGATGAGGCCCTGGTCCCCGACCTGGCCTCCGGACTCGGCGTAGAAGGGGGTCTGGTCGAGGGCCACGAGGCATGAGCGCTCGCCGGCC